>CAMJDT010000043.1 GCA_946404495.1 uncultured Bacteroidales bacterium
CCACTCCGGCACCCCATTTTTCTTCCGCTTTCTTCTGAACCAAGTCACGTCCCAGTTCCCAATTAAAGAGCAACTTCTCCGAATTAACCCGCACAGAAGCCTTGACCTGAGCCGAACGATAACGGTACTTCAAGTCAGCAATCCACTCCGCATAATCGGCATCCAGATGCACATCGTGCGACCGTACTATACGCGGTTCTAACTTATCAATCTCTTTACTCATAGTTTATCTCTTTTACACTTTTCAATGAAAATTCACCCTTCAAAACTACACTTTTCAAAAAAATCCTCCATTTACATCTCTGATTGAACGGAATTTAATTGCATTTGGATAGGTCGTTTCATCCAATCAGGGATTAAATCACCCACATAGTCGTTGAATCGTCCAATTACATCCAATGTTAGATCTATTATTTCATTGGCTTTCGCAGTTTTTATTCCGGCCTCGTTTGCCACAGAAAGCATGTCATTGCGCGTGATATGGAGGCGTTTGCCGTTCACCGACATTTGATGCCGACGAGTAAATCCCGACCCGACTGCATACGACATATCATACGCAGGCGACAATTTCCATATTCCATCCGTATCCATCAGGAACTCAATATTCTTTGTGTGATCATCTTGATTGCAGCCTATCACATTGAATACCATCCGTCTGAATGCCTGCTCCATATCACCTTGTGTAAGCCTAAGTCCTCGCATCACTCGGAATAACTGCTCATACGACCAGGAATCCGGCTGATTATAGTCATAATGCGCCATTCCGCAAAGCGAGACCATATGTACACGATGACTGCCACCTATTCGGTCGAAGCGCTTGGTCATGAAATGATGCCGTTTGCCATCCTCCAATAGTCTTGACTCCATCATCTCAATACCGCAGTCCAGCACCATCTTATAATATGCGTACTCCAAACAGCCGTAATTGGTTGTCTCGCTATACGAACCCGGATTATTCTCATCTACGCCATCTAATTTCAGCAGCCAATGTTCATATCCTTCCGGTGCATCTACTTGCCCTGAACGCAAATCGCCGGTTTCCTTATTATACGCCACGACAGCCTTCGGTCGTGCTCCTCCGGCAGAGGTACCTACCCGTAGGATAGTCAAGAGTGCTTCATCGTCGGTCTTAAGATTCGTATTAAACTGCATCCGCTCTCCCAACACCTCAGCAGTCGCTGCAATCAATCCGTCCAAATCAATCGCGACTTGCCGATTCAGATCCTTGCGTTCCTGCGGTTCAAAACGCAGCGCTCCCATCGCGCGCGAACCCTGATAGAGAAGGCGTTCAATAGTTGTATAACTATCTCTCGGACGACCGGATTTCTCTAACCAATGATTGATAATCGCTGTACCGAACTTATCCGGGAGGCAGTCGGCTATAAAGCCCGGAAGGCCCTTATAGGTACCAAATGGCAGTTGAGAAAATTCATAGATTTTATCCCTCTCCGGTGTTACAAAGAGAGGCGACGGGTTATAACCGCTACTGATAAATTCCGGCGTATATTCCATCGTAATACGTCCGGAAGCATCTTCTGACAGGGATGCCATATGCAAATCCCAGAGATAAATATTTGCAAAATTAACCATGACGAGAACGAATACGTTTAGGGGTTTTACCTTCCTGTTGAGCTATCAATAAAGGACTTACCAAGGCATTTGTCTCAAAGTTATTAAGAATCTCCAGTTTATTGAGTACACGCAACATTGCCACAACGGACTCCATCTTCATACCCTTTCCGTTCTCTACTTGTGCTACTGTCGAGCGCGACACTCCCGCCCGATCAGCCAACTGCTGCTGGCTCAAGCGTGCATTGATCCGCATCTGCTGCATCTGTTTGCCCACATACTGCATCAGTGCTTCATTGGTCATAAAATAGTCTATCATAATGATTGCCTTTTCATGCATTAACTACTATTTTGCGGTTTAATGATTGCTTTTCCAATCATTATTACGCTGCAAAATTACAAATAATTTTAGATATACACAAATATTTTAGTAAAAAAATGCATTATGATAGCACTTTTTACTAATTTGGCAAGCGAAATGGTAGGTTTACGCGCAAATCAGGCGAGGAGGAGGTGGTCGATGATCTCGCGGACAGCACCGTTGCCGGCAGTGCGGGAGGGGATGAAGTCGGTGATAGCACGCACCTCGGGGACAGCGTCAGGCGGACAGAAGACCAAACCGCCGGCTGCCTTGATAGGATTCATGCACTGCAGATCGAGCACATCGTCGCCGACATAAGCTACGTCAGAAAGAGAATATGAGCAGCCGTCCAGCACGGAATAGCGATAGAGAATCTGTTGCAATGTCTCGTACTTATTCTTGCAGCCCTGATGAAGTTCGGTGATGTCCAGCTCGCGGCAGCGGTTCTCCACGATGCGGCTCTCGCGCGCCGTAATGACAACGGGGATAATGCCCTTCGTGGGCAGGAGATGACGGATACCGTAGCCGTCCTTGATATCAAAAGCCTTAAACAACTCGCCCTGCTGACCCATATAAATCTTACCATCAGTCAGCGTGCCATCTACATCCATTACCAGAAATCGTATCATAGTATCACACAATTTATAATTATTCTTACGTTTACATCTCTGCTTGAGCAGTATTTCCTATCAGTTCTCCAGGTCGATGTCGGGGGCGTCGTTGAAGCTGTCGTCGATGGCGGCCTGCTGGCGGGCACTGAGTTCGTTCTGTTCGCGTGCCACGGCCATCATGATGCCGAAATAGAGGCTGGTGATGATGACGCTGGTACCACCCTTGGATATCATCGGCAGGGGTTGACCCGTGACAGGACCGATGCCAACGGCTACGGCCATGGAGACGAGCGCCTGGCAGGTGAGCATCAGTGCCAAACCCATGACCATTAACATAGCCTGATAGTCGGCATAGCGGCTGCTGGCATAGCAAGCGCGGAAGAGGATAGCGAGATAGAGGAAGATCAATCCTGCCGCACCGATGATACCGGTCTCCTCCACAATGATGGCGAAGATATAATCGGCAAAGGCCAAGGGGAGATAGTCACGTTCCTTACTATTACCGGGCAGCACGCCTATGGGCGATTTGCCACCCCGCGCCACGGCCACTTTGGCAATAGAGCGCTGGTAGTTGTCGTCCGTGAGGCGGAACTCGGCCGCGTCGGTATTGCGCTCGGCAAACATATCGTCGACACGTCCCACCCAGGTGATGGCACGCTTAAAGGGACCGGACTTGATGGTACGGTGCTGCCGAATGAAACCAAACTCGACGATGAGATAGCCCATGCAGAGCACGAGCAGCGCGATGCCGATCGTGGAGAGGATATATTTCCACGGCAGACGCGCCAGGAACCACAATAGCAGGATAACACCCGCCAGGAGCAGCGCCGTGGAGAGATTGCCGGTCATGATCGGAAAGATGGTGACAAGGGTCAGGCCAAGCGTCCAATAGAAATAGCGGCGTGCGTCCTCATTGGAACGGATCCGGGTCAGCAGGTCGGCCACGACGATGATGAGGCTCAGTTTGGCCAATTCGGAGGGTTGGAAGGTGAAGCCAAAGAGATTGAACCAGCGTCCGGCGCCATTGATGGTGACCACAAAGGGATTGCCGGGTATCATCATCGAATAGAGCATCAGCAGGGACAGGGCCAGCAGTCCGTAGCCGGAGCCGCGGATCATCCACGTGGGCACATACTGCACCAGAAAAGCCATCGCCACACCGATGACGATGAAGACGATCTGCTTCAGGATCGGCGACACGGCACTCGTTCCGGCATCGTAAGCCAAGGTACTGCCCGCGGAAAAGAGCGCGATGATAGCCACGATGATGAGAATCGCAAACAGGATCCAGAAAGGCCGGTCGATGTACTTGCGAGAGAAGATATCCGATATGCGGTAGTCGCTGAGGCTCATAGTGGTAGGGGAATTATAGTTTGCGCACTTCGTTCATAAAGAGGTCGCCGCGCTCCTCGTAGTTGTGGAACAGATCAAACGACGCACAGCAGGGGGAGAGGAGGACGGTATCGCCGGGACGAGCAGCCTCGTAGGCCGAACGGACGGCATCGTGGAGGTTGTCGGTGTCAATAATGGTTAGCGGTGAGTGGTTAGCGGTTAGCGGTTGGGCGAAGCTGTCGAAGTGTTCGTGCAGTTTCTCGTTGTGGAGCCCCATGAAGACCAGCGTGTGGCATTTCTCGCGCACGAGGGCATCGATCTCCGAATAGTCGTTGCCCTTGTCCTTACCGCCGAGGATGAGCACGGTAGGCGTAGTCATGGACTCGAGGGCATACCAGCAGGAGTTGACGTTGGTGGCCTTGGAGTCGTTGATGAAACGGATATGATTAACCGTAGTCACATACTGCAGACGGTGGGGTACGCCGGCAAAGGTGGTGAGGGACTCACGGATGACGT
This sequence comes from uncultured Bacteroidales bacterium, assembly GCA_946404495.1. Lineage (GTDB taxonomy): Bacteria > Bacteroidota > Bacteroidia > Bacteroidales > Paludibacteraceae > Colicola. The sequence goes on from CAMJDT010000043.1 coordinate 4,390, forward strand.
CGTTGCGGATATTGAGTATCTGCGCCGCGAGGGAAGCTGCCATGGAATTGAGGCGGTTGTGCATACCCTGGAGGCTCAACTGCTCGATGGGTACGCGCAAAGGCTCGACGGCCACAGGTGCTGCCACCACGAGGTTGGAGTCATCGATATAGGCCACGTTATGCTTGTTCTGCCCAAAGGGATAGAGGGTAGCCTTCGGCCGGATACGCTCGATCTCGCGGTTGATGACAGGATCCTCGGACCAATAGATGAAGGCCTCGTCGGGGGTCTGGTTGCGGGTGATGCGGAACTTGGCATTGACGTAGTTCTGGAAGTTATGCTCGTAGCGGTCGAGGTGGTCGGGGGTGATATTCATCAGTATAGCTATGTCGGCGCGGAAGTCGTACATATTATCCAGTTGGAAGGACGAGAGCTCGATGACATAGTACTCGCGATCGTGCTGCGCCACCTGCAGGGCGAGGCTGTTGCCGATATTACCTGCCAGGCCCACGTCGAGTCCGGCGCGTGAGAGCATGTCGTAGATGAGCGAAGTTGTGGTGGTCTTACCGTTGGAACCCGTGATACAAATCATCTTGGCCTTGGTATACCGCGCGGCGAACTCGATCTCGGAGATAACCGAAATCGGTTCTCGGTTCTCGGTTCTCGGTTCTCGTGAAGCGTGATACTCTTGGAGCTGACGGATGATCGGAGCCGTTTCGGGTATGCCGGGTGACTTGATGATGAGGTCCGTATTTTTGAGACGTTCAAAGGTATGCCCACCCTCTTCGAAATCGATGGCATGATTCATCAGCAAGGCTTTGTACTCATCCTTGATCTGTCCCATATCGGACACAAATACCGGAAGGCCTTTGGCTTTGGCCAAGATAGCTGCTCCAACGCCGCTTTCGCCGGCACCAAGAACTACGATTCTATTCATAATGGTTATTGGTTAGAGGTTATTGGTTATCGTATCTTTAATGTTAATATTGTGATTGCTGCGAGGATGAGGGTGATGATGCAGAAGCGCAGGACGATCTTGGTCTCGTGGTGCAGTTCCTTACCGCCGCGGAAGATGATGCGGCAGGTGGGGTCGTTCTTCAATACTTGCTCCACCGACGTGCGGAAATGGTCGTGGAGCGGTGCACGCTTGAAGACGCGCACATGCTGCGGACTGTTCTTATAGCGCTTATAGACCTGCGTCTGGAGGATGACGGAGACGCTCTCCATGAGGAAGACGCCGCAGAGAACGGGGATGAGCAGTTCCTTATGGATGACCATAGCGCACACACCGATGATACCGCCTACGGTCAGGCTGCCGGTGTCACCCAGGAAGACCTGTGCGGGGAAACCGTTCCACCAGAGGTAACCGACGAGTGCGCCCACAAAGGAGGCCAGGAAGACCACCAGTTCCTCGCTGCCGGGGATGTACATCACATCGAAATACTCCGCCCAAACGACGCTACCGCTCGTATAGGCCAGTATCAGGAGCGCGATGGCGATGATGGCCGAATTGCCGGCGCACATACCGTCCATGCCGTCGTTGAGGTTGGCACCGTTGCTCACCGCGGCCACGACAAAGACCGTCAGCAGCACGAAGAAGATCCACCCGAAGCGGTATTTGTTGGTCTCACCGGTCCAGGAGAAGAGGTCGGCGTAGTTGAAGTTATGATGCTTGACGAAGGGGATCGTGGTCTGCGTGGACTTGATCTCGGGCGTCTTTTCCACGACGACGACATTGTTCTCGATATGGCTGGTCACCACCTCATTCATCGTGGCAGCCGGTGCGAAACGGAGCGTCAGACCCACGATCAGTCCCAAGGAGACCTGCCCGGCAATCTTGATCCAGCCGTTGAGACCGTCTTTGTTCTTGCGGAAGGTCTTGATATAGTCGTCTGCAAAACCGAGCGCACCCATCAGGAGGGTCGTGATGAGCAGCAGGATCATGTAAATATTGGTCAGTTTGCCGAGCAACAGGCAGGGCACCAGCACGGCGGCTATGACGACCAGTCCGCCCATCGTGGGCACACCTTTCTTACCCACATTGAAGGGGTCGGTCTTCTCGTCGCGCTGCGTCTCGGAGATGTTATGACGCTTCATGTAGCGGATAAAGGCCTTGCCGAGCCAGATGCTCATGCAGAGACCGATGATGCCCGCCGTGATCGCGCGAAACGATATATAGGTGAAGAGTCGCGCACCCGCCAAGTGTCCGTAAGCCGTGGTCAAATATTCAAATAAATGGTATAACATCTATATAGGTTTTATGATTTCAACTATCAATTATCAACTATCAATTAATACAATTCCGTACTACCTCGTGGTCATCGAAGTGATGCTTGACACCACGGATGATCTGATAGTCCTCGTGTCCTTTGCCGGCGATGAGGATGACATCGTCCTTTTGGGCGAGGATGCAGGCGGTCTTGATCGCCGACTCGCGGTCCTCGATGATGAGGGTCTGATGGAGTTCTTCGTCGGTGAGTCCGGCTGCCATGTCGCGGAGGATATCGGCGGGTTCCTCGTCGCGCGGGTTGTCGGAAGTGAGGATGAGTTGGTCGCTACCCTGCTTGGCGATCTTGGCCATCATCGGACGTTTGCCCTTGTCGCGATTGCCGCCGCAGCCGACCACGGTGATGAGTTTGCCCTTGCGGATCTCATTGATGGTGGAGATGACATTCTCCACGGCATCGGGGGTGTGGGCGTAGTCGACGATAGCCGTCCAACCTTTGGGGCTGCGGATGGCCTCGAAGCGACCGTTGACGGCCGTGAGGGTACTCATGATACGCAGCACTTCGTCCACCTCAAAGCCCAAGGACAGGGCGGCGCCGTAGATACAGAGCAGGTTCTGCAGATTGAAACGGCCGACGAGGGGCACGAACACCTCGCGGTTGTTGATCGAGAGGAGCATACCATCGAAGCCTTCCTCAAGGATACAACCCTTATAGTCCGCGAGCGTCCGCGTAGAATAGGTGCGGATCTGCGCCTTGCTATTCTGTACCATTACGAGACCGTTCTTGTCGTCCTTGTTGGTGACAGCAAACGCAGCGGGTTTGAGGGTGTCGAAGAGGCGTTTCTTGGTGTCACGGTAGTTGTCAAAGGTTTTATGGTAGTCGATATGATCGCGCGTGAGGTTGGTAAAGAGGGCGCCGTCGAAGTCGAGTCCGGCGATACGCTCCTGCGCAATCGAATGCGACGACACCTCCATGAAAGCATACTCGCAGCCGGCGTCCACCATGCGTCTGAGCAGGCCGTTGAGCGCCAAGGCATCGGGGGTGGTATGCGTAGAGGGAACGGCTTCGTCGTCCACATAGTTGACTACGGTAGAGAGCAGTCCGGCTTTGTGGCCCAGAGCGCGCGTAAGCTTATAGAGGAGGGTGGCGATCGTGGTCTTGCCGTTGGTACCCGTGACGCCGACCAAGGTCAGCGCGCGGCTGGGGTGACCGAACCACGCGCAGGAGATGAGTCCCAACGCACGGTCTGACGAGGGTACAACGATGAGGGTAGCTCCCTCGGATGTGATGCCCTCCGTAGATTCACACACGACAGCAGCGGCTCCGCGTGCGATACAGTCGTTGATGAACGTGTGACCGTCCACCGATGTTCCGCGCTGCGCCACAAACAGATTGCCGGCCTCCACGCGGCGGCTGTCAAACTGAATACCTGTAATCTCCACATCGGTCTCGCCGATAATTTGCAGAGGCTTCAATTCCTCCAATAAACTGCTCAGTATCATTTTTTCTTAAATATTAATTTGCCATCTTTGACTACATAGACTCCGGCATAGGCCATCGTCTTCTCGGCAATCAGTCGTACGACCGTGCCGCAGTCCATACCGGCATCGTAGGCGCCGCTATTGTGCGGACCGTTGATCATACAGATGCAGGTGTACTCCGGTGCTTCCTCCGGGAAATAACCCACGAAGGTCATCCTGTGCCGATGCGACTGGTAGCGACCGTGCTCCATGAGCTGGGCCGTGCCGGTCTTACCGGCTATATGTACCAACTCACTCTGTGCCTTGCGGCTCCACTTCTTCGCCGCAGCCGTGCCCAAATGGTTATCCCACACCACGTCGTGCAAGGCGCTCTGTATATCCGCCAATGTCCGGTTACTGCAAATAGACGATTTCACCGTCTCCGTCTTATAGCGCTTGACGTCCTCACCGTTCTTTTGGATGGCTTTGACAAGCATCGGACGAACCATCTTTCCGTTGTTGGCGATCGCGTTGTAGAACATCAGGATCTGCATCGGGCTCAGCTCGACGGAGTAGCCGTAGGACATCTTACTCAGCGTCACCGTATCCTTCGGCACATCGATGCGCACCTTATCCGCACCGGGTATCTCGCACCAGACGCTGTCCATCAGACCCATCTTTTCGATACGTCGCACGAACTTACGCGCCGAGCCTTCGTAGCTGCGGGTGATGATTTTGGCCAAGGCGATATTACTGCTGACAGCCAGGGCCGAGCGCACGGTGAGCATTGTATCCATCGGGTGAGCGTCGGTGTGCTTGACTGAGAAATAGGGCCAGGGTTTGCGGGTCACGGTCACCGTATCGTCGATTTGGACCTTACCGTCATCCAAGGCTGCCATCAGGGCGATGGTCTTGAAGGTCGAACCCGGCTCCACACGCTGCACAGCGTGATTCATCATCTCGTAGTACTCTCCGTCCTCGCCCCGATCCAGGTTGCAGATCGCCTTGATCTCACCGCTGTGCGTCTCCATCAATATGCAGCAGCCCCAGTCGGCGCGGGTGATCTCCAAGCGCGAGCGCAAGGATTTCTCGCAGATATCGAGGAGGTTGGCATCCAGGGTCGTGATCAGGTCACAGCCGTTGACGGCCTCCTTCACCGGGATATTCTCCATATGACCGGCTACGCGCTGACGCGTGCTGATACCCTCCGTGCCGTGCAGGTACTGCTCAAAGGCCTTCTCCAGACCTGCGTTACCTACTCCCTTCTCGCCGTATATACTGCCAATCGTTCGGCGTCCCAGACTGCCGTAGGGGCGAGTGCGCTGGTGGAGTTCCTCAAAGTGGAAACCGCTCTTATAGTAGCCCCGGCGCACGAGGGGAAGCTTCTGGATCTCGCGTTTCTGCACATAGTTGACACGTGTGCGGCAGATCTTGAAGTCGCGTTCCTTGGTCGTCTTGCCGCGAAAAGCCCGGAGCATCGCCTGACGATACTCCAACGGCGTGCGGTCGCCCAAGATGCGGCTCAGGCCCTCCGCGATGGAGTCGATATAGTGGTAGAAGAGGGTATCACCGCCCAGGTGCAAGGCCTCCACGCGCGTATCCATATATACATCGTACTGCGGCAGGCTGGCCGCCAAGAGGTTACCGTTGGCGTCGAGGATCTTACCCCGCGTAGGGGGTATGACCTGATTGGTCTTGACCTGTTGCTCGGCGATCTTGAGCCATTTGTCCTGCTCCACATGCTGCGTGATGAAGATCTTCACCAACACCAACATGAACAAGGCCGCTATCCCCAGGAAGATGATAGCGAAACGCAGGACGGTATGTTTCATGTTCTCACTCATGGCTCTACTCGATGGCAATGACGGGTTTGGTGTTCTCACTGAGCTTGCTGCCGCGCTCCTTGAGCTCGGCTGCCACCTCCGACTGCTTGGTCAGGTCCGTGAGGTTGGCGTGGATAGTCAGCTGCTCAAACTGTGCATCCTGCAACTGCTTGCGCAACTCGGTCAGATGGTGGTGCTCCCGCTGCGCGCGGATACCGGCCCAGACATAGAGGAAGATTCCCAAGGAGATGAGAATCAGCACCTTATACTGGCGCCGGAAGAACGTGCCGGTCAAGACCTGCCCGTTGAGTATACCCTGCAATGTGGAATTCCAATTTGCCATCCGACTATTAATGTCAATTATCAATTGTCAACTTTCAACTTTCAACTTTCTCCGCTACGCGCAGTTTGGCGCTGCGGGATCGCGGGTTGCGTGCTACCTCCGCGGCGTCCGCCATCAGTCCCTTCTCGATGAGGCGGAAGGGTGTGAGGATATTGCCGTAGAAGTCCTTCTCGATCTCGCCCTCGATGTTACCGCTACGGAGGAAGTTCTTGACGATACGGTCCTCCAGCGAGTGGTAGGTCAGGATGGCGATTCGTCCGCCGGGACGCAAGAGTTCGCCGGCCGAGCGGAGCATCTCGCGCAGCGCTCCCATCTCGTCGTTCACCTCGATGCGCAAGGCTTGGAAGAGGCGTGCGAGGTCTTTCTTCTCCTTATCCCGACCGCATAGCGGCGTCAGCAGTTGCGTCAGTTGTTCGGTCGTACGGATCGACTCCGTCTGACGAGCCTGCACCAATCGCCGCGCCACCTGGCGGGCATTCTTCATCTCACCATATATATATAACACGCGCGCGAGGCTCTCTTCGTCGTAGCTATTGACGATATCCGCCGCCGTCTTGCCGCCCTCGCGGTTCATGCGCATGTCTAAGGGACCATCCATGCGGAAGGAGAATCCGCGTTCGGCACTGTCGAAATGATGAAACGACACGCCCAGATCCGCCAACACGCCATCCAAGGCATCGACGCCGTAGTAGTCCATGTAGTTGCTCAGATACCGGAAGTTACCGTGCACAAAGTGCCAGCGCTCATCCTCAGCGAGGCTCCGTGCGCTATTCGCCGGCCGGCGTTCGCCATTGGCATACGCCTCTCTGTCCTGGTCGAAGGAATACAAGCGGCCACCCTCGCCTAAACACTCCATGATGGCTCGACTGTGACCGCCGCCTCCGAAGGTCAGATCGGCATAGACGCCCTCAGGCTGTATATTCAGCCCGCGAATCGTCGCTTCCAACAATGCCGGTATATGATAGACTGCGTCCATAATTATCAATTATCAAATAATCGTTCCGCAAGGATAAGAATTGTCAATTATCAACTCTCCTCATTCTGGCGCGAATGCGGTCGGCCAGTTCCTTACCGTCGAGGCGTTTCTCCTCAAACTTATCGGGGTTCCACAGGGCGAAGCGGTCCAACATACCCACAAACACCACATCCTGCTTGGCACCAATGGTCTCGAGGTTCTTCTTCTGCAACAGGATTCGCCCCTGTGCATCGGGTTCCAGGGTCTCGGCATCAGCCATAAACTGCATCAGCAGCAACTGATCCTCCGGGTTCCACTCATCCAAAGCCTGACGCAAGGCTTCGACTTTGCGATTCCACACATTCTCCGGATAGAAAATCAGACACTCATTGTCCGTATCGCGACGCATAACTATACGACGAGAGGGTTCCTCGCCCAGGATCTTGCGGTAGTTCGCCGGCACGAAAATGCGTCCTTTTTCATCCAGCCTCGCCTCGATATTTCCTATAAATGTACTCATTTTCTCGAAATTTTTTGCAAAGGTACAAAAAATTTTTGATATATCCCCACTTTTCCCCACAAAAAATTTTTCAACACTGCATTTTACCGAGTTATTAACATTGAAGAAAATTCGTAAGTCATTGATTTACAACAACTTACGAACTTTATTAACAAAGTGGGTAAAAGTGGGGTATTTTTCCCTTTTCTACAAGTTTACGCGTTTACGCAGATAAATGAACTTTCGGGACACATCCTTGCGACTCACATCATCGGTGAGCGAATACTTGAGGATATAGATCTGTCCGTGGGTGAAATGTTCGTCCGGCAGTTCGACCGTCGTTTGTCCTTCCCGGAGCGGAGTGGAATAGACCAGGTGGCCGTCCGTGTCATAGACATAGAGGCTGTGCGCCTTGTCGGCGTGCTGCATATAGGCCGCGTAGTGGTATTTGTTACCGACCGTATCCACGCCTATGCTCAAGCAGGTGTCGCCGGAAAGGGTCTCGATGCTGCGAATGACGCTCAGCGGCGTCAGGTGCTCCGAGCAGCCCTTGTCGCCGTCGGTACACTGGATGCGGTACTCGTAGCGCGTAGCGGGATCCAGATGCGGTATCGTGGCCGTGCTGTCCGCACCGCTCACCGTGAGGTCCTTGCCTTTATAGATATAGTGCACGGTCTTGTTGCAGGTAGCGGTGAAGGCATCCAGCGCCAAGCCCTCTTTGTTGCGCGCCGTATAGGTCAGGCGGAAGCGGATATAGGTGTCGGCATTATTGATCTTGGTGACAAAGGTCTTGCTCTTGGTCATCTTGAGGATGGCATCGTGGCTCAGCGTCGCCCAGTTGGCATCCTCGCCGCAGCCCTCGAGCGTGAGAAAGCCGACCGTGTCCGACGAGGTCGTCATCGCGTTGACCCAATAGCTCACCTCCGAGACGGGTGCGGGATAGATCTCGCTGACGACACGGTCGCCGTCTGCCTGCATGAGCAAGGCGGCATGACCGTCTTTGGTAAAGGCGGAGGTGGTATTGGTGGTCGTGCTCTCCCAGCCCTGTGCGATGATATCTTCCTGCGTCGTGAATTTCTCAAAGTCTTGCGTCATCGTGCTCACGCCTTCCTCCACCCGATAGACCGACAGATAGTAGGCTGCGGCATCCTCCACGGGCTTCCAGTTGGCATTGAACGAGTACGGCGTCACCTTGCTCTCCTCTTTCAGCACCGGCGTTGTCACCAAGACAGGTCGCTCTGACGTACCGTTGAGTCGCACCGCGAGCATTGCCGAAGCGCTCTGCACACTCAGTATCGCGCTCTCCGTCTTACAGAGGCGACGCGGGGGATTATAGCTCACATAGACGACGGTATCCAGCGTTCCGTCCGGCTGCACGGCGCCGCTCATCGTAAAGCGGTTGGCCCAACGACCGGAGCTGCGTTTCTGCGAAGCATAGGCATCGTCTGTCACATAGAAATAGCTGCCGGCCGGGGTGGTGAAGGTCAGCATCTCGTCGGGCGAGAGGTCGTGACCGTTGAGTCGCAAGACCTGACTGGACCAGTTGACGGGTTTGCGCTGGTCGTCGATGAGTAAGTCGAAGTTCATCTCATCCGGGTAGGCCGTCAGTTTCTGTTCGCCCTCGTTCTGATAGATAAAGTCGATGAGCTGATACTCATCATGGATGGCAAAGACGGGTTGGTCGGTGAGGATCGTTCCGTTGTGCAGTTTCGGCGTAAAGACGGTAACGTTGCGTGCACCGGGATAGGTGTCGTTGCCGGAAGATTCGTAGGTGTGTCCGCCGGCTTCCTCGAGGTGCATACGGAGCGGCTGACCGTTATTGGGGGTGTTGTTATTCCACAGCGATGCCACATAGTCGATATGCCACACTACCATGCCGGTACCGGGCAGCGAACCCGCAGGAGCGTCCCAGCCTACGTGCTGGCGGTTCTCCAGGAGGAAGAACTCATTGGGATTGGGCGAGGTGCCCGACAGGTTGTGCGTCCGCGCAGCAATCAGATAGGCGGTGTTGCTCTCCGTCAGGGGCGAGAGGTAGTAGTGGTTGGGGTCCGTGAGTTGTTGCGGCGTGAGCCAACCCAGGTAGAAGCGTTCGTAGCTGCTGTACGACGGCGGCGTGCGGCTGCCGTTGTTGTAGTTACCGCTGCACATGATATCCCACTCGCCCACGGTATATTGCCCGTAGCTGGTGTCGTAGAAATCCGGCAGACCCAAGACGTGACCGAACTCATGGCAGAACGTGCCGATAGCGCACATAGCGGTGCTTCTTCCACGCAGCTCCGAGGTGCAGGCATAACTCGACAGCAGCTTACCGTTGAGCCGGATATCCCGCCACGAGAGGCTGCTGGCGTGGGGCCAGATCGTATTGGGCGAAGCACCTTCGGCCTGGTTGTTGCCGGCATAGTAGAAGAAGACGTTATCGATGAGGCCGTCGTCGTCGGTGTCATACTGACTGAAATCGACTCCGTCGGCGCAAGCCAGTTGGGCCGCCTCGATAAAGCACGTATAAGGATCGCGGTCGTGATCATCGCCGTCCTCGGCACCGTAATAGGCCATATCTTTGCTCACCGTATAGGGGCCGTAGACGTCAAACTCGGGCTGGAAGAGGCTGTCCGATGAGGCGATGAAATAATCGCGGCACGAACCCGTGGCTGCATTGGCCGAGTAGCCCGACTGGTTGAGCAGGTTATGGAAATCCTCGCGCGTATAGCGGAACTTCACGTCCTGGAAGTTGACCAGGATGGCGATACTGCGCGGACTGCCCGTCAGCGGGAAATGGCCGCCGATCATCTTCTGTTGCCGCTGCCGCTTGAGACCTATGGCCGCTTGTTCATCTGCGGTAGGCAGATGTCCCTTGACGATGTTACCCTCCATATCGGTCAGATAGGAGTGATACTCGTCACCGTGTTGCACCACTTGGAGCGTACGGCCGTCCTCCAGCGTGATCGTGAACGGTTCCGGCGATGCCACCACCGCCCTCAGGCTTATACTCATCAGGCACACAAGGCCCAATACAATCGCTTTCTTCATATCTGTATCCTTTCAACTTTCAACTTTCACTTTTCACCTTTCACTTTTCACCTTTCAATTTTCACCTTTCAATTTTCACCTTTCAATTTTCACCTTTCAATGTAATAGGCCTGCAAAGTTACAAAAAAAAATTGATATATGCAAATATTTCGTCGAATTATGCAATTTTTCTTCTACAGGACGACTGTTTCGATGAAAAAAGTAGAGCCACAGCTCTGTGCCGTGGCTCTACCGTGTTTCTAACTAAGCTAATCTTAACGAATGACTTGCTTGCGGCCCTCGAACTTCACACCTTTGTGCAGTTTCGACATGTCACCCAATTTCATCTCGTTCTTCTTAGCAGCCATGCGGAGAGGAGCAGCCTCTTCCTCGTCGCCTCGATCCCAGATAGCGTTAGCATCGAACACGCGGCGAACGGTAGCATAGTCGTAAGGCTCAATAAACAGGATCTCACCGCCATCTTTCTCGGTGTAGGTCTCCTGATAATGAACGGTATCATAGCGATAGCCCCAGATACGGTCACGGTCCATGTTAGCCCAGTTGACTTCAGCTGCCCACATGGCGTCTACACCTTCGTCCTCGTCCTCATCCAGGAAGATGAACTTGTCGATATGACCACTGTACAGACCATAGTCGAGGTAGAGACGATCGTTGTAGTTCTCAGCGATCATGGAACCCCAGGTTGTCTTTATCATCTCATCATAGAGTGCCTGAATATCTATTCCTTCATCATCAGAGTACATACCCTTTACAAAGGGGAAATAACCGGCGGGATCGATTTGGCCGGGATTGCAGTTGTAGGGCTCAACAGCGTTGACATCCTCTTGAGGATACGAGGTGAAACCACCTGCACCAATGTAGTAACCTACGATGCTGGGGTCACCAGCGCACTCGGTGATCCACCAAACGGGCAGATTCTCGAAGTGGTAAACATAACCGTCGCCTACGAAACCGGTACCTTCAACGAAGTTAGCAGCTCCGTCCCAAGCGTAAACGTCAGAGATGGTACCCAGCTGGCAAGTAGCTTCCAGCGTTCCGCCACGCAGCGAGAATACGGTATCCGTGCCTTCGATCATAGTAGAAGTACCGAACAATCCGTATTTCACTACATTGAATTGGTCATAGCGTACATCGTTGCTCACCTTAACAGAGCAAGTAGCGGTCTTGTCACCACTCTTAGCGGTGATAGTGGTCTCGCCTTCTGCTACACCGGTAACCAGACCGGCAGAGGTCACGGTAGCGACGTCAGTGTTAGCCGACTCCCAAGTGATCTTACCACCTGCGGGTTCGGTCGTAGCTTTCAGGTTTTTGGTACCGCCAATAGGCAGTGAGATAGAGGTCTCGCTGATTTTAACAGCCGTTACATCCGTCGTAGGATCATCAGTTCCACCACCCGGGTTCTGGGTCTTACAACCAACCAAGGTAATCATGGCAATAGCCATTGCAAATAAACCTAATTTTTTCATTTTGTTGAGTTTTTTGGGTTAATAATGTATTTGGTTTCTATGTTGATTATTCATCCTTTTTCAAGTTCGTGATATCACTATTCAAATAAGGATTGTAGTGTCGCTCAGCTTCCGGCACCTCGAAGGTCGTCTTGTAGATCCAGTTGGCAGCGCTGGGCGAGAAGTCCTTATCGGCGCGGAGGTGGTTGTTACCCAAGGTCACCTTCTCGTCGAAGCGGCGGGCGGTCTGCAGACCGAAGCCCTCGCCCCAGAACTCTACACGCCAGTTGTACTTGATCTCTGCGCGGAGGGTGTTCTCGTCCGACAGCGAAGCTTTCCACGTCGCATATTCGGCAGCGTTCGCAGCCGCCAGTACGCGTTCGTCGGTCACAGCGGTCAGACGAGCCACAGCCTTCGTTGCAGCCGATGCATCGCCGTAAGCAGCCAGACGATAGTAAGCCTCAGCAGCTACCAGATAAGCCAACTCCGTACGCATGAACACGTGGTCGCAGAGCCAGTCACGGTCCAGCTCGGTGCTCTTTGCCTTGCGCGTGTAACCCACTTGACGCTGAACCATCGGGCTATAGAACTTACCATCCGGAGCGTATTGGCAAGCCTTGACGCCACCGATCGTATAGGTCTGGTTGAACCATAGGGTACGTGCATCCCATTTGTGCTTGTCGGTCACTTCCTTCAGGAGGTTCTCATCGATACCCTTCACGTCACCGGCCCAAGCGTAACTATAGGAGAAGATATCGCATTGTCCGAAGAAGGAAGCAAGCGAAGTGGTGGTCTGTACGTTGACGTCCTGACCCCACACCCAGTTGTTGCTGTTGATATCGGCGAATCCGGTCGTATTCAGATCTTCACGCGGCAGGATGACATATTTGGTCTTGCTGATGAACTCATCGGCCATGGCAGCAGCCTTGGTGTACTCCTCAGCGTTGAGGTAGTTGTAGGCCAGTACCAGACGAGCCACATCACCGCTCATCTCCTGCTTGATGCTGCGCTGTACGCCGATGCCTTCGAGGAGGTCGAAGTAATAGATTGCCGTAGTCAGGTCGGCCTCGATGCGTGCATAAACATCGGATACCGGTGCCAGGGGGTTACCCAGGCTCGTATCAGCCAAGGTCACTTCCTCCGTATAAAGAGGAATACTCGGGTAGGTGTCGTCACCCCCGATACCGGTGATATGGGTACGCGTGTAGCAGAACCATTTCTGCAGGTTCGAGTATGCCCAGCCACGCATGCCGAGGATCTCGGCATAGTAGTAGAACAACACGGGATTCTCGCTGATAAACAAGCTATCCGTCATCTTGGCAGCATCCACCTGCTTATGGAAAGCGTTGAGCGACTTGTTGCAAAGACGAATAATTGTATAGTAGTACGACCACAGGTACGCACGACGCGTATAGGCCTGACCCATATCATCGTCGGCGAACCAACCGTAGTTACGGGTTGCCAATGCCATATCGCCGCAGGTGAAGTCACCGTACATATCGATGGAGCGCTGACCAAATGCGTCGTGGTCACCGGCGAATTGATACATCATAGCATAGATACCCAATACCGAACCTTCCAAGGCGTTCTCCATGTCCTGGAATTGGTTCTCCGTAATGGAGCTACCCTCAGGATACTGCTCCAGCCAACCGGCGGCACACGATTGCAGCATCATAGCTGCTATGGCAACGAATATATAAATACTCTTTTTCATATTCATTTCTTTTTAATCGTTTCGTTATACTCTTCTTCCTTCTAACCTTAGAACGTCACCTTGATACCACCTACTATAGTACTCAGCGGGCTATAGCCGTGGGTGTCGGAACTACCGGTAAACGAGGTCATCGGGTTGTAGCCCTTACGTGCCGTAGCGATCGCAAGGTTGTTAGCAGATACATACAGGTTCAGTTTGTTCATCTTAGCCTTCTCAATGAGCTTCTTGGGGAAGTTATAACCCAGCTGGATGCTATTGAGCGAGAAGTACGAGTTGCTGGTCAGGAAACGGGTGCTGGAGTAATTTGCATATTGGTCGTACTGACCTACATTATTACTCAGACGCGGAACCTGTTGGTCAACCGGCAGCGAGTGTACGTAGTCATTGGTAGCCTCGGTCCATGCATTGCGCATATCCACGTGCCAGTTATGACCGCCGATCTTATCATTGGCCATCAGGCTCATGTACGTTGCATCGTAACCGTAACCGCCGATCTGGTAGCTGGTAGCTATATCGAGCGTTACGCCATAGACTTCGAGGTTGAAGCCCAGACCACCGCTTACGTCCGGCAGGTAGCTCTTGCCTACATACTGGCTGGCTGCCAGGCTGTAGTCGATCACGAATGTATCCACGAGGTTGATCTTCTTACCGGCTTCTTCGGCCTCCAATTCGTACTGGTGCTTGGAGGGGATATAGTTACGCGTGGTCACACCGTTGTCGTCCACATAGATCTCGTTGAATCCGACGGCGTTGCCCGTAAGGGCGTCACGTACTTCGGTATCATAGTAAGCCTGATAGAGTGCGCGACCTTCGTCATCTACACCGCCATAGACCGTTGTATAGTGGTCATACAAGGAGTGACCTACCGACATACCGCCGTTGCTCATCTTCATGCGCACGGGGGTACCGTCAGACTTGTAGTAGTCCACCGGCATCTGCAGCATCTTGTTCTTATAGTGCGTGAGGTTGAGACGGATGTCGAACTTCACGTTACGCGTGTTGACAGCGTGAATATTGAACGAGAACTCCAGACCTTGGTTCAGCATCTTGGCATCATTGGTCGGGATACTGCTGTAACCCATTGATGGAGCAACCGCGCGGTAGAACAACATGTTATCCGTTACCTTGTGGAAGAAGTCGAACTCGAAGTCTACATACTTGTCGAAGCTCAGATCCAGACCAACGTCCGTCATGTTACTTCTCTCCCAAGTGATATCAGGGTTACCCTTCGAAGCCCAGATATAAGCGATCTCATCGTTCATGTTCTCAATCGCGTACATATCCACATAGGAGTAGAGGCTGCCCATCTGGTTACCGTTGAGACCCCAGCTGGCGCGAAGTTTACCATTCTTCAACCACTTCACATCCTGCATCCAGTCCTCGTTGGTGAATACCCACGAAGCGCTCACACCACCGAAGTGACCCCAGCGGTGACCCTTGGCATAACGGCTCGAACCGTCAGCACGGTAGTTACCCTGAATGAAGTAACGCTCCTTATACATATAGCTGGCCAGTACGTAGTACGACTCCATCGTATAGCCGGTCTTGTTACCCTCGATCGACTGCATCTTGATGGCGTTACCGAGCTCCAGGCTCTCACCGTTGGCGAGTTGGCTCTTGTAACCCTGTACGTAGTTGTAAGTATAGTACTGGGTCTCGTGACCGACCATTGCACGTACGGTGTGGTCGCCGAAGGTACCCGAGTAGTCAAACTGTTGGTTGGCCTGCAGGTTGAAGTAGTTGGCATTCTGCTTGAGAATACGTCCCAGACCGGCTGCATCGCCGTACCACTTGTTGGTCAGACCCGAGTATACATTATTCATATACTGTGCACCTACCGTTGCCGTGAACTTGAGTCCCTTATAGAGTGTGATCTCAAAGCTACCGATAGCGTTCACGTTGTGAGCCGTTTGGTTTTCCTTATCCACGCGCAGCGAACCGGCGGGGTTGATACCCATACCAAAGGGACGTCCGATTGTGTTACCCTCGAGGTCGGCATCACCGTAGTCATAGGCGTTCTTGCCCGTGCGGGGGTCGATAGCGATCGTACCATCCGAGTTGCGCAGATACACGGGATAGATAGCCGGAATAGCATTCACGTAGTAGAAACCGTTGTTCATCGCGCCGTCACCGTCCTGGTCGGGGTTGTTGAACGTGGTATACGCGTACGAGATATTCAGATTGGCCTTCAGCCATTTCTTGGGCTGATAGTCAATGTTGGAACGAACGTTGAAACGGTCGAAGTCCGAAGCCTGGTAGTAACCTTCATCCTTGAGGTAGCCGAAGGAGGTGTAGTATTGAACCTTCTCCGAACCGCCGTGGAACTTAACGGTAGCCTCAGCCTTCTGACCTACGCGGAACATAGCGTCTTTCCAGCTCTCCAGCGACTCATATCCGGGCTTACGTTGTGCTTCCTCTACGAAGCTGGGGCTCACCTCACCCTTGTTGTTGTAGGGGTTGATGAGTTGGTTGCCCGCCATATTCCACATATTGTAGTACGTAGGAATACCGGCTGCGCCGAACAGGGTATTGTTAGCAGCCTTCACGGCATTGTCCTCGGTCATACCGGCCTCTACCTTATATCCGTTGTACAAGCTCATCCAGCACATCGTTACGTATTCCTCGGGGCTGGTGATCGACTCGTAGTAAGGCAGCAGACGCATGTTAGCACCGTACTTCACATCTACATCGATGCGGCCTTCGTCGTGCGAGTTACCTTTCTTCGTCGTAATTACCACAACACCGTTGGCACCGCGGCTACCATACAGGGAGGTAGCGCTGGCGTCCTTCAGCACGGTCGTACTGGCAATATCACTCGGGTCGATGGCCGAGATGTCGCCTTCGTAAGCCACACCGTCCACCACGTACAGCGGCGTGTACGAACCATGGATCGAACCCACACCACGAATCACCAGCGTAGCGTTCGTACCGGGCTGACCGCTCGAGTTAATAACCTGCACGCCGGCAATCTCACCGGCCAGTGCCTTCGTTACCTCGGAACTGTTCTTCGATTCAATCACATCGGAACTTACAGCTTGCGCCGAACCACCGAACGAACCCTTGGATACAACACCGTATCCCGTTACCACAACTTCCTGCAACTGCTCGGAGTTGTCCTTCATGGTAATACGCATATTCGGGGTGATTGCAACGGTCTGAGAAGCCATACCCACGTACGATACGACGATCGTCGTGGCATCCTCCGGTACCGACAGTGCAAACTCGCCGTCGTAGTCCGTGATCGTTCCCACCGATGTGCCTTCCACCTGGATACTGGCACCGATAATGGGCTCGCCCTTCTCATCGACGACTACACCACTCACATTCTTCTGAGCCAACATCAAGCCGGTTCCCAGCAAGCAGAGCGTCAACAGAGATAATAGTTTTTTCATTGATCTTTGTTTTTAGATTTATTTTTATGGTTAATATTATTTAGTCGTTTGTATTTAGTCGTTGGTCGTTGGTCGTTTTCGCCTTTCACTTTTCACCTTTCACCTTTCACCTTTCACTTTTCACCTTTCACTTTTCACCTTTCACCTTTAATAATATACACGTACGCACGCGTGCATACCTATGGCTTTGGGTCGCAAAATTACAAAAAATAATCCAAATGACCAAACTTTTGAGCAGAAAAATACTATTTTGAGCAAAAAAAGTTACTTTTCTTCACATTTTTCTGCTTTTAAGCATAAATTAATGTCACAATTTGCGATTCATCGTACACCTCGCGTGCAATCTCTTGGAGCTGTTCGGGCGTGAATCGTTTGACCCGTTCAAAGGTCTCCTGCCAGGTGGGTGCCTCGCCGTAGTAGAGCACCTGTTTGCCCATCGCGAGGAATCGGTTCTCGCGGTTCTCGGCACTGATGGCCATCTGTCCGTACAGCTGCCTCAGCGCCTTATCCAGCTGATACCGGCTCAGCTTCTCCTCCCTTAGGCGTCGGAGTTCCTTGCGCACCAACTCCAGGCAGCGCTCCCTGTCCTCATCGTCGGAAGCGAAATAGATGTTCCAATAGCCCGTATCGCTCAGCGGGTTCTGCTGCGACTCGATGGTATAGACGAGGCCCGCATCCTCTCTTAGGCTCAGATTCAGCCTGGAGTTCAGGCTGCCGCCGCCGAGGATATTATTCAGTAGATACAGCCCCGGCTGCCGCTCGTCGTACAGGGTAAAGGCCTTACCGCCTATCATCACATGGCTCTGATGGGTGTGGCGTTTATACACCCGCTCCACTCCGGCGGTGCAGACGGGAGGCTCGCTGTGCCACGTGCATTGGGGATCCGGCGCCATCTCGCCGAACATGCGTTCTGCCCAATTCCTTACGCTCGCCATCTCTACATCGCCCTCTACGAAGAAGACCATCCGATCCAGGCGATAGTACCGTCTCATCCAATCTTTGGCGACCTTGCCTTTGCTCTTGGCAATGCGCTCCACCGTCTTTTTGGTACCCAAGATCGGCAGGGCCAACTTACTACCCTCATAGAGCAGTGCCTCAAAGTCATCGTAGATCAACTCCGAGGGACTGTCCTCGTAGCTCTCGATCTCGTCCTCAATGACGGCTTTCTCCTTCTCGATCTCGGCGTAGGGGAAGTTAGGATACAGCACCATCTCTGAAAGCAGCGACGCCGCCTTCTTCCAATGCGCGCGGGGCACGGCTACGTAGTAGGCCGTCTCCTCCTTGGTGGTATAGGCATTGATCTCGCCGCCCACTTCCTCCACGGTGTTGATGATATTGCGCGCGCTGCGATAGTAGGTTCCCTTGAACACACAGTGCTCTATATAGTGCGCCAGGCCGTTGTATTGTTCCTCTTCGTGTCGGGTGCCTGCACCCACCAAAATTCCTACATAAACCACCTCTGACGGGGTCTTACGGAGCACAATATGCACTCCTGTAGGTAAAATATCGTAAAAAGTTTCGTTCATATTTGCATATATCAAAAAAAAGTTGTACCTTTGCACGCTTTTTCCTTCGGGGAGAGCCCTTCCCTCCCCTCGGGGACCCCAAAAATCTGCCGATTTTTGGGGAGAGCGGGGCCCCCAAAGAGCTTTGCTCGAATGGGGTGTCAGAGCG
>CAMJDT010000044.1 GCA_946404495.1 uncultured Bacteroidales bacterium
GGATTGCTCCACTGGTGTTTGAGACCAGCGCGTCTACCGATTCCGCCATCTGGGCCAATGCTTTTTCGCAGGGCGAACGCACTTCGGCGAGCCATTTCCGACGAAAAAGCCTGCAAAAGTACTGCTTTTTTTTGATATGACCAAATTTTTTCGCAAAAAAAGTAAAAAATATCGCACTTTTACTCATTTTTGTGCGATATTTTCCTTTCTGACACCCGTTAAAGGGTACTATTTGCTATTTTTGGAACTGCGCTACCCAACGATAGGTCAGGAACACGAGCCAATCCGGCGTGTGCTTCAGAATAGGCGTTGCCAAGTGGTTAATCACACCCGGCATACCCCATTTCTTCTTCTTGAACATCCGCTTCAAGGCCTTCACCACCAACTTCTCCGGCGGGATGCTTACCGTCAGATTCACTGCCAGCTTGCGGTACTTGGGTGCCAAGCCGAAAAGGGCCGTATCCACCGCACCCGGCGTCATCACCGTGACCCCTACCCCGTACTTGCGGAACTCGTACCATATGGACTTGGAGAAATTATAGATAAACGCCTTCGTCGCATTGTAGGTCTGGATGCCCGGATAAGCCATCCAGGCCGACATCGACGACATATTCAGGATATATCCCTTGCCTCTACGGCACATATCTTCGCCAAAGAGCCGACAAAGTTTCGCCATCGTCACCACGTGCAACATCAGCATCAGCTCAAAACGCCGCATCGAGGTATCGATGAGCGGGTTGAAGAAGAAGACGCCGGCATTGTTGATGAGGATATCCACCTCGATTTTGTTGTCCACGCAGTACTGATGCAGCTCCTCCGCAGCGTCCTGCTTCGACAGATCCATATAGAGCGGTATCGTCTTGACGCCGTACTTTGCCGCCAGATCCTTGGCTACCGCGATCTGTTCCTCCTTCTGATTGCTCACCAGCAGCAGATCCGTCTTATAATCGCGCGCCAAGGCCGTAGCATACTGCAGACCGATTCCGCTACTTGCTCCTGTTACTAATGCTAGCATAAAGTCGTTGGTCGTTAGTCGTTGGTCGTTGGTCTTTGTTGTTTAGCGATAGAGTCGGCGGATTGCTTCTCGAGGCGGGAGATCTCCTTCTTGAGGCAGTTGGGGATTTTCTCGCCGTCACGCTCTACGCACTCGTGGCACTTCATCTCCTTGGAGTACATGCGTCCGACGCAGTAGTTGGACCGCTTGCAACCGGCATGATAGTGCTCATTCTCCTGCACGTGTTTCACAAAGTCAGGATCCTTGATGAGCACGTGTGCGATCTGGAAGAGTTCGAAGCCCTCGTCCATTATCTGCCGGCAGTTATCACCCGACTGCACGCCGCCTACATAAATGAGCGGAACATCGATATCCTTGAGTTGCTCCCGGAAGTACTTGGCAGGCTCCATGAAATAGAGCTCCTTGAAGGGCTTGGTCGGCGTCATGATCGGTCCTACACCGGGCAGCGACAAGGCCGCCTTGAGCCACCACAGCGCCTTCATCGGCATATAATGCTTAAGCGTCTTGATTGGCATTGCACCGCCAAGGATTGTCATCGGACTGCGACTGACCGTTCCGCCGGAGAGCACGATACCGTGTACCTTGTGCTTGGCAATCTCACGGGCGATCTTAACGCCCTCTTCCATCGACACACCTTTCCAGCAGTCGTCCCACATATTGGTCTTAACGACCACGGCCATATCGTCCTTGGCATGCTCCATGACGGCGTCCAGCACCTCGTTGAGGAAGCGTACGCGGTTCTCAAAACTGCCGCCGTACTGATCGTGACGGTGGTTGGTGCGCGGAGCCAGGAACTGCGAGATGAGATAGGCGTGACCGGCATGAATCTCCACGCAGTCAAAACCGCATTCTCTTGCCCAGTCCACAGCCTCGCCGAACTTCTTCACCAACGCCTTGATCTCGCTGACCTTGAGGCGGCGATGGATCGTAGGCGAATAGAGGTTAAAACCCGAGGAAGCACTAAGCGGCATACAATGACAGGACGAGAAATGCGTCATGTTACCGCAGTGACCCAACTGTATCGAAGCTTTTGCGCCCTCCTTATGGATAGCGTCTGTCAGGCGCTTCATTCCGGGGATGATCTCCTCGCGTACATAGAGCTGGCCGTCGAAGCTGACACCGCTCAGGTCCACCGCGCAATACGCTACCGTCGTCATTCCGACACCGCCGTGCGCTACGCTCACGTGGTAATTATAGAGCATCTCACTCGGTGAGTTGCCCGTACACATATTTTCAAACGCTGCCGAACGGATAAAACGATTCCGCAGCGTGATGGGTCCCAATTTATAGGGAGTGAACAATTTGTTCATTTCAAATGTAAGATTTCAAATTTATGATTTAATAAATAAACGGGATAATGCGTTTTAGGCGCTTGCGGTCGAATTCATCGGCGAACTCATCGGCATAGCGGTTGTAGATGGCATTGGCCCGCGGCACGAGGTTGCAGCAACTGAACCACCAGAACAGCGCGCCCGCTGCCGACCATGTCATGATGGCGAAACCAAACCACTCCGTGATCTCGCCCAGGTAATTGGCACTCGTCACATAGCGATACATACCTTGCTTAGGCAGATAATGGTTGGTATCACCCGGCTTGCGCAAGTGACGGATGACGTGATCCGAATGAATATTGACAATCATGCCGACGATGAAGATCACGGCACCGATGATGAAGCGCGGGTCGGTAAGCCATGCCTCCGTATAGAGATCGGGATAGTATTGCGGCGCCAGATGGAACAGCCAATAGCCCTGTACATAGCCGTTAATCATGTTCCAAAGCACGCTAAGACCCATAATTGCTATCGGCATCTTGTTGTTGCCCTTCATCAGGAAGGGGAAGATAAACGAACGCTGGAAATAGTGTGCCTCAAAGAAGAGCAGGAAAATCCAATACGGAGCACGTCTGGTCTCGGGATAGGGCGAGATGGCAAACAACCACAGCATAATGAGGAAGACCGGAGCCTCCATCAAGAACCACCCTACCTTATTATTGATCGCCGGGCCCCATTTCTCCGTACGCATCTTACCGTATCCCGCATCTACGAAATACAGCGACACGAAAACAATGGCTCCGACAATAGCCATTACAAACAGAAAATTATAAAAACCTCCAAGCGTGTATATCTCTTCCATCAGCACGTTATTTAAGTTGTGTTAGCATGTAGGGGCACTCTGCACCCAAATCGGGTGCAAAGGTACAAAAAAAAAATGATATAAACAAGCGAATCTTAAAAAAAGACTACTTTTTCGGTTGTTTTTGACATAAAAACAAACCCAATATTACAATTAGTACACCTATCCACTTCAAAACAGGCAGTTGTTCGCCGAAAATCAAGAGCATCAATAGCGCCGTAAACACAGGCCGGATGTTATTGAAGATATTGGCGCGCGTAACACCCAAATAGCGCACGCTGAAGCAGAAGAGGATGAAGGCGGCTACGGAACTGAGGACGGCCAGATAGGCAACGCCGCGGATGGATTCCGGCAGGATCGATTCAGCAAATGTCACGCGGAAGATATCGATAAACGACGACTCCGCACCGGCACTGCCTGCCAGAGCCGTTGCGCCGCTCAATAGATAGAACATCACCAGGCCGGTCAGCTGTCCCCAGAAGACGACCGTCAGCGAGTTGTAGTGCGCCGGTATCTTCTTCAGGATAATGGAGAAAGCAACTGCAGTCGCTACCGTCACCAGCGCCAGTGGGATGCCCCAGGCATTGCCCAACTCCATATCGCCGGCACCCGCCAGCACCAGCATCAGCATACCGGCCGTAGAGACCAATATACCGAGGATATTGAATACCGTGACTCTTTCCCTCAGAAACAGCCAGGCAAAGATAGGCGCCATCAGCGGGTTGGTGCTCAGAAAAGCCTCCGCCAAAGTAGGCGTAGAGAAACAATCATAGCTATAGGTCTCGAGGATGAAATACAGAAAGGGCTGGAAGAATCCGCCCAAGAGAAAGAGCCACACGTCCTGTTTTTCCAGACGCTGCAGCCCTAACATCGAATGCCCGCGGAAGATGAGTCCTACCGCCAGCATCAAAAGTACCGCTATCGTAAAGCGGGTCAGTATCAATGCCATCGGTGAAAGGGACAGGAGAGCCGCCTTGACGGCGATGCCCGATCCTGCCCAAATCACCATTGACATGATGACGGCCAAATATGGCGCCAGTTTCTTTACCACGCAAACAGCGGATACTGCTTCATAACGGCATTCACCTGCTCGCGTACCTTTGCGATGTTGGCCTCGCTCTCAGGATCAGCCAGTACGGTGTCGATCAATTCAACGATCCACGGCATCTTATCTTCCTTCAGGCCGCGCGTCGTGATAGCGGGCGTACCGAAGCGAAGACCGCTGGTCTGGAAGGCCGAACGGCTGTCGAAGGGAACCATGTTTTTGTTGGTCGTGATATCCGCAGCCACGAGTGCTTTCTCAGCTACCTTACCCGTCAGGTCGGGATACTTGGTGCGCAGATCGACGAGCATCGAGTGGTTGTCCGTACCGCCGGAGATGATCTTATAGCCCTTATCCATGAAGGCCTGAGCCATCACGGCTGCGTTCTTCTTGACCTGCGTCTGATATACCTTGAAGTCGTCGGTCAGTGCCTCACCGAAGGCTACCGCCTTGGCGGCAATCACGTGCTCCAGCGGACCGCCTTGTACGCCGGGGAATACCGCGCTATCCAGGATAGCCGACATCATCTTCACCTCACCTTTCGGCGTCGTCTTGCCCCAGGGATTCGGGAAGTCCTTACCCATCAGGATCACACCGCCGCGCGGACCGCGCAGGGTCTTGTGCGTCGTCGAGGTCACGATGTGCGCATACTTCAGGGGGTTATCCAGCAGTCCAGCAGCAATCAGACCTGCGGGGTGCGCCATATCTACCATAAAGATGGCACCGATCTCATCGGCGACCTTGCGGATACGGGCATAGTCCCACTCACGGCTGTAAGCCGAGGCACCGGCGATGATGAGCTTGGGATGCTCGGCGCGAGCTACCTGCTCCAGTTGGTCGTAGTCTACGCGACCGGTCTGTTCGTTCAGGTTGTACTCCAGGGCGTGGAACATCAAACCCGAGAAGTTAACGGGGCTTCCGTGACTGAGGTGACCACCGTGGCTGAGGTTCAGGCCCAGGAACTTATCGCCGGCCTGCAGGCAAGCCATGAAGACGCACATATTCGCTTGGGCACCCGAGTGAGGTTGCACGTTGGTGTACTCAGCGCCAAACAGCTTTTTGAGTCGGTCGCGGGCGATGTTCTCGCTCTCGTCCACTACCTCGCAGCCTCCGTAGTAACGCTTGCCGGGATAACCCTCCGCGTACTTGTTGGTCAGAACAGACCCCATCGCTTCCATCACCTGGTCGCTGACGAAGTTCTCACTGGCAATCAACTCGATGCCTTTCATTTGACGCTCACGCTCACGGCGAATGATGTCAAAAATCTCTTGATCTCTTTGCATAGTATTTGATTTAATTTGTCGTTAGTCTTTTTTTCGGGATAACGGGATAACGGGATAACGGAATCCCGATAACCTTTATTTCTTGATGCCGTCGCGGATGAGCAGGGCGTCAATAGAGGGTTCGCCCTGACGGAAACGACGATAGAGGTCCATCGGAGCCTCCGTGCCGCCGCGCTCCAGCACGTTCTCGCGCCAACGGTCAGCAGCTTCCTTATCGAAGATCGAACCGCGCAGGCGTTGTGCCTCCTGGAATACGCTGAAGGCATCTGCATCCAGCACTTCCGACCACTTATAGCTGTAGTAACCGGCGGCATAGCCTCCCGAGAAGATATGCGTGAAGGCCGTCTCCATCTGGGTGCCGGGCACCACGGGCAGCACAGCCACTTGCGCCATCGCATTGTTACCGAAATCGATGACAGCCTCCTCGACGGTCTTACCCTCCGGAACCACGAACGGGCTGGTCAGCGTGTGCCAAGCCATATCCAGATAGCCGAAACTCAACTGACGCACGCAGGCGTAGGCAGCGTGGTAGTTGGCCGAGGCCTTGATCTTATCGATCAACTCCTGCGACATCTTCTCGCCGGTCTCGTAATGCTTGGCGAAGGTGTCGAGGAACTCTTTCTCGCCGAGGAAGTTCTCGTTGAACTGCGAGGGCAGTTCCACAAAGTCGCGCGGCACGTTCGTTCCGCTGAGCGATGCATATTGGCAACGCGTCAGCATGCCGTGCAGACCGTGACCGAACTCATGCAGGAAGGTCTCCACCTCGTCGTAAGTGAGCAGCGCCGGCTTATCGGCCGTAGCGCGGGTGAAGTTCATCACATTGACGATATGCGGACGATGGTCCGTGCCATCGGCGTCGCGCCATTGGGGCTTGAAGTCGTTCATCCAGGCACCGCCGCGTTTTCCGTCCCGCGGATGGAAGTCGCAATAGTAAACGGCTACGTAGTTGCCGTCGGCATCTACTACATCGTAAGCCGAAACCTCGGGGTGATATACCTGGATATCTTTGTTCTCGATGAAACGGATACCATAGAGGCGGTTGGCCAGATCAAACACGGCCTTCTTCACGCTCTCCAGTTCGAAGTAGGGACGCAGCACGTCGTCGCTGATGCTGTACTTGGCATCCTGCAGTTTCTTGCTGTAGAAGCTCCAGTCCCAGGGCATGAGTTGTCCCTCGAATCCGAGCGACTCGGCGTAGGCCTGCATCTCCTTCACCTCCTCGCGGGCGGCGGGCATATAGGCGTCGCGCAGTTGATCGAGGAAGTTCATGACATTCTGTTCGGTCTCAGCGCAGGTCTTATGCAGCGACTTCTCGGCGTAGTCTTTTTTGCCGAAGAGTTGTGCGTACTCGAGACGCGTATTGGCGATGTCGATGATGTTCTGCGTGTTGTCAAACTCGCCGCCGATGCAGCGGGTGTTGGAGGCCATCCAGATCTCTTTGCGGAGCTCGCGGTTGGCGCAGTCTTGCAGTACGGGCAGCAGGGTCGTGGGTTTGAGATCCAGCAGCCAGCCTTCCTGACCCTTCTCTTCGGCCTTCGCGTGAAGCATACCCTTGGTGTCGTCGTTCAGACCTACGAGTTCAGCCTCGTCGGTGATGAGCTTGGTCCAAGCGTTGGTAGCTTTCAGCACGTTCTGACCATAAGCGGTCGTCAGCTGCGACAGGCGCGACGAGATCTCGCGGTATTTCTCCTTATCCTCGGGCGAGAGGTTGGCACCGTTGTCGGCAAAGCTCTCGTATACGTCGTCCAGCAGTTTCTTCTGCTCCGGATTCAGTTCCAGTTCCTCGCGCTGGTCGTACACGGCTTTGATGCGTTGGAAGAGGCCCTCGTTCAGGCGAATTGTGGTGCTGTACTCACTGAGTTTCGGACTCAGCTCTACCTCCAGTGCCTGCATCTCTTCGTTGGTCTCGGCAGAAGCGAGGTTGTAGAAGCAGCTGAGCACCACCTCCAGCATCTTACCGCTATTGACATAGGCCTCAATGGTGTTCTCAAAGGTCGGAGCCTCCTCGCTATTCACGATGGCATCGATCTCTGCTAATCCGCGCGTCATGCCTTCTTCGATGGCAGGCATGTAGTGCTCCATCTTGATCTCATTGAACGGATACGTTCCGTGAGGAGTTGTCCAGTTCTCGTAATTGAAGAAGGGATTTTCCGTCTTCGGAGCGCACCCTACCAGCGCCAAGGCAGTCATTGCCATAACTACTACTTTTTTCATGGTCAATATCAATTATCAATTGTCAATTATCAATTATTTTCCTCCTCTAATGAGGTTAATGTCTCCGCTCAGTTGGTATACGCCGATGAGCGAATCGGGGTCTTTGGATTTGGTCTTGCCGTACTTGATGCGGTTCATATATCCGTCCTGTGCGGCATCGGTGCCGAGGGCACGAATGACGTAGTAATAGGCGCCCTCGGGAGCCGGTCGACCGTTGATGGTGCCATCCCAGCCTTTAGCGGGGTCGTCCCACGAATAAACAAGGTGTCCCCAACGGTTATAGACCCAGCAGTGGAACTCCCGGATACTGCGGTAGGCCACGCGAAACTCATCGTTCATGCCGTCCCCGTTGGGGGTAAACACATTGGGTACCATCAGTAGCGACTCCGAGATGGCTATATCTTCAAATGTCGTATCGCAGTGACAACCGTAGTTGTTCTCCATATCCAGTTTCACAGAATACGACCCTCTTTCTTCGAATATAATACGTTCCTCGCTCTCCGAGCGGGTACTCATCAGATTATCATAGTGGTAGTTACGCCAGAGGTAATACTCCACCGGCGTACTGGTATTGGCTTTAAACAAAATATTCAGCGGCGCGGAGCCTTTGATGGTGGTCTCCTGAATGGGTCGTTCCACCTCGTTCTCCATGCTTGTTCCGCGCGTAGTAGTATAGGTTTGCGCGTGATGCGCGTACGCGATAGCGTCATATTCGGGCGAGGATATCGAGTCCTGATGGCCGTAGAAGGCCTCGGCGAAGCGGTCGCCCGTCACCACAAAGCGCGTCTTGCAGAGTTGCTTCCCCTTCACGATCAGGCCCGTTCGATCGGGCACGATGCTGTCCTCTATAGAAATCTCGCTCCAGCCGTTATCGCCCCAGATCAGGTTCTGATAACTCAATATCAGGTTGGCCTTGACGATATGCTCTATCTGGTTCGAATCGCGGTAGGCCATCTGCTGTCCGTGCAGCGTCAGGATCGTGTTCTCGCAGCTAAGATCGGCCGTCAGGCTGTCATTAAGGAGGCGGTAGTTGTTGTAATCAAACACCACAAAGGTCTCGCTCTGTCCGTCCTGCGTCACGCGATAAGTGTGCGCGTCGTCCTCCGGCGAGAAGGTATTGAAGCCTTGTGCCGCTACCGACCCGGCTGTCATATCAAACCAGTCGACATTGCGGCCGTCCCTCGTGGAGAAGGTCACATAGGCCATATTGGTCGTGACGTATACGTAGTCCACGCCTTCGGCTCCCGCTACCCGATAGCACGAGTCGGCGGGCGATGCATCGACAGACAGTATCTGTCCCCACATCCGGGGAACAGATACTATCGTCAATAGCACTATGAGTAGTCTCCTCCGTTTCACTTAACGATTCACTTGGAAACGGGTGTCACCTTCCTTGAAGAAGGCTACGATCTGGTTGGCAGCAGCGATACCGGCGTTGATATTGGCCTCAGCGGTCTGCGCACCCATCTTTTTCGGGGTAGCGAAGTAGCGACCGGCGAATTTCTCACGCAACTCGGCATCGATAGCCGGCATGATATCGGTCACGTACTTGAAGTCGGGACGATCTTCCATGAGGCGAGCCAAATCCTCCTCGTGGATCACTTCCTTGCGGGCGGTGTTGACCAGCATAGCGCCCTTGGGCATCTGGCTGAGCATTGCATAGTTGATGCTCTGCTTGGTCTCCGGCGTAGCGGGGATATGCAGGCTGACGATATCACAGGTCTGATACAGTTCGTTGGCGCTGTGCACGGGTTTGACGTTGGCGGCAATCATTGCCTCGTCGGAGCAGTAAGCGTCGTAGGCATAGCACTCCATGCCGAAGCCTTGTGCGATGCGGGCTACGTTGCGACCTACATTACCGAAAGCGTGAATACCCAATTTCTTGCCCTTCAGCTCCGTGCCGCTCGTTCCGTTGTAGAAGTTACGTACGGCAAATACCATCAGGCCCAATGCCAATTCTGCTACGGCGTTGGAGTTCTGCCCCGGGGTGTTCATGGCTACGACGTTGTGCTTGGTAGCTGCCTCGAGGTCGATGTTGTCGTAGCCGGCACCGGCACGAACGACGATCTTCAACTTGGGTGCGGCATTCAGCACCTCGCTATCCACCACATCCGAACGGATGATCAGAGCTTCTGCATCGGCTACGGCTTCCAGTAGTTGGGCTCTATCCGTATATTTCTCCAACAATTCCAGTTTATAACCGGCTTTCTCCACTACCTCGCGAATGCCGTCCACGGCTACTTTCGCAAAGGGTTTTTCTGTTGCTACAAGAACTTTCATTCTAAATATCAATTATCAATTGTCAACTATCAATTATTAATGCATTGCCTCAAACTCCTTGATGCAATCTACGAGTGCCTGCACGCCTTCTACGTCCATTGCGTTGTAGCAGCTGGCGCGGAATCCGCCTACCAGACGGTGACCCTTGATGCCGACCATGCCTTTGGAGGTAGCGAACTTGAAGAACTCATCGAACAGGTCTTCGTAGCCCGGCTTCAGCACGAAGCAGATATTCATGCGGCTGCGGTCCTCTTTGTCTTGGATGGTAGCGGTGAAGAGCTTGCTGTTGTCGATGCAGTTATAGAGCAGGTCAGCCTTCTTCTGGTTACGCTCGTCGATGAACTTGATGCCGCCGTGCTCCTTGAGCCAACGCATGTTCAAGAGAGCTGTATAGATCGGCAGTACGGGAGGCGTATTGAACATCGAACCGCCGTCGATATGCGTGCGGTAGTCCAACATCGTCGGGATATAACGATCTACGTGGCCGAGGCACTCCTCCTTGATGATGACGAAGGTCACACCGGCGGGAGCGATGTTCTTCTGGGCACCGCCGTAGATGATGTCGTATTTACTTACGTCCACGGGGCGGCTCAGTATATCCGAACTCATATCGGCTACCAGGCGTACGTTACCTTTCTTGCGATAGATCTCTTGCAGTTTGCGCTCCGAGATCTCGGTACCATAGATGGTGTTGTTGGTGGTGATATGGATATAGTCGCAGTCCTGCGGTACCTCAAAGTCCATCGGGATGGAATTGGTAGATGCAGCCAGCTCGATAGCCTCTGCGCCAAAGACGGGAGCCAAACCCTTGGCCTCTTTCAGCGCCTTCTTGGACCACACACCGGTGTTCAGGTAAGCAGCTTTCTTACCCATCAGGTTGAAGGGAACCATGCAGAATTGCAGGCTGGCACCGCCGCCTAAGAAGATCACGCGATATCCTTCGGGCACGCCCAGCAGCTCTTTCATCAGCGCCTCAGCCTCGTCTACTACGGGTTGGAAATACTTGGCGCGGTGCGAGATCTCCAGGATAGACAGACCCTCACCTTGGAAGTCGAGAACGGCTTCGGCTGTTTGCTTGATTACCTCCTCCGGCAAAATCGAAGGACCGGCATTGAAATTGTACTTTTTCATTTCTTTAAATCAGATTTTATGGTTAATTACATTAAATTATTCATTCCGTAGATCTTACGGTTCCACTCCGTGGCGTGACGGCGACCGTCATTCAATTGACAATTGACAGTTGACAATTGACATTGCGCTGCGGGTTTGCCGTAATACATGCCGAGGGCAACGGCCACAGCGGCCATATCATCGTCCGCCTTAGCTTCCTCTTTCTTCGGCAGCAGGTGCTCGGGGATAGGCTTACCGGCCTTCTTCATGCGCTCAATGAGGTCGTTGTTAAACTGCTCCTTAGCCTGACCGGACTTATACTCACGGTACTGTTTCTCGTGCATGGCGAACTCAAAGAGCTCTTCGTCGTCCTGACCGCGATCCCAGCCGAGTTCCTCCATCTCCTTGATGAAACGCGGCAGCTCGTCTGGATAGAGCGCTTGCGGGTCGCCCGTGTAGAATTCGAAGCCTTTCTCCTTGGCCAGTTCGATGATCTCCGGTGCCAGCTCGCCGGGCAACTTACCTGACTTACCCAGTATCATGCCCCACATGGCGGGATCCATTCTGGTGAACGGCTTCTCGTCCATCGAACGGCTATAGAGGTTCATCAGCGCAGCGTTCTTTACATACTGACTGAACGGCGTTACGAGGCACGGCGTACCGAGCATCGGCCATATGCGCTGTACTTCGTCGAAGAGCTCAACGAGCAGCTCATCCTCGCTCAGCTCATGCTGACCTTTCTTTCTGAGGTTCGCATTGATGGCAGCGTGCATACCCTTCAGGTCGGCCATCAGACTACCCATCATACCGCCCGGCAGACCGCAGCCTACGAGCAGCGAGGTCATCAGCGAGTTCTTCGGGTCGATCCAGTAACCCAGGAAGTCATCCATAAACGACTGCGTGAGGCTGCGCGCCTGCATGTAGGCCTTCATATTGATATCCTTCACTTGGAATCCGGCATCCTTCAGCATTGCTTGAATGGTGATCACATCCGGGTGCACCTTACCCCAACTCAGCGGCTCCATCGCTACGTCCAGCACATCGCCGCCGGCTTTGGCTACCTCCATCATCGAGGCTACCGAGAAGCCCGGGCCCGAGTGACCGTGGTATTGGATGATGATGTCGGGGTGCTTCTCCTTGATGGCAGCTACGATCACGCCCAACATATGCGGACGACCGATACCGGCCATATCCTTCAGGCAGATCTCCTGCGCACCGCCGGCGATGAGTTCCTCGGCGAGGTTGATATAGTATTCAGCGGTGTGCACCTTCGAATAGGTGATACACATCGTAGCCTGCGCGGTCATACCGGCAGCCTTGGCCCACTTGATACTCGGGATGATATTTCTCGGATCGTTCAGTCCGCAGAAGATACGCGTGATATCCGTACCCTGCGCATGTTTTACCTTGTACATGAGTTGACGCACGTCGGCGGGCACGGGGTTCATGCGGAGTGCATTGAGTCCGCGGTCCAACATATGCGTCTTGATGCCGGCCTCGTTAAAGGGCTTGGTAAACGTCCTTACCGCCAGGTTCGGATTCTCTCCGTACAACAGGTTCACCTGCTCACTTGCACCGCCGTTCGTCTCTACGCGGTCGAAGCAACCCATGTCGATGATGACGGGAGCGACCTTAGCCAACTGGTCACGACGAGGCACATACTTTCCGCTCGACTGCCACATGTCTCGGTACACGAGCGAGAACTGAACTTCTTTCTTTCCTTCTATTTTCTTTGCCATGATATTTAGATATTTTATTTACTTCATTCCATCTTATCTTCGGGTGCGCCCGAAATAGCGTGCAAAATTACTACTTTTTTTTGATATATGCAAATTTTTTGAATAAATATCTTCCGAAACTGCCCAAAAACATGTTTTCGTCCCGACAAACGCCCGACATCTCCCCGCGAATGTCGTTTTCGGCATGACGGTTTGACGGTTTGACGGTTTCTATCGTAACTCATTGATAATCAACGAATTAGACGGATAAACACGTCGATTTATGCACTAGAAACCGTCAAACCGTCACGTTCTCGCAAAAATGCGAGAAAAATGCACAACAATCCTTTGCGAGGACATTTATAGTCTTCAGAACGAAATCAGGTTGAAGTTGGCTTGTAGTTGGCTGAATGGAAGGACTAAAGTCTAGGATTGTCTCGTAAACGGTTCGAGATTGACTCGGCAATGGTCTAGGATCGAATCGGAAACGGTTCGAAAAAGTCTCGAGAAAACCTCGAGAATGGCTCGGTGAAGTCGGGGAAAAGTTTTGAGTCATTTTTGCCTCTTTCTCGATCTCTCGTGATCCCGGTATTACGGTTTATTTGAAAATAGGAGATGAAACTTTGTTGTTCACTCTTTGGAACATTTTCCGCGGGCTAACCGGAGGCTTAACGACTAAGGTAGAAATATGGATGAACGAACGTACAACTAAGGGCTCTCCGTGCCGAGTCGGGCAAAAAGTCTACAAAAACCCTACAAACAGTCTACAAAAAACGCCTAAAAGTCTGACAAATTTTGGAATGTTGAATCGCAAACGCGAATAATCAATATGTCACCGCTTTTTTAACGCTGTCGGTGCCAGCGGTCCCGGTTTAACGTCTCGGGAAGGGGACGGGTATTTAGTGAGAAGCGCGGAACTCCAATCGTTCTTTATCTCTAATGCGCTCTCTCATATATCATGATTTTATCGTGATCAACACTTCTTCTTGCAAAGGGTTTCAGATACGCATCTTCCACCATATCGACTCGACGATTTATACGCTTACCCAAATGTACCATCATACGGCTGATATCCATCAGCGATAAACTATCGCTATCCGTATAATTGACCAACAGATCAATATCACTATCCGGACGTTCTTCTCCGCGCGCACAGGAACCGAAGAGATATGCTCTCTCGACCGGCTGCGTAGCCAGATACTCCTGTATCTTAGGTATCATATTTTGCACATCAACACTTGGCATATTCGTTTCTTGCACACCTTTGCGGCTGCAAAGGTACAACAAAAAAATGACATATGCAAATTTTATGTCATTTTTCTTTTATTTTACGTTGTTTTAGGTGATTTTTATGGTGTCAAGATGGCGTCTTGATTGGAGAAAAGAGAATGTCAATAATAAACTACGGTGCCGGCGGTAAAAAGGCAGGCAATGTTCCGGACAGTAATATCAATATATATAGTGCACAAATTTGCTATTTTTCCGTACAGTAATAAAAAAAAACACCTTATTATTTGCGTATATGAAAAAAAAGCAGTACTTTTGCACCCGCTAACGGTTTCCGCCCCCTTGTGTGTGTGCGGATGAAAAAGGGAATCAGGTGCAAATCCTGAACAGGCCCGCTGCTGTAAGCTCCGTGGTAACGGTTATAGGTTATAGGTGATAGGTTATCGTCATCGATTAACGGTTATCGGAAAAAGTTTTTACCAAGACGTCACTGCCGAGAGGTGGGAAGGCGGTAAAAAGGGAGTAAGTCAGAATACCTGCCGTCAGTTCATAGCGTTCTACCGCTCTCGGAAGCAGAGCATGGGCCAATACCTGCAGAAGGTTGCCATCGCGCTCATTATGCGCGTGTAGAGTAAGGTGGATTGCTGTGATAACAAACATGGCAATTTTTTATTTATATACAGATAAGATGAAAAAAACAATCTTTTTTGCTTATGCACTCATTGCCTGCCTGACTTTGCAGGCGCAAGAAACCGATCCCTATACCATTCACCTGCAGGATGCCTATTGGGACTTCGACAGTTACGACAATACCAAGATGAACTGCACCTCCGAATTGCAGTTGGTGCCTCAGAACTGGATTGTAGGAAATGGCGGAACCTCTAAAAATTCGGCGGCTTACATTCCCTTTATCTATCCGGTTTCCTCAGCTACATCAACACCCGATCAGGGCTATGATGGCAGGCTCTGTATCCGTATTTACGACAACAGTACCGCACAGCGAACCCCTGGATTTGCTGTTCTTCCACTCATTACTGATGCTCTGTATGATACCTTGGCGCTGACCTTCTACGGACGCGGTGAGGTAGAGCAGAGTACGAGCGGTATGCCTTATCATCGTCGTCTATGCATCGGCTACATCACCCAGCTCGATGACACCCTTAAGGCAAATTTCAAAACCAACGTCATTCTCTTCTGCGACACGGTAATGCCGTCCGTTAGTGCGTATTCCTTTATCTCGATTCCTCTCCGCGGAGTACCTCTTGGCGCTCGTATCGCGCTCTATAACGACGAGATCTATCCGGATAGCAACCATAAGTTCTGCAACAGCGTGCTGCTCGATAACATCGCCTTTGTCGGTACCGGTGAACCCCTCAATCCCGGCGAAACGACTGCAATTGAGGCTCCCCATGACTGCGACGAACGAGTAGCCAAGAAAATCTTCCGTAATGGTCAGCTCTTCGTGCTGCAACCGGACGGAAGCATCATAACTCCTACAGGACAGCGAATCCGTTGATACGCTATTATTACTGTTCCGGTAAATAATAGCAAATAAGGTCAATATTGATATGTTACATTTCCGGATAAAAAAGAGGCGGCAATCGGACTCATCGATGCAAGCCGAATAGTCAATAATTCACCACGGTGCCGATTGGGGCGTCTAAGAGGCGGAGGTGGTGTTTGGCGGCGAGGGCGCGGGCGACAGAAGAGGGTTCGTACCAGGGATGGACGGAAAGAGCAAACTTATCGTGGTGGACGGTGAAGACCTGACGGGCTTGGAGGTCGAGGATGACCTGCTCGAGGTCGGCGGGCGTAGTGTGGATATAGCGCCACGCGGCATTATACTGACCGTTTTCCAAGAGCGCGAGGTCCACGGAACCGAAACGCTCGTGAATCTCGCGAAAGCGCATATCATAGCCTCCGTCGCCGCCGATATATACCTTGCGTCCACCGGATTCGACCAGGAACGACGCCCAAAGCGTCTGATTCGGTTTGCCGAGGAGACGATTACTAAAATGTCTGCTGGGCAGACAGGTAATCGTCAGACCGGCTTCGCCTGACAGACTTTCGTACCAATCCATTTCGGTGATTAGAGCGTCGGGGTAGCCCCAATAGCGCAAGTAGTCGGCGATACCGAGGGGACAGATGACGTGGCGGACGCGGTCGCGGAGGTCGCGGAGCGTGGCGTAGTCCATATGATCCCAATGTTCGTGCGTAAGGATGAGCACATCGATATCCGGCAGGTCGGCGGGGCGATAGATGTCGGTACCAGGGAAGGGGCGCATCATCATCGACGACGGCCACTCGAGTTGGAGGACGGGATCCACGAGGAATCGCGTGCCGTTCAGGCAAAAGAGATAGGACGAGTGACCAAACCACACGAGCCAATCGCTGTCGGTGGGCAGGGACTTCAAATCAGTCTTGACGGCAGGAAGCGGCGTTTGCGGCACGCGGAGCGTGTCTCTGTGCGTAAGGAAACGCCACAGTGTACCCCTCGCGCTTGCGGTGTCACCCGTGAACTGCGGCGTCGGGAGTTGGTTGCGAAACATGCCGTCCCGATAGTTGGGCGAGGCCTGGATACGCTCGGTGGACACATGCCGCCAGAGCCCGAAGGCGGGGTGCGAGAGGACGGCCAGAGCGATACCGCTCAGCACGAGAAGAAGGAGGGCAATGATGAATAAATATCTGTATATCATCTTTCTAAGATTTCACCGATTAAACAGATTGAAGTGCAGATGTTTGCGGTGCTTGTGTTCGGGCTGAACAATAGTTGCTTCCGGTTCGGAGCGGTCACCGGTCAGGGTGCCGTCTTTCGCCTCGCGGATGTTGGTGATCTCCAGGTGACTGAAGTTGTCCACTGCCTTGATATGCTCGAAGATGGCCTTGACGGTATTGTACAAGGCTTCATCCTTGCTATAGTCGGCTTTGCAGGCAAAATTGATGATGTTACGCTCCACGAGATCGAGCGTGTGCTGCTCATGTTCGGGGGTATAGATAGCGATCGCAAAGCCGCCTTCCGCACGCAGGAACTTCATGCTGGGAATGTCGGTCAGACCGTCGCCGAAATAGATCATATGGCGGAACGGGATGCGCCGCTCACTCCTCGCCATGAAGTTGTTGATCTCGCGGTTGTCGCTGATCTGCTCGACGCCTTTGTTGATCATCGAGATGATCTGTATCTTGGAGGTGAAGTCGATCGCGACTGCCGGCCATATGGCGAAGCCGTTGTCGTCGTACATGAAGCGGTTGGCATATATGTGCTTGAACTCATGTGCGATAGGCGAGCCCTCGATCATCTCCGTCAGGCCGGAGGAGTTGATGTAATGCTCGATATGGAGGCCCATCTCTTCGCCCAAGCGGCGCGTCAGCTCAAACCATTCGCGCACACCCTTGAACAGCGGGATGCTGGCTCCGAACTTGGCAAACGACTGACGCGTGATAGGGATAGGATGATGGGGGTTGTTGGACTTATCGATCATCATCTTCATCATGCAGAGGATCTCAGAGGCATCCTGTTTCTTGCTCATGGCGCGACATTCCTGCCAGAACTCGTCCTTGTCGGTGATACCGATTTCCTTGAGGAAATCATACTCCTGCATGTTGCCGGGCGCCAATGTTCCGTCGAAGTCGTAGATCATCGCTACGATCGGTCTGTCGGTTGCCATATCTCGATTATTATAATACGTATTCCATTCCAAATTTCTGCGGGTGCATACCCACGTGTTGATAGAAGCTAATCGCCGAGTCGTTACCCGCCCAGACGTTGAGGGTGATGGCATGGCAGCCTATGGACTTGGCGTAGTCGCGTACGAACTCGAACAAGGATTTGCCGATATGCTTTCCGCGAGCGGATTCGTCCACGCACAGGTCGTCGATATACAGCGTCTTGCGGTCTTGCAACAGGCGGTCGTTTTTCACTTCCGATATTTGACAGAACGCATAGCCCAGCACCTCGCCGTCGGCGTACACAAAGATGGGCTTACTGTCATCGCCGAGCAGCGTTCCCAGTTCCTGCTCGCTGTACTTGGTAGTAGCGGGTTTGAACAGATCCGGCCGCAAGCGATGATGCACCGTATTTACCTGATGCAGTAAGTCCATGATGCGGGGGATGTCCGCTATCGAAGCCGGTCTGATGTGTGTCTCATTATTCATCCTGATAGATAGGCTTTTTTATATTACTTCTTCTTGCGTTGCATAATAATCATTACTCGTTTTGCTATTTGTAGTGACGTGCTCATAATTATATCTTTTTGATTACCTTGCAGGGATTGCCGACGGCAACGGAGTTAGCAGGGATGTCGTGCGTCACGACCGAGCCGGCGCCGATCGTGCAGTTGTCGCCAATCGTCACGCCGGGCAGGATAGTCACATTGCCGCCTATCCAGACGCTGTTGCCTATCGTCACCGGCTTCGCCCACTCCCGGCGCGTGTTGCGTTCCGCGGGATTGGTGCTGTGACAGGCGCAATAGATCTGCACGTGCGGTCCCATAAAACAATCATCGCCAATGGTCACATACGCCTCATCGAGAATCGTCAGTGCGAAATTGGCAAAGAAGCGTTTACCAACACGGATATGCTTGCCGTAGTCGCAGTAGAAAGGCTGATTGATAAAGGTATCCTCATCCGCCTGATCGAGCATATCACGGAGCATCTTGTTTCGTGCCGCAAAATCCGTCGGCAGCAAGTTATTGTACTGCTGGCAGAGCACCTTAACCGCATTCAGGTCTTTGAGCAGTTCGGCATCGCAGGCGTCATATACCTCGCCTGCCAACATTTTTTCTCGTTCTGTTCTCATTGAATTTCTTGTAGTTCACCAGTTACGGAATCGATGATAAAGCCGCGGACGGTGACGTCGCGGGGAATGAGCGGGTGCGTTTGGATGGTCCGGACAGTCTTGCGCACAGAGGCCTCAGTGTCGCGGAAACCTTCGAGCCAATGATTAAGGTCAATACCGCACTCGCGGATGGTATCCAGCGTCTCGTCCTTGATGCCGCGGGCTTTCATGATGTGGCGGAAATGCGCATAGCTCATATGACACGCGCCGCATTGCGAGTGCGCGACGACCATGATTTCCTCTACGCCCAGTTCGTAGATCGCCACGATCAGGCTGCGCATCGCCGAGTCGAAGGGCGTGATAATGAGTCCGCCGGCGTTCTTGATGATCTTGGCATCGCCGTTCTTGAGACCGAGCGCGGCGGGGAGGAGTTCCGTCAGGCGGGTGTCCATGCAGGTGAGTACCGCCAGTTTCTTATCGGGGTACTTATCGGTGATATACTGCTCGTAGCCTTTCTTGGCCACGAAGGAGCGGTTGAAATCAATAATTTGGTCTATCATATTTTCTTACTATATTTAGCTTTGAATTTGCAGTACGCAATATTAAATCTTGAGAGTCAGACCGACAAAATAGGTGCGAGGCATAGAGGGGCCGTAGATATAACTGGCATCGCGGAACTCACCTTTGTCGATATCGCTCTGGAATTGGTCGAGGACATTTTTAACTCCACAACTGATTTCCAGGCAATAGTGTTTGTAGAGATGCACATCGTACGCCAGACGAATACCCATATCCCAGAAAGCGGGTGTCAGCGTTTCTTCGTCTTGCGGGATATAGCCTGCGAGATGCGGCACGAGCATGGAACCGGTTGCCTTGCCGTTGATGGAGATTGTAAAATCCTTAAACGGCTTCACATCCAGCAACACATATCCGTAGTGATCCGGGGTACGCAACATACGCGTATTGGCGGGCACGAACGGACTCCATTGTTGGGGGTCCGTATAACGGCTCTGCTGATAGGTATAACCGGCGGAAAGTTGAAAGCTGAACGATGAAAGTTGAAAGGATAGTTTTCCTTCTATGTTGAGTCCTCCCACCCAAGCCGCTTTCGCGTTCGTGCGGACAAAGAGCAGATTACCTTCCGCATCTCTTCCATTCTCGCGAAGCATGAAGATATCTTGCAGGTAGGTATAGAATCCTTCCGCCGTCAGGTTCACTTCCCATTTGCCGAACTGACGATACCAATCGGCACTCAGCGTAGCGCTATGCGAGTACTCGGGACGCAGGTTCGGGTCGAGTGTGATAAGCGACACTTGTCCACCTACAGCAGCTACGTGCAGATCCTCATCGTAGGCCTGCGGAGCACGGTAACCGCTGCTGTAACCGGCACGGAGCACAAGCCCGTCAATCGGCGTATATCGGAACGTGGCACGAGGTGTGCAAACGGGTTTAAGCAGGAAATTATGTTTCTCCAATCGTGCACCGACCAGCACGCTCCATTGATTGCCCTTCCATTCATTCTGCGCATAAACACCGACCAGATGTACATCTTGCTTGAGGTCACGATGGTAGCCTAACATCCTGTCATGCAGACCGTTATAGGTATACTCTGCGCCTACACTCAGATCGCCTTTTGCCAATCCGCAGGGATAGGAGAAACGATATTGCAAACCGGTGATGGACGTCAAGTCCGTACTGCGACCATATGCAGCGGTGTCTCTGCCGGTGCCGAAATAGCTCTCACGTCCGATATGTTGCAACGCTGAATAGGCAGAGATGAAATGCATGCCATCGGCAGAGAACCAGTCGAATGCCAGAGACCCGGCATCGATGTTATGTCGTAATTGTTCGGCGATGTCCGCCTGGTGGGGTTCCTGATCCAATCGGTTTCCTCCGCGGCGAAAATCCGTTGTATGGTGGTATTCGAGTGTGATCTTACTATACGCGCTGGTCTTGAAAAACGCCCGCGCTCCGGCGGTAGTAGCACGCAGTTTGGGCAGTTCACTAAAGCCATCGTTGTCGCGATCGTATTCACTACGCGTGCGGTGGGTAGCGAACAGATAAGCACCTATCTTATGGTTCTCACTCATCACCGATGCGTTGAGGTCGGTGTGGATGTCGTAGCCTGCATGTTCGTTTAGATGACTCGTATTGGAGATATTCACGAAATTGCGAACAGGTTCCTTGGTAATGATATTCACCACACCGGCTATTGCATTGGCGCCGTACATTGCTGACCCGCCGCCGCGGACTACCTCAATACGATCTATCATAGCAGTAGGAACTTGCTCCAAGCCATAGACGGCCGCCATCGACGAGAAGACGGGACGACTATCCATTAATATCTGCGTATATTGCCCTTGCAGGCCATTGATACGCAGCTCCGTTTTGCCACAGTTGGAACAAGTGTTCTCCACACGCAAACCCGGCTGAAAACTAAGTACATCTGAAGCACAGGTGACGGCCGTCGTCTCAAACAAAGTAGGCGACAAGACATTGACAATAGTAGCAGCCT
Organism: uncultured Bacteroidales bacterium; assembly: GCA_946404495.1. GTDB lineage: Bacteria > Bacteroidota > Bacteroidia > Bacteroidales > Paludibacteraceae > Colicola. The sequence continues at coordinate 21,312 of CAMJDT010000044.1, forward strand.
CTTGCCGCTTGGTAGCATACCGGTTTGCTGTCACTACCACACTATTCAGCTGCTGCGACACCTCACGGATCACGGCTTTCAACTCGGTCGTAGTGTTCTCCTTGATGTCCACCGGCAGTTCTTCCGTCTCATATCCCACATAGGAAAACACGATAATCTGTCTGCCTAAAGGCAGATTCTTCAGGAAATAGTGGCCTGACTCATCGGTCACAGTGCCTATATTGGTGCCCTTAACCTGTACGGTTACATAGGGAAGATGCTCGCCTGTCTTCTCATCCAGAACGTGCCCGACAAGGTGCGCGTCATACTCATCTTGCGCCCATAAAGGCACGGCGCAAATCAACGCCAAAACTAATATCTGTATAATTTTTCTCATTCTTTTATATCCCCGTTTTAAAAATCGGCGGCAAAGGTACAAAAAAAATCCCATATACGCAAGAATATACGGGAATATTTTGCTTTTGCAGCCGATTTTAGTACTCGTTTTTTCGTTTGGGATTCATCGGGAACCAGCCTTTGCGAACCCGTTCGCGCTGATGAAATACCTCACCGATACTCCAGAAAGAGGAGAAAGCAAAGATGCCGAGGAAGATAGAGATATAGGTATTCTCCACGAAAAGCGATCCGACTGCGGTCAGTAGTCCGACGAAGAGAAAAGCCCACCAGGACTTGACACCGAAATAGTACTCCGCTTTCATGACCAGCGGGTGAAAAAGTCCGATACACAGGAACGCACCGGCACCCAAAAGAATTCCTTCAAAGTTCATTGTTTCTCTTCTATTTTGGTAATCTTACCCGCGTAGGTACAACCGGCGTATTGTCCGTAACTATTGGTAAAGACCAGCGAGTCGGTTGTGATGGAGCCTGCCAGCGCATTGATGACATAACGATCAAACGGATTGCCGCCCATAGTCGGGATGATGCTGTCACCGTAAAGGGTGATCTTCTCTGCGGTGCGGCTGTACTTGGCGCCCGGGATAACCATGTCAATGGTAACCGGCATCTTAGAGGAGAAATTGATACCATAGAGGTTGATGTCGAGCGTGGTATCCGTCATAATTACTGCCTCTACACGCACGCTGTCCATACTGAAAGGCTGGTCTTTGTTCTCGCCTTCCACATTCGGTACGGTGTTGGTTCCCAATGCTTCGAAATACGTAGCCTTTACAAATGCTGTTTCACTCTGCTCCTCCGGTGTTTCCGGTGTGTTTTGATTGCATGCCGTTACTATCGTAGCAGCTGCTAATACATAGAATAATTTTTTCATAATCTTAAAAATATTAAAACTTAAATTTTAAATCTCAAATAATACGGTTGCTCCTAATTCTCTTGGCTTACCATGTTGCAGAAAATCGTTACCCATCGATCGGAAAT
>CAMJDT010000045.1 GCA_946404495.1 uncultured Bacteroidales bacterium
CAAAATCAAGTCAAATAGATTTAATAATCCGTCCAACTTTTTGGGGTCACCTCAGTTGGTCCTGACCTTTTTGATGATATGCTTCACGACGAAGTAGAGGATGACTACTCCGACGAGGGCAAGAATAGCGATACTGAGTTCGTGGCTGTACTGCTTAATAAGGTCCATCTGTCCGTGAGCCACGTAGCCCAAGAGCGCCAGGATACAGTTCCAGACGAAGGCTCCGAGGAAGGTATACAGCAGAAACCAACCGAAGTGCATGCGACTCAGTCCGGCGGGGATAGAGATGAGTTGGCGGATACCGGGGATGAAACGTCCGACAAAGGTAGACACCTTGCCGTGCTTCAGGAAATAGTCCTCGGCCTTCTTCACCTTCTCGCTGCTGAGCAGGCACAACTTACCCACCTTGCTATCGGCAAAACGATAGACGATCGGACGTCCGAGCCAGACGGCGAGGCCGTAGTTGATAATGGCTCCGATCATCGCCCCAAGCGTTCCGAAGAGGACAATGAGAGCCACATCAACAGGATAGACACCCGTCGCACAGAGGGCACTCTCCGCTTCGCCGGCCACATAGACCGCAGGCGGGATGACGACTTCGCTCGGGAAAGGAATGAACGACGACTCCACCGCCATAAAGGCGGTAATCGACGCATAGTTCATATGCGCCGAATACCAAGCCAATACGTTGTCTAACAGGCTCATCGCTTAAATGAAGATGAGTTGCACGATGATATACACGGGCAACAGAACGATGAGCGAGAACTTTATCATATAGCCGAAGAACGAGGGCATCTCGATACCTTCCTGCTCTGCAATCGACTTCACCATGAAGTTAGGTCCATTGCCGATATAGGTCAGGGCACCAAAGAATACCGCACCCATCGAGATGGCCTTGAGGAACGGATCGGAAGCCAGACCGGCAATCTCACCGCTCGGAGCCATCGAGTTGAATACCATCGCCGTAGGCGCATTATCCAGGAAGGCGCTCAACGAACCGGTCATATATACATATTGCCAAGGTTCGCTGATCATCTGCTGGATGGTCTCCTTCATATTCTCCAGGAACATGAGGGCGGGCGTCATCGTAGCGAAGATACCGAGGAAGACGCAAGCCACCTCGAGGATAGGCGTCCAGGAGTAGTTGTTGTTGACGCGGACAGCCTTCTTGGTAGTGAGCCAGCTGGCGCAGATGATGAGCGCATAAGCCCACTCACGCAGCAGACGGAGATACCAGGGAGCATCGTGCGCACCCATTGCGGGGATGTACTTGGAGTTGATGAACATCGTGGAGCAAACGACGCAGATCAGCCAGAAGATATTGATCAGTCCGGTGGTACGCAGTTTGCGCTGACCGCTCACGTCAGCACGGATGTTAGCGATAGGCTCTTTCTTGTAGAAATACAGGTCGGTGACAAAATAGATCACGAGCAACAATGCGCCGGTGACGAGCCATTCGGGCAGCATATTCTGCATCCACCACATGAAGTCAGCGCCCTTCTGGAAGAGCAGGAACAATGGGGGATCACCCAGCGGCGAGAGCAATCCGCCGCAGTTGGCTACGATAGCGATGAAGAACAGGATCGTGTGAACGCGGTACTTGCGCTGCGAGATGGTCGAGATCAAGAGACGAATCAGCAACATCGCCGCACCGGTCGTTCCCATAAACGAAGCCAGCAACCAACCGATGGCCATAATGATGGTATTGGTGGTAGGTGTGGCCTTCAGGTCACCGCGAATACAGATACCGCCGGTGGTCACAAACAGGGCCATCAGCAACAAGATAAAGGGCACGTAGTCGTAGATCATCTGGTGCATGAGTTCGTGGCTCATACCGTTGACGCAAAGCCAAATGCCTACCGGCACACCCAGGATCAGAGATACATACAACTTGTGCAGATTGTGCTCCCACCACTCACCCACATGCGGAATAAGCGGCAACACCGCGATGCACAACAGCATCACTACAAACGGGATTAACATCCAAGCTGGAATCATAATAGAGAATAAAGATTAAAGATTAATGAATATTTTCAATAAAGATTAAAGATTAATGAATATTTCATTTCGTTAATTTAGCTTTTGATGACTTGATTATTGATATTAATAACTTCATTATTTCCACACAATCCATATGTATAGATTCAAAACTAATGTCGTTGATATAACCTGAATCGTGCAGTAATTCTATCCAATATATGGTTTCATTAGTCTCCTTTAGAGCAATACTTAGTTTATTTACAAAATCTAATTTACTTTGGGCATATGTTGCTTCTCTACAATTAGCTCCAATAGAAGTCCCTGAACGGAGTAATTGCTTAGATAGGACATATTCATTTTTTTCGGAAAGATATTGATATGCTTTAATAATTCTTAATGCAAACGTATATGTCTTATCCTCAATAACGCCTAGACTATATTTTTTATTCTCTTCCATAAGAGATATTCTTTATTCTTTATTCTTTAATCTTTAATTTAGTCCAGTTTGAGCACAGCAAGGAAGGCTTTCTGCGGCACTTCAACATTGCCGATCTGCTTCATGCGTTTCTTGCCTCTTTTCTGCTTCTCAAGCAGTTTGCGCTTACGGCTCACGTCACCGCCGTAGCACTTAGCCAGCACATCCTTGCGCACCTGCTTGACGGTCTCGCGGGCGATGATCTTGGCTCCGATAGCCGCCTGAATAGCGATATCGAACTGCTGGCGCGGGAGCAACTCCTTGAGTTTCTCGCACATGCGGCGTCCGAAATCGACAGCATTGTCTCTGTGCGTCAAGGTCGAGAGGGCATCCACCTGTTCGCCGTTGAGCAGGATATCGAGTTTGACCAGATTAGACGGACGGAAGCCGTTCATATGCCAGTCGAAGGAGGCATAGCCCTTACTAATGGATTTGAGTTTATCGTAGAAGTCAATCACGATCTCACCAAGCGGCATATCGAAGAGCAACTCCATCCGATTGCCGGAGATATACTCCTGCTTCACCAGTTCGCCGCGCTTGTCGAGACAGAGCGTCATGATTGGTCCGATAAAGTTGGAGGTCGTGATGATCGACGCGCGTATATACGGTTCTTCTATATGGTCTATCTCCGTCAGATCGGGCATACCGGCGGGGTTGTGTACCTCCTTGAGTCCGCCATCCTTGGTGAAGACCTTGTAGCTCACGTTGGGCACGGTGGTGATGACGTCCATATCAAACTCGCGGTCGAGACGTTCCTGCACGATCTCCATATGCAATAGTCCGAGGAAGCCGCAGCGGAATCCGAAGCCGAGGGCTACGGATGACTCGGGGGTGAAAGTGAGGGAAGCATCGTTGAGTTGGAGTTTCTCCAGGCTGCTTCTCAGGTCCTCGTAGTCCTCTGCCTCGATGGGATAGACTCCGGCAAAGACCATCGGTTTGGCCTCCTGGAATCCGTCGATAGCCTGCTCGCAGGGTCGTGCCACGTGGGTAATGGTATCGCCCACCTTGACCTCGCTGCTGGTCTTAATACCCGATATGATATAGCCCACATCGCCGGCAGAGATGCTGGCGGTAGGTTTCATCTGCAACTTCAGGACACCTATCTCATCGGCATCATATTCCTTGCCGGTCTGTACGAAACGTACGCGGTCGCCGGTGTGCATCGTACCGTTGACAACCTTGAAATAGGCAATGATACCGCGGAAGGGATTGAAGACAGAGTCGAAGACAAGACACTGGAGCGGTGCATCCTTATCGCCTTCGGGCGCCGGGATACGTTCCACGATGGCATCCAGAATGGCTTCCACGCCTTCGCCGGTCTTGGCGGAGCAGCGCAGGATCTCCTCGCGCTTGCAGCCGAGCAGGTCGATAATCTCATCCTCTACCATATCCGGCATCGCCGAGTCCATATCGCACTTATTCATCACGGGGATGATCTCAAGGTCGTTCTCAAGGGCCATATAGAGATTACTGATGGTCTGCGCCTGCACGCCTTGCGAAGCATCCACCACCAGCAACGCTCCCTCGCAGGCCGCGATGGAACGGCTCACCTCGTAGGAGAAGTCCACGTGACCCGGAGTGTCAATCAGGTTAAGGGTATAACCCTTATAGTCCATCTGGATAGCGTGCGATTTGATGGTAATACCCCGCTCTTTTTCCAAGTCCATATCGTCCAGCACCTGGTTCTCCATATCCTTGACAGCTACCGTGCCGGTCATCTCCAGCATGCGGTCGGCCAAGGTCGATTTGCCGTGGTCAATATGCGCGATAATACAGAAGTTTCGTATATTTTTCATTCCTAATTTATCATTCAAACATAATCAGCCTGCAAAATTACAAAAAAAAATGCATATGTGCAAATTTTTTAGAGTTAATCTCATTTTTTGATAAAAAGATTTGCGTATATCAGAAAAAAGTTGTAATTTTGCGGGCTTTTTGGTATGCGCTCGTGTGCGCGCGAGAAGCAAAGGAGTGAAAATTAAAATAAAAAAAACGATATGAAGAAACAAATTGTGATGGCCCTGGTGGCTATGATGAGCGTGATGCCGTTTGGGAAAGCGGCTGCGCAGCAAGATGAAGTACTGATGACCATTGACGGCAAGCCGATCATGGCATCGGAGTTTCTGTACATCTATGAGAAGAACAGCGAGAGTACAGAAGACAAGAAGACGATGGATGAGTACCTGGACTTATTCGTCAATTTCAAACTCAAAGTAGCGGAAGCCGAGGATGCAGGCATTGACACGACGGCAGCTTTTCTGAAGGAGTTAGCCGGCTATCGCAGTCAGGCTACGCCCAAGTACCTCAAGGATGAGGCAGCTATCGATAGTCTGATTCGCATGAGTTACGACCATATGAGTCGCGACCGTCGTGCAGCGCATATCGCGATCCAGTGTCCGATGAATGCCGATGACTCGACCGTAGCGGCTACGCGGGAGCGTATCAATACGATTCGTCAGCGTGTGACGACCGGTATCCCGGTGAAGAAAGGCAAGAAGACCGTCTGCACGCCGGAGGATTTCTTTGCGGTAGCACAAGAAGTGAGCGAAGATCCGGGTCTGAAGGAGACAAACGGAGAGTTAGGTTGGATCACGCCGTTTAGATATGTCTATTCGTTTGAGCAGGCTGTGTACAACACGCCCGTCGGCGAGATCTCGGAGGTCTTCCGCAGTCCGTTCGGATGGCATATCGCTTGGGTAGAAGAGGAGCGTCCGCACACCGAGGTGCGCGCCAGCCATATCATGAAGATGGTACAGAACGGTGACACCGCTTCCGGTAAGGTAGCCAAAGCGCAGTTGGACAGCATCTACGCGCTGCTCAAGAACGGAGCCGACTTTGCCGAGATGGCAAGTGCCAATTCCGACGACAAAGGCAGCGCCATTCGCGGCGGCGATCTGAACTGGTTCGGTCGCGGAATGATGGTGAAGCCCTTTGAGGATGCTGTATTCAGTCTGGCTGACGGCGAGATGAGCGAACCCTTTGAGAGCCGTTTCGGATGGCATATCGCCAAGGTAACGGGTCATCGCGACATGCAGCCTATCGACAGTCTGTATGCCAAGATCGCCAAGAACGTACAACGCGACGAGCGCGGCAAAGAGGCCGACAAATCGTTTATTAGAAAGACCAAAGCCGAATATAACCTGCCCGACACGATGAGCGATGCAGACGTTCGCGCCGTAGCCGACCTGCACCTGGAGGAGAAATATCCCGAACTGCGTCACCTGGTACAGGAGTACCACGACGGTATCCTGCTCTTTGACATCAGTCTGGAGAAGGTTTGGAACAAAGCCGCCAAGGACACGGAAGGTCTGGCTCGCTATTTTGCAGCCCATAAGAAAGACTACACCTGGGATGCTCCGCGCTACAAGGGCTATGTCATCTATGCCAAGGACAAAGCTTCGGCTACGCAGGCGAAATCCATCATCAAGAACGCTCACCCCGACTCTGTAATGAGCTATATCAATACGCGCATCAATACCGACAGCGTCAAGTACGTGAAGGTAGAGCACGGTCTGTGGAAGAAAGGACAGAACGCCGCAGCCGACAAGTACGGATTCAAGGATAAAGCAGCTGAATACACGCCGAGCGAGGATATGCCGATCGTGGTAGTAGTGGGTAAGGTGCTCAAGGCTCCCGAGGTCTATACCGACGAACGCGGTAAGGTGACCAGCGCCTATCAGGACGAACTGGAGAAAGCATGGATCGAGGAACTCAGGGCAAAACATACCGTGGAGATACACTACGACGTGCTGGAGAAGCTAAAAAATAAGAAGTAAAAGGCAAGAGGTGAAGATACGTACTGCTGCGATAGTGATAGTGTGCTTGGTGCTGGCCAATGTGGGTCTGCACCGCGTGGTGGTGCGTTACGACCTGACGCAAGACAAGCGTTATACCCTCTCGAACGAGACCAAGCAGCAAGTGCGGGCAATCGAGGAACCGTTGGAGGTGCGCATCCTGCTGGATGGCGAACTGAACGCCGGATTCAAGCGCCTCAAGCGCGCTGCGGAAGAGACCGTGGAGGAGTTAGGCAACTACGGAAAAGTCGAAACGGCAAGCGGACGAAAGGCGAACGGTGAGTGGAAAGAAGCCCGTGAGGAAGCGGAGCGACTGGGACTGCAAGCTACCATCATCCACGAGCGCACGAGGGACGGCCGCACGGCACAAACGATGGTGTATCCCTACGTACGCATGACGTATCGCGGACGCACGATCACGCTGCCGCTGTTGCAGAACCAACGCGGACTGAGCGGTGAGGAGAACCTGAATCGCTCGATCGAGAACCTCGAATACACCTTTGCCGAAGGCATCCACACGCTGCTCAAGCAGAAGACAGAACGCATCGCCTTCCTGGAAGGACACGGCGAGTCGGACGAGAAGAGCGTCTATGACCTGAGTCTGGCGCTGAGTCGGTATTTCCAGATAGACCGCGGAGTACTGGGCACGGATGCCGATATGCTAAATGCGTATCGCTGCGTCATCATCGCGGACCCCGAACAGCCGTTTAGCGACGAGGAGAAATACATCTTGGATCACTACGTGATGCAGGGCGGCAGCATCTTGTGGCTCATCAACGGTATCCGATTCTCGGATACGATGTTGCAGCAGGAGGGACTGACACCGATCATTGCCTTGGACCTGAACCTGACGGATATGCTATTCCGCTACGGCGTACGCATCAATCCCGCGCTGGTACAGGATCTGCAATGCCTGCCGATCCCGGTGGACGTGAGTGAGGATCCCACGCAGCCTAATTTCCAACCCCTGCCTTGGACCTATGCTCCGTTGCTCTTGACCTCCGAGCAGTCGCCTGTGACCAAAGGCGTGGCGCAAGTGAGCGGTTCGCTGCTCAGTTGCATCGAGCCAGTAGGCGGCGAGGACGGATTGGATAAACGGGTGCTGCTGGCTACCTCCACCGCATCTACCATGACGGCCGCGCCGGCTGAGGTGGATCTGTCGGACCTAAGCGTGCAACGCGAGAAGTTCCAATACGCCTATATCCCCGTAGCGATGAGTCTGGAGGGATGTTTCCCGTCATTGTATACGCATCGGATGGCACCGGAAGGCATCGCCAACCCCTACCCTGCGCAGGAACGGAGCCGAAAGACACGTCAGATCGTGGTTGCAGGAGGCAGTATCGCCCGCAACGACTGGCAACAGGGGCAACCCCTGCCCGTCGGTTACGACCGTTATACGCAGACCCAGTTCGGCAATCGGGATTTTCTGGTCAACAGCGTACTATGGCTGACGGACGACAGCGGACTGATGGCGCTGCGCAGCAAGAGCGTGCAGCTCCGACTGCTCAACGACCGTCGTGCGCACGACAGGCTGACCGCGATACAGATCATAAGCATCGTTTGTCCGCCAATCCTGATTGGAATGATCGGACTAAGTGTGTGGATTATACGGCGAAAAAAATACGTACGAAAATATGAAAAGAAATAGCATTATACGAAATGGACTTATAGTCATGCTGCTAATGATAGCAGGAACGCTGTCGGCACAGCAGGACTCGGTGAAAGTCTGGCCGATTGATACGGTCAACGGCACAGCCGTGTGGCGATATAAGGCCGAAAAGAGTATCGGCCTGTACCGTATCAGTAAGAACTTCGGCGTGACGCAAGAAGAGATTATCAAATGGAATCCGCAGTTGAGGGACCGCGGACTGCACGTGGATGAGGAGTTGCTCATTCCGGTAAGCGAAGAGATGAAGAAGATCGCCGAGGCAGCAAAGCAGGAGGCTCCCAAACAGGAGACTCCGGCCGTTGAGACTCCCAAGCAGGAGATTCCGATCATTGAGGTACCCCAAACGGATACCGTCGTTACGGAGACGCCGAAACAGGATACGACTATCACGGAGACGCCCAAACGAGAGTTGCCGAACCTGAAAGAATTACCGAGTACCGCTACCGCGATAGCTGTCAAGCCGCTGGAGCAACTAAAGCAGGCCGTCGTTCTGCCGCCGCTCACAGGTGAGGTCGTACGCCTGGGGTATCTGCTGCCCCTGCAGGCCGATGTGGCACAACGCGACCAAAATATGGACCGTTTCTATGAGTTCTATACCGGCGCCCTGATCGCCGTGTACGAGGCACAGCGCGCGGGACTGAAAGTAGAGGTACGTACCTTTGATATCGGCAAGAGCAACGAACGCTTGCAGGCTGTACTCAACGACAGCACTCTCTGGCTCAGCGATGCCATCATCGGTCCCGCTTTCCCCACGGAGATCGCGATAGCTGCTCCCTACGCCTTGGAACATCAGAAACCGATGCTTATCCCCTTTGCACCCAATGTGCAAGAGATCGAAGACAATCCCTACCTGATGCTCTATAACTCATCAGACGAAGAAGAGGCTATCGCCTTGGCGCAGCATATAGCGGGACGGGAGACCGGCGTCAAATGCATCGAAATCGATGCCAAAGAGGAGGATATCCCGGCCAGCGTACGCGACTTGAGGAATGCCCTGCGTTTCTACCGTGTGCCGGCCGATACGACCACGATACGGGCAATCCTGAACGACTCGCTGGAGCGGAAACTGAGTGCCACGGGCGAGAATATCCTGCTCTTCAATACCGAGCGCTACAGCAACCTGCACGTGCTGATGCCGTATCTCTTGGCCCTCAAGAATCGCTACAAGTTGACGCTGGTGTCGAAATACGCTTGGCAGACAGAGAGCGTGCCCCTGCCGCAACTCTATACCACGACCTTCCGTCCCGACACCGCCATGCAGGATAGCGTATATCTGGATCTGTACCAACACTATTTTGCGCATCACCCGCAGACCAAGAATCCGCGCTACGACCTCTTGGGCTACGACCTGACGCGCTATATGCTGACGATACTGCCGACGCTGAAGGAGAACGCCGAAGCCGAACGCGTACCGGAAATCATCGGCATCCCCTACGAGGGTCTGCAGTCGGATCTGAAGTTCGAACGCGTCAGCAAGACCGGCGGCTATCGGAACAAAGCACTGAAAGTAATTGATAATTGACAATTGATAGTTGATTAAAAGGTATTTCATAGTAGTCCTGACGGTGTTAGCACTCGGTTGGGCGAGTGAAGCACAAGCGCAGCCACGACTGAAGCAGCCGGAGATGTACGTAGGCGTCAGCGGAGGCGTGAGTGCGTCTATGGTGCTATTCTCGCCTGTCGTTCCCGGTACATCCAACGTCATGAAGACAGCGCTGTTGGGTCCGAGAGCCGGACTCGTATTCCGCTACAGCGGACATAAATGCTGCGGCGTGCAACTGGAGGTGAACTACGACCAACGGGGTTGGCGCGAGAACGACGACACGCACTCCTACACGCGCCGGTTGGATTACATAGAGGTACCGCTGCTGACGCATATATGGTTTGGCAAGCCTCACTTCCGCGGCTTCATCAACGTAGGTCCGCAGGTAGCCTTCTGCGTGCACGAGAGCGAATCCGGCACACGTCAGACCACGATGGTATATCAGTACGCGCCGATCGATAACATCACCGACTGGGGTATCGCAGGCGGATTAGGCTTCTACGGACGCAGCGAGAAAGCCGGTTGCTTCCAGTTCGAAGCCCGCTACAGCTATAGCTTCGGTAATATCTTTACCTCGACGCCCGGCTCGCATTTCGAGAGTTCGCATCCAATGGTATTGAGTCTGAATCTGGCCTACCTGTTTCAGATTCCAAATAAGAAGAAAGTAAAACATTGAAAATTAAAAAGTAAGATATATGTCAAAGATTATTTCCTTAGCCAACCAGAAAGGCGGAGTGGGCAAGACGACCACCGCCATCAACCTGTCTGCTGCCTTGGCCAAGGCGGGAGAGAAGGTGCTGCTCATTGATGCCGACCCGCAGGCGAATGCCTCATCGGGTTTGGGCGTAGACATCCGCACCTTAGACCGCACGATTTACGAATGTCTGGTCAACGGAATCGACCCCACGACGGCGATTATCAACACGCGCGTGAAGGGACTGGATATCATCCCCAGCCACATCGACCTGGTGGGAGCCGAGATCGAGATGCTCAATATCGACAATCGCGAGAACATCCTCAAGGGTATCGTCACTCCGCTGCGCGATAAGTACGATTATATCCTCATCGACTGTTCGCCCTCGTTGGGTCTCATCACGGTGAATGCCCTGACGGCCAGCGACTCGGTCATTATCCCCGTACAATGCGAGTTCTTCGCCCTGGAGGGTATTGCCAAGTTGCTGAACACGGTGAAGATCATCAAGCAGAAACTGAACCCGGGACTCAAGATCGAGGGATTCCTGCTGACGATGTACGACAACCGCTTGCGTCTGAGCAATCAGGTATATGAGGAGGTGAAGCGTCACTTCGGTGACCTGGTGTTCGACACCGTCATCGCCCGCAACGTCCGCCTCAGCGAAGCTCCGAGTCACGGTCTGAGCGTACTGGAATACGACTCCTCGTCCAAGGGCGCGAAGAACTATATGGCGCTGGCCAAAGAACTGCTAAAAAAGAAGGGGGAATAAGCGATGAAGAAGATAACCGGACTGGGACGCGGCCTGGATGCGTTGATCGATACGCACATCACCACGGATAATGCCTCGTCCATCAACGAAGTGGAACTATCACTCATCTTTGCCAACCCCGACCAGCCTCGTCATAAATTTGACGAAGAGGCACTGCAGGAACTCAGCGATTCGATCCGCGAGCACGGTGTGATATCGCCTATCACGCTGCGCAAGAACGAGGATGGCACCTATATGATCATCGCCGGTGAACGCCGTTTCCGTGCCGCCAAGATGGCCGGTCTGACCACTATTCCCGCCTATATCCGTACGGCTAAAGACGAACAGGTAATGGAGTGGGCCCTGATCGAGAATATCCAGCGTGAAGACTTGGATGCCATCGAGATCGCATTGGCCTACCAACGCCTGATGGACGAGTACGACCTGACACAGGAGCAAATGGCGGAACGCGTCGGCAAGAAGCGTGCAACGGTAGCCAACTATCTGCGCCTATTGAAACTGCCGGCTGAGATACAGATCGGTATCAAGGAGAAAACCCTTGATATGGGTCATGCACGAGCAATCCTGGGCTGTCCGTCCACCGAGCTGCAACTGGCCATCTACAAGCGTATCCTGCAGGAAGGCCTCAGCGTACGCAAGGTGGAAGAGTTGGTGAGCAACAAAGGACGCAAGAGCAGCACCAAGAAGAAAAAAGCGGATAATCCCTACGCCCTGCAGGAGAAGGTGATGTCGAAGCGTATCAATCACGCCGTACAAATCACAAAAGGCAAGATCACGATCCTCTTTAAGGACGACGACGAACTAAGCATGATCATAGAACACCTGCGTTGAGAAAGAGTCTATTCATATTGATACTGATGATGAGCATATGCCTAAGGGTAAGTGCTCAGCATAGTCATGTGGAGCGACACGTGGTCAGCACGGAATCAGTCCACCAGGACACGATCGTCAATGCCGAGGACAGCAGTCGCATGCTGATCGGCAAAGCGGTACCCACTGAGATCGACTACACCGAATGGCGTCCGGATGCAATGAAAGCCGTGTGGCTGGGAGCGCTGGTGCCCGGACTGGGACAGATCTACAACCGCAGTTACTGGAAACTGCCGATCGTATACGGCGGATTTGCCGGATGCGCCTATGCCATCAGTTGGAACGCCGAGAAATACGAGATCTATCGCGAGGCCTACAGGGATCTCTATGTAGATCGCCAGAACAACAACGTCTCGGACGACCCCACACGCAGTTACAACCGTATCTTACGCGAAGGCTACACGATCGATCGAATGGGAGGTGTAGACACCTATACCTCGACGCTGCAGAACTGGCAGAACACCTACCACCGCTATCGCGACCTCTCTATCGCCCTCACCGCGGTCTACTACGCGCTGACGCTGGTGGACGCCTTTGTGGACGCCCAACTCTTTGACTTCGACGTAAGCGATGACCTGAGCCTTAACGTAAGCCCGCAATTGTATTACGACCCGCAGTATCAGCAGAAATCTGCGGAACTAAAATTAGCTATTACATTCTGATGAAAAGAACCCTCTATATCGTATTGCTCTTCATAGGCTGCCTCAGTGTAAAGGCAGAGGAGCCGATTTTGGACAGCATAGCTGTCAGTGAGATAGACTCCATCGTCATGGACTTGGATTCGATAGCCCGCGCAGACTCCATTGCGCAAATGGATTCGATAGCCGAAGACCTGATGCTGGAGGAATCGCTCGCGTGGCTGGATACGACGGGATGCACCGCCGATGCTATCATCACGGAGCTGCCCGACTCTATCTACATCGCCCGGCTGCAGGATTTGCCCTTCATCATCGAGATGCCCTACAACCCGGTGGTCCGCGGATTCATCGTCCGCTATCTCAAGTCCTCGAAGCGACTGGCTGGACTCAATATCAAGGCGGAGTACTATTTCCCGCTCTTTGAGGATGCGCTCTGCCGGTATAACCTACCCTACGAGTTGTGCTATATGGCGGTGATCGAGTCGGCGCTGAATCCGACCGCGCGTTCGCATGCGGGAGCTGCAGGTCTGTGGCAGTTCATGCCCTCCACCGGCAAACTGTACGGCCTGGAGATCAACTCGCTGGTAGACGAACGCCTCGACCCCGTAAAATCGACCGAAGCGGCGTGCCGTTTCCTCAAGTCGCTCTACGAGACCTTCGGCGACTGGAACCTGGCGATCGCTGCCTATAACTGCGGTCCGGGTAATGTGAACAAGGCGATTCACCGTAGCGGCAAGCGCGACTTCTGGAGCATCTATCCCTTCCTCCCGCGGGAGACACGTTCCTATCTGCCGCTCTTCATCGCAGCAGCTTACGCGATGAACTATGCGGATGCACACGGGGTTTGTCCGACAGAGTTGGATTACACCATGAATACCGACACGATCCGCACCAACGAGCGTCTGCACCTGATGCAGGTGAGCGACATCTTGGATATCCAGATCGAGGAGTTGCGCCGGCTGAATCCGCAGTATACGCGCGACGTCCTGCCGGGCGGAACGAAGGCCTATGTACTCTGTCTGCCGACGGATAAGACGGTGGATTACATCGACCAACACGACCTCATCCTCGCGCACCGTGCCGACGAACTCATCAACAATCGCCGCGCTGAGATTGAACTGCTGCACAAGCAGGGTCTGAACGGCGGCTACTCGGTGAACGGTGTGACCTATTATAAGATCAAGAACGGCGACACGCTGAGCGGCATCGCCAAGAAGTTCCACGTATCCGTCAAGCAACTGCGTGCCTGGAACGGCCTGAAGAACGATAACATCCGCGCCGGCAAGACGCTGCGTATCGGAGGATAAACTATAAGATGGAACCGTACAAACAATATTACTCGATGCGCGAGGCCAAAGAACTGACGGGGTTACCGTCCTCCACGCTGCGTTACTGGGAGGCACAGTTTCCCGGCTTTGATCCGCGAAAGGACGGTCACGGCAATCGCTTCTACCGGAAGGAGGATATCGAACTCTTTAAGCGCATTAAGTTCATCCGCGATGAGTTGAAGATCACGCGTCTGGAGGCCATCCGCGCCGAGTTACAGGCCAACGGGCGTAACACCGACCAACGCCAAAAAGCCATCGAGATACTACAGAAAGTAAGACAAGAATTAGCCAATATACGTAAGAAGATATGAAACAGATAGACTGGAAAAAGTACATCCCGGATGCCATCATTTTGGGCATCTTCCTGCTCGCAAGCGCCATCTATTACTGGCCGGCCGTGCAGGGCAAAGTCATTTATGCAGGCGACTATATCAACGGTAGAGCCGCTATTCAAGAATCCGTCGAATACCACGAAGCTACCGGCGATTACACCTACTGGTCAGGATCGATGTTCTCCGGTATGCCCAATTATCAGCAGGGAGGTCATGGAGGCTACGCCTTGGACAAAGTGCTGAAACCGATACGTTGGATCCTCAGTTGGGGCAACCGCAATGTGTTCTTCTTATTCCTCTATTTCCTTATCGCCTTCTACCTGCTCTTCCGCACCTTCAAGGTCGATAAGTGGGTAAGCCTCGCTGGCGCCTTTGCTACGGCGATGTCGTCGTACTTCTTTATCATCGTGGCGGCGTCGCACAACGGAAAAGCCTACTCCATCACCTGGATGACGCTTGTGCTGATAGGTATGATCCTTACCTACCGCAAGCAGTACGGCTGGGGAGCCCTTATGATGATGTTCTTCACCTATATCGGCTTCTTCCAGCACCCGCAGATGAGTTACTACATGTGCATGCTGATGGGAGTACTCTTCTTTGCCGAAGTAGCGATTGCCGCCAAAGCGAAGGAGTGGAAGCATTTTGCGATTGCCACGGTGATTTTCTTTGCCTCGCTTGGCATAGGACTGGGAATGGGAAGTGCCAATATGTTTGCCAACCGGGAATACGCCAACGAGACAATGCGCGGCGGACACTCCGACCTTGCTAAGGAGAAAGATGCCGACAACAAGACCAAAGGTCTGGACCTGGACTACGCGACAGCTTGGAGTTATGGCAAGGCGGAAACGATGACCTTTATCATTCCGAATTTCATGGGAGGTGCCAGCGGATACAATCTCGGCACCGACTCGCATCTCTACAACGACCTCGTTCAAGCTCGCGTACCGAAAGCTTCGGCGAAGCGTTTCTGTCAATCGGCTCCCACCTATTGGGGCGAGAAGGCCTTTACCTCGGGGCCTGTATATATAGGCGCAATTGTGTGTCTGCTCTTTATCCTGGCGCTGCTCATTGTGCCCGGACCGTATAAGTGGGCACTGCTCGTAGCAACGCTCTTCTCCGTGCTGCTATCGTGGGGACGCAACTTCATGCCCTTCACGCGCGCGTTCTTTGATTATTTCCCGATGTACAATAAGTTCCGCGCCGTAGAGAGTATCCTCATTGTAGCCGAAATCACGATGCCGCTGCTGGGCTTCCTGGCCATCAAACAACTCATCGAGACAGAGGATAAGACCAAGTACCTCAAGCCCCTCTATATCGCTACGGGACTGACAGCGGGTCTTTGCCTGCTTTTTGCCCTGTTTGGCGGAACTATGATGGACTTCACTTCGTCGTACGACGCACAGTGGAAAGCACAGGTAGGCGAAGATATCTATCAGATGATTCTGGATCAACGTGCCGCAATGATGACGGCCGACGCTTGGCGTTCGGTTGCATTCATCGTAGTAGGCGCAGCGCTGTTGTGGTTCTATATTAAGAAACCCTTCGAGACCAAATGGCTCGGCATCGCGCTGACAGCCCTCATCGTAGTGGATCTGTGGCCGGTGGATAAGCGATTCTGCAACGACAGTAACTTCGTGCCCCAAAAAGAGCGCGACGCTGCTTTCCGCATTCTGCCTTACGAGCAGGAGCTGCTGCAAAGCGATAAGGGTTACTACCGCGTCATGAACCTCACGACCAACACCTTCAACGATGCGCGTTCGTCCTATTACCTCAAATCCATCGGAGGCTACTCGGCAGCCAAACTGCGCCGCTATCAGGACTTGATTGACGAGCACATCTCGAAGATGCATATGCCGGTACTGAATATGCTCAATGCCAAGTACATCATCACCAAGGACCGCGACGGCATTGCCTTCCCCTACCTCAACCGCGAGGCCTTGGGCAACTGCTGGCTCGTGGATAGCCTCGTAGCCGTCAATACCGCCAATGCGGAAAGCGACGCGCTGATGAACTTGGACCTCAGCCGTGTTGCCGTCTACGACCGCACATTTGAGGACAATCAGAACCTGCCGGCCTGCGGTGCTCCGAGCGCAAACGACAGAATTGAATTGACGGACTTCAACCCCAAGCGGCTGCAATACCACGCTTCGGTAGCAGCACAACGAATGGCTGTATTCTCCGAGATATACTATCCCTTTGGCTGGAAGGCCTACATCGACGGCGAGCGAGCCGACATCTATCGCGTCAACTATATGCTACGCGCCGTAGCGATTCCCGCCGGCGAACATGATATCCTAATGGAGTTCGACCCGGATAGCGTTCGTAAAGGCAATATCCTGTCACTCAGTCTGTTCGCTGTATTTATGCTGACGCTTATCGGCACGGTTGTTTACTATTTCCGCAATAGAAAAAAGAATGCGTAAAAGACTTAACATAAAGTTTGTCGATTTCACCGGGGCGGAAGGAGTTGCACGCAAGCTGCAGGCTCGCTTGGAGAAATACTATGAGTTGGTAGAAACCGACCAACCGGACTGGGTAATCTACTCCGTCTTCGGGCAGGAGCACCTCAAGTACAACGACTGCGTCAAGATCTTCTGGACGGGAGAGAACCAGGCGCCGGATTTCAATCTCTGCGACTACGCTATTGCCTTTGAGCATCTGGAATTTGGCGACCGCTACATGCGGCTACCGCTGTGGGTACTCTATGAGAAAGACACGCCTCTCATGACAGCCAAGCACCAGGAAGCATCCTTGGCTGGCAAAGACTCGTTCTGCAGTTTCGTCTATTCCAACACCAACGCCTCGCCCGAACGAGGCGAGATGCTGGATGCACTCAATGCATACAAGACCGTCAACTCCGGCGGACGATACAAGAATAATGTAGGCGGCCCCGTAGCGGATAAGTTGGCCTTCCAGCAGAAGCATAAGTTCGCGATTGCCTTCGAGAACGCCAGCCACGACGGCTATACGACCGAGAAACTTGTGCAGGCCTTTGCGGCGGGCACGGTGCCTATCTATTGGGGAGATCCGCGTGTAGGCGAGACTTTCAATGAAGACTCGTTCATCAACTGCCTCCGCTACCCGAATTGGGAGGCGATAGTAGCCCGCGTAAAGGAGATCGATGAAGACGATGCACTATGGCTGAAAATGATAGCCACGCCCGCGTTGCGCGATCCGGAGGCTATAGAGAAGACCTTAGCGGAGCTGGATACGTTCCTTCAGCATATCTTTGATCAGGAACCGAAGGCGGCACGCCGGTTCTCGCGCGACTATTGGGCGCTCAAGCAGTTGCACCAACGTCAACGCGAACGCCGCGCCTACGAGCGTTCCTTTACAGGCAGAATGCAGCGCTTTACCAATCGCTACATCTTCCCCTTCGCTCGCCGCCACGAAAAACTCTGGCTCCTCCTCAAATCCCTCGCCAAGAAACTGAATGTGTGACGAAATGCAAATTTAGAATTTCTTCAACACTTCTACTATTCGCTTAAACGCCTCAGCAGCGGCATCTGCCGGAGGTATTGGCTGAACATATGCTAATGGTGGTATCTTCGTCTCATAGGTCCTGCGAAGCTGCTGCCACACCGCATCAAAATCCATCAGTAATGGCGATGCTGTATGCGGTTGTCTATTCCACCCTTTCGGATGATCAAACGACTCTTGGTCGTGTGCATACAAAGCCTTGAACTCATTCTTAAATTGTTCCGACTCTATATACTCCCGGCACTCATGATCTTGCATCAAGAAATACAAGTCATAGAAATGCCGAATCTTCGAAGCCAGTTGCTCACTCTCTTCTGCAAACGAGAATCGAAGGAGCGACACCGTTTTCTCCAACAACGTCCTACGTTTATCCAATACATTCAATGTAAACGGCTGTAATCCGAACTCGTCAATCAGATATCGGAACGGCGCCAAGCCTTGCAGATACTCAAAAATAAACGAATGAATCTCTACAGGCACAAACGGATACGGATTAGCGAACGAATTGATCTCAACAAGAATCTGCCCTTCTCGGATAGGTAATGTCCCGAATGCCTTTGTAGTGGTCGGGAACTTATATAATTGTTTATAATATTGGGAAGTTTTCCTTGTAGAAGGATCATCCGTTACTGCCTCTAAGCCTTCACTCATACTATGCGCTGCATGATGAATCAGACGTTTGAGTTGTCCCTGCGACAGCACATCAGCATTAATAACCGCCACATCAATATCTTCCGAAAAACGGCGTGTTAACCGATATGCCTTGGTCAAACTTGTTCCGCCCTTAAACACTACTTTATCTGCATAAGGGCTGTGCGCCAATAGTCCCAGACTCCGCGTTATCCAATAGTCTTTCTCCACATAGCGGATGTCTATTCCCTGTGCATCAGCAGTATCCGTTATCAACTTCACAAATAAATCCTTATCTTCATGTAATGTCATCATAGCCTTCACTTTTTAATATTCCATTTTGCTGCGGGGATTAGCTCTTCTGATATCTGTAACCTAAATATGGTAGAGTCATTTAATGACTTTCGCAATTTTGTCACTAACGCTTCGTCAGCTTGATTTTTCTCCATAATGGCTCCAAGCAATGCTCTAACACTTGGTTTATAATTTAGCGCCAAATCCACTAATCGCTTCTGTTTCTGTTCGCTTAGTCTTCCTACCAAGAATAGCATTCGCTCGACTACCTCATCAGGAGAAGCTGCAGGTATATCTTTTATAAACCGTAATGCATCCAATAGTCTAAACAACTCGATATCATTTTTGTGGATAGGGTTCGGCTGCTCAACAAAAGTCACAGTATAACGCCCTCTTCGCACGGAGCGGCGATATTTTTTAACTCCGATTTGGATCTTGGTAGTAATCTGTGTCGTTAAGCCTAATTGAGCAAATACGATTGTTCCGGTCAGATACCCGATTGTTTTGCGATTCTTATCAACGACCAAATCGCTTAAGACTTGCTCTATATCCGGTTCCATCTCACCAAGGATTGTCTCCTTAGGTTTATAGTAGCGCCCTCTATCTAACTTACGAATTTTTCCAGCTGCGACTAATGTATCTAAAGCCACACGCACATTATTACGGGGTAATGTATCCGTAATGAAATTATCGGCTGTAAACACCGTATTCACCTTTAGTCTATTCACACCACATGTGACTTTCTCTAACACGCTCATATTCAATCACTTACATCATTTTTTTTTGCAGTTTTTTACGTACTTTACTGCAAATTTCGCTGCAAAGGTACTGTTTTTTTATGATATATGCAAATATTTTGAGAGAAAAATGAACATTGTCCGGTAATTTATGTAAAATACCGAACAAAGCGCAAAATAATGCTTCCCAATTAGGGAGTCAATCGGGTGTAAGACGGGAGTAAGCCGAGCATGTTACGAGGGTTTTTCGAGACAATCTCGAATCATTCTCGTACCTATAATATACTACGTATATTATCCTGTGAACTTGCCCGTCTTTACGATCACTCTGCCTTTGATAAGAGTCCGTGGGTGACGTTGCGGCGGAAGAGGATGAGTTTGTCGCCCTTCTCATGTTGCCCCTGCAGGGCATAACGGAGCCAGAGAACAAGCGTCCCCGCCCACTTAACGGCTTCGGAGAACAGACGTTGGAGGTATTTGGTACGACCAAGAGCAAGCGTGCGTCGGCGTTCGCTGATACCGATCTGTGTGGTGACGCGCTCAAAATAGTCGGGTTCAAGCTTTGCTTGCGGAATAATATGATGGAGTACCGGCCAAGGCAGGTATAGTACCTGCATGCCGAGTGTTTGCATCTTATCAAAGATATCTTTTTCCTCGGATGCCGTCAGGCTGTTTCCTTTGCGTCCAAGTTCGGTATTGAAAAGTCCAACCTTATCAAAAACGCACTTTCGGTACGCAGCATTTCCTCCTCCGGGGAAACGACCGCGCGGATACTCGCGCACTTTGTCTCCATAATTCATCCAGGCGGTGAGTAATGCCTTGGTATAGGGCGTCATCCACTCGGGTTCTTGCGTCTCATAAAGTGGTTCTATCGGCCCGCCGCAAGCCATCGTCTCAGGGTGCGCAGCAAACCAATTCGTGTAATCGCTCAGATAGTGCGGATCCACTAACGCATCATCGTCCACATACACAATCGTCTCGCCCTTCGCCTCCTTGATACCACGATTGCGTGCAGCAGAGAGTCCTTGCTCAGGTTCGGTAGTATATCGGAACTTAACATCCGGATTTGCCTTTGCGAAAGCCTCGCACACCTCGCGCGTATTGTCGGTGCAGTTGTTATCCACGAGTACGATCTCATACTCGTTCTTTGCCAAATCGTTCGCTGCGATACTCTCCAACAGCGGTCCGATATACTTCGCTCGGTTATATGTACAAATAATAACGGTTAGCATAGAGTCATAAATAGCGTCTATATGATCGCTCCGCTGTATGAACGATACGTGTCTTATAATCCTTTGCAGTCCAATTCTTGATTGGTGTCATATAAGAATCAGAATAAATAGCGCGAAGCCATCCATCGGTATCTATCGGCATAAATATTTGTAATCCAAGGAAATCTCGGCGTTCAAAATCACATGCTGGCACATAACTTCTATCACATGGAAAACCATCCGTTGCGTTTGCCTCTTTCCACTCTTTGGATTCATGTTTACGCTGAATAACAGAATAGAAATCAGCCCCCTCGCGAATGTAGATAAATATATCCAAGTGCAATTTTTTATACTCATATGTTTCTTCCACCACTTGCCCTGTAGTCCCAATATAATTCTTGCGAATTAAATGGAAGCCTGCATCTTCCATTCGCTCATGCAAATCTACTGGCAACTCGTTTTCTAACACTCCTAAATCAATATCCGGGTCATACGAAATAAAACCATGCTCACGATATGCACCTAACAAAGCACCATATGTTAAGAAAGCACGAACACCCATTTTCGTAAAAACGTCATCTGCTGCTTTTAGCATATTCAAACCATCCTTACGCATTCTACGAGCCTGTATCTCAAATTTGGCTTTATTGATAAGTTCCACGATAGGCTTATATAACCCGATTGACACTAATATTTTAACAACTAAGTCTCTCATAAATTTTCGATGCATATAATACGTCATGCAATCCAAGACCTATATTATATGCTAATATTCGCTGTTTATCATTTTCTCTTCCATGTACTTTTTTCAACAAGACCTCGCTTAACTCATTAAAAGCCTTAAATTGCGAGAAATACTTAAATCCTTCTACATGTCCCTTAT
>CAMJDT010000046.1 GCA_946404495.1 uncultured Bacteroidales bacterium
GTGTGCTTGATTCGACGTTTGTTCCGCAAGCTTTGGATACCCTGCACTTCGTATATAGTATCGTTGACTCTGTCCTCGCCGTTGAGCTCGTAGGCCGTCCCGCTCCCGCACCTGTTCAGTACTACATCAAGAACAACTGGAACGGTGCTGCTGATTGGACTTGGGTTGAGATGAATATGGTAATTGATAACGCCCTTTACGAGTACACCGGCGTATTCGGTGGCTCGGGCGTGAACATCAACACCGCTGCTTCTGACGAAGGTTCTACCTGGTTCTCCGTTGAGAACTTCCGCACGCTTGACTCGACGTTTGTTCCGCAAGCTTCGGATACATTGCACTTCGTATATAGTATCGTTGACTCGGTACTCGCTGTTGAGCTCGTAGGCCGTCCCGCAGCTGACACCCTTCATCACTACTACATCAAGAACAACTGGAATGGTGGTGCAGATTGGGGTTGGGTTGAGATGAATATGGTAATGGATAACGTCCTTTACGAGTACACCGGCGTATTCGGTGGCACGGGTGTGAACATCAACACCGCTGCTGCTGACGAAGGTTCTACCTGGTTCTCCGTTGAGAACTTCAGTGTGCTTGATTCGACGTTTGTTCCGCAAGCTTTGGATACCCTGCACTTCGTATACAGTATCGTTGACTCTGTCCTCGCCGTTGAGCTTGTAGGCCGTCCCGCTCCCGCACCCGTTCAGTACTACATCAAGAACAACTGGAACGGTGCTGCAGATTGGAGTTGGGTTGAGATGAATATGGTAATGGACAACGTCCTTTACGAGTACACCGGCGTATTCGGTGGCACGGGTGTGAACATCAACACCGCTGCTTCTGACGAAGGTTCTACATGGTTCTCCGTTGAGAACTTCAGTGTGCTTGATTCGACCTATGTTCCGCAAGCTTTGGATACAATCCACTTCGTATATAGTATCGTTGACTCGGTACTTGCCGTTGAGCTCGTAGGCCGTCCCGCTCCCGCTCCCGAGGTATTCCAGATTAAGAACAACTGGAACGGTGGCGAATGGACTTGGGTTGACATGACTCCGGTAGAAGGTCAAGAGAATATTTACGAGTACACCGGCGTATTCGGTGGCACGGGTGTGAACATCACCAGCAACTACATGAACGGTGAGCTCTGGTTCCCCGTTGACAGCTTCCTGGTGAACGAAGGTGACCTTGTTCCTCAAGCTATGGATACCGTACTCTTCGCATACAACAGCGTAGAGAACGAAGTAGGTGCAATGGTTCTGGGTCGTCCCGAACCCGTTATCCTGGATAGCGTATCGGTTGTACTGAACATCACCGACCTCACCGGTTGGGCTACGCTGAACGTATATGCTTGGGGTGGTGCCGAGATCTTCGGTGCATGGCCCGGTATGATCGTTCCCGAGAACGGTATCATCACCATCGAAGGTGCTTATGCCGGTATGACTGAGAACCTCATCTTCAACAACGGTCAAGGTACTCAACTGGCTGACCTCGCTATTGCGATGGTTGACACCACATACGAGATCATCGTTCGTCTGGACGGCGCTTACTTCGCTGACCAACTGCCCACGACCAACACCTGCGCTGAGGTGAACGCTATTACCGAGGCTACCAATATGACACTGGGTGAAGTAACCGTAGTATTTGCTAAGGGTTCGAACATCTACGTTCAGGATGCTACCGCTACTACTTTGGTTTACACCAACAAGTATGCTGACCTCGTACCCGGTGACCGCGTACAAGGTATCGCCGGTCAGGCTAAGCTCTATTATGGTCTGCCCGAACTGGCTGCCACAACCGAGTTTGCTGACCTCGTGGTAACTGCCGGTCAGGCTCCGAGCATCCCCGATGCTAAAACTGCTCCTACGATGGCTGACATCAACAAAGTCATGATGTTCCGCAATGTAACCATGCTGGATTCTGCCTTCACGACTCCCAACAACAAGGCCATGAATATCAACGGCATCTTCAACGGTGACACCGTGACCTTCCGCAACAACTGGAAGGACACCTACACCTTCGAGCAAGGTAAGACCTACACCATGCTGGGCTGCGTAGCAGTTTACAACAATGCAATTCAGGTTTATGTTACCAATATTGAGGAGTATGTTGAAGTTCCTGTTCAGTACTACATCAAGAACAACTGGAACCGTGGTGCTGACTGGACTTGGATGGATATGATTCCTGCTGACGATGGCAACCTGACCTGGATGTACACCGGTATCTTCGGTGGCACGGGTGTCAACATCAACACGGCTGCTACGGACGAGAACGCTCTCTGGTTCCCGATCGACGCTATGATCATCCCCGAGGGCAACGAAGCTCCTGAGGCTGGCGACAGCGTAATGTTCGTTTACAACACCGTTGACAACACCGTTACCGCTACCGTTCTGAGCCAGGTAATCCCGGGTGAGGACATTACCGTTACGTTCTTCGTACGCGATGAGAACACCATCTGGGAAGACCTCTATGTATACGCATGGGGTGCTGCTGAAGCATTCGGTGCATGGAACGGTTACCAAGTTAACCAAGAGGAAAACATCATCGTTGGTGGCGAATACGACTATCGCTTCACGCTGACCGGTGACTACGAAGGCCTCACTCTCAACCTCATCTTCAATGACGGTATCGGCGGCGGTGAAGGTCACCAATTCGCTGACCTCGCTATCGAAGACATGCAGGATGGCGACGAGTACTTCATCATCGTTACCGATGAGAAGGCTTACTTCGAAGGCGGTGATGGTCTGGAGGAGGTAGTAAGCAACGCTAAGAATGAGACCACCAAGGTCATCATGAACGGCCAGCTCTACATCATCCGTGACGGTAAGGTTTACAACGCTCTCGGCGCACAAGTTCGCTAAGTCGATTCGACTAAATAACAAAAAAGAGGCCTTCGGGTCTCTTTTTTGTATATATTATTTGCACAATTCAAAAAAAAGTTGTACCTTTGCAGCCGATTTCTCACAAGATGTTTGTGGGGTCCCCAAAGAACTTTGTTCGAATGGGGGTAGAGCGGAAGCAGAAGTCGCTTTAACGAGCGCGTAGCGTTCGGTCCGTGCGATCTTCATGCTGAACGCGAGGTTCCATAGTTCAATGGATAGAATACGGGTTTCCTAAACCTTAGATCCGGGTTCGATTCCCGGTGGGACTACAATCAAAGATTTTTGGGGACCCCATAGAAGAAAGATATGGCTATCTCACCAAATATGTTGCATCCGCAACTGCCGGCATTGGCAGTAGATGCAGCATGTTCGGGCAATCCCGGCATCATGGAGTTTCGCGGCGTGATTGCCGACACCGGCACCGAGGTCTTTCGCCGCGGCCCTTATGTGCAGGGCACCAATAACATCGGCGAGTTCTTGGCCTTGGTATTGGGATTAGCCTACCTGAAGAAGCACAATCTTCCGTGGCCTATCTATACGGATAGCGTGACTGCACTCGCGTGGGTGAGGCAGAAGCAATGCAAGTCGAAGGTCGAATGGACTGCCCAGAATCAAGACCTGCTGCTCACGGTTCGCAAGGCCGAAGCCTGGCTCAAGCAGAACACATGGACGACGCCTATCTTGAAGTGGGAAACGACCTTATGGGGTGAGATACCGGCTGATTTTGGTCGCAAATGACACCCACACTTGCCAAAAGGGCAAAAAAATGACATGCAGGCCTCACAAAAGTAAGAAAAGTTTGCATATATCATAAAAAATATGTATCTTTGCAGCCGAATTGAAAACAAAACAAAAATTAACAATAAAAAAACAAACTCTTATGACAAAAGTTGGTATTAACGGCTTCGGCCGTATCGGACGTTTCGTTTTCCGCGCAGCCCAAAATCGTAATGACATTGAGATCGTTGGCATCAACGACCTGTGCCCTGTTGACTATCTGGCATACATGCTGAAGTATGACACTATGCACGGTATGTTCGAAGGCACTATCGAGGCCGATGTAGAGAACAGCCGCCTTATCGTTAACGGCAAGGCTATCCGTGTAACGGCTTGCAAAGATCCGAACGAGCTGGCTTGGAATGAAGTAGGTGCAGAGTACGTAGTAGAGTCTACCGGTCTGTTCCTGACCAAGGAGAAAGCTCAGGCTCACATCAACGCCGGTGCTAAGTATGTAGTTATGTCGGCTCCCTCGAAGGACGACACTCCGATGTTCGTTTGCGGCGTAAACGAGAAGACCTATGTTAAGGGTACTCAGTTTGTATCGAACGCCAGCTGCACCACCAACTGCTTGGCTCCTATCGCTAAGGTCCTGAACGACAAGTGGGGCATCACCGATGGTTTGATGACCACCGTTCACTCCACTACCGCTACCCAGAAAACCGTTGACGGTCCCTCCATGAAGGACTGGCGCGGTGGCCGCGCTGCTTCGGGCAATATCATCCCGTCGAGCACCGGTGCTGCTAAGGCTGTAGGTAAAGTCATCCCCGCTCTGAACGGTAAGCTGACCGGTATGTCGATGCGCGTTCCCACGCTGGATGTATCCGTTGTTGACCTGACTGTTAATCTGGCTAAGCCCGCTAAGTACGACGAGATCTGCGCCGCTATGAAAGAGGCTAGCGAAGGCGAACTGAAGGGTGTGCTGGGTTACACCGAGGATGCAGTCGTATCGAGCGACTTCCTGGGTTGCACCCTTACCTCTATCTTCGACGCTAAGGCCGGTATCGCACTGACCGACACCTTCGTTAAGGTTGTCAGCTGGTACGACAATGAGATCGGTTATTCGAACAAAGTGCTCGACCTGATCGCTCACATGGCAAAAGTGAATGGTTAATTCACTTGACATGTGAAGAACAAGAATTATTCTCGCTCACATGGCAAAAGTGAATGGTTAATTCACTTGACATGTGGAGAACAAGAATTATTCTTGCTCATATGGCAAAGGTTAACGGCTAATTTGGAGCCAAAAAGAGAAAAAGAGACTGTAAAAGGTCTCTTTTTTTTTGTACCTGTCATTTTTATTTGTGTATATCATTTTTTTTTTGTATCTTTGCAGCCTGATTTGCGTATTATGAGCGAAATATACGAAAAAGACAAATTATACGAGTTCTTGCGTCCGATGCAGGAGTGGTTGTTTAGGCACGCTTACCGACGCTTTCAGCAGTGTCACCTTGAGCGTCTGCCTAAGGACGGCGCCATCATCTTTGCCCCTAATCATACCAACGCGCTCTGTGACGCCCTGGCCGTATTAGGCATTGGGATGGATCGTAAGGTCTTTGTGGCTCGCGCTGATATCTTCCGTAAGCCCAAGCAAGCGGCTATCCTTAGATGGCTCAAGATCATGCCTATACGCCGAATGCGTGATGGAGCGGCTGAGGTGCTCCACAACAACGAGACCGAGGACAAAGCCATCGAGACGCTGCGCAACGGAGTCAAGTTCTGCATTCTGCCCGAAGGGACGCATCGCACCAAGCACTCGCTGCTGCCTCTGGCAAAAGGCATCTTCCGTATAGCGCTTCGCGCCAACGAAGAGTTTGGGCACGAGAAACCTGTCTATATCGTACCCGTCGGTATCGAATATGGCGATTATTTCCACCTCTGGGACGATCTGACCGTCAATATCGGCGAACCGCTCAACGTGACGGAGTATGTAAGCCGGCACCCGGAATTGGATAAACCCCAACTCATCCTCGCCTTGCGCGATGAGTTGACGCTGAAGATGCGCGCATCGTTCCTTTGGGTACCCGACGACGATGACTACGACAAGAATTGGGCAAAGCTTCGCGAGAACCCGCCGGCGCCCTTTGACCGCTTCAAGAAGAAACGCGTACCAAAAGGTCTGCGCCTGACAGGACTTATCCTGACCGCGCCGCTCTTTGTCGTCTGCGCCGCACTGACGATTCCGCTTTGGGCACTGATGCTCCACGTGCGCCGCACGGTCAAGGACCCTGCCTTCCACAACTCCGTCCAGTTTGTGCTGCACTTCCTGCTCATCCCCCTCAGCCTCTTTATTATGCTCTTCCCTTGGATGGGATTTGAGGAATATATGTACCAAATCCGCAGATTTAAAATAGAGAATTAGATAATCGAACGACCAACAACTAATACCCAACGACTAAAATGATACGTGTTTACCTTCTCATCAGCCTCTATGTGCTGATACCCGTACTGATTATTGAGTGCTTCAAGCGTTGGACTTGGATGCAGAAAATCGGCACCGTTGTTGCGGCCTACGCCGTCGGCATCATCTTTGCCCTCACGGGGTTCGTGCATTTTGAGCCGGAAACGGCAGAAGCCATTTCGTTTTCTAAGCTGCAATCGCTATTGATGTCCATCACGGTGCCTCTGGCGATTCCGTTGATGCTTTTCAACTGCGACTTCAAGCTCTGGACCAAGGCCCTACCCAAGACCATCTGGTCACTCATTGGCGGTCTGACGGCCGTACTGGTGGCAATTGTCAGCGGCTACTTCATCTTCCGCAACAAGGGCATCGATGATTTTGAGAAAGTATGCGCTATGATGACGGGTATCTACACCGGCGGAACGATGAACTTCAACGCTCTCGGCGCTTCGCTGCATGTAGACAAGACGGTGATGGCTATCGTGCTGGCCTTCGAGATGGTACTGACCACGCCGTATATATTCTTCCTCATCGGCGGCGGATTCCGTGTTTTCCGTAAGATTCTGCCCTATCAGGACGTGACGCGCCGCGGACGGCACGATGAAGATGTGCAGACGATGGATGTGGAGGATTACAAAGGTATGTTCCGCAAACAGAGCGTCGGCGGTATGTTTGCCGGTCTCGGCCTCAGCATTGTCTTTCTCGCTATCGGTGCGGGGTTGGCGCTTATGCTGACCGGCAAACTCAATGAATTGGTGATTATTCTTACTATCACGACGTTATCGATCATTGCTTCCTTCTTTAAGAAAGTACGGGAGTTGCCCAAGACCTTCGAGTTAGGTATGTTCTTTATACTGATTTTCTCGGTCATCGTAGCCTCGCTCTTTGATATCCACAGCGTGAATGGCGGTTCACTTGCTATCGGTATGTTCGTTTGCTGGGTGATGGTTCTTTCGGCCGTGCTGCACCTTATCTTCTGCCGTATCGCACACGTCAGCGGCGATCTGTTCTGCGTGAGTCAGGTAGCCCTGCTCTGCTCGCCGCCCTTTGTACCGCCGGTAGTAGGAGCGATGCAGAACAAGAAAGTGCTGATCTCAGGTATCGTCATCGGTCTGGTAGGCTATGCCGTCGGAACGTATCTGGGCATTACTATTATGTTTATACTAAGTCATATCTAAAACACGACGAATATGAAAAAAATCATCCTCGCGTTGGCAGCCATTATGCTCTGCCTCGCACCTGTAAATGCCAAGAAGAAAGAGAAGAAAGTGGAGGTGGATTCGCTTGGCAATAAGATCAAGACCGGTTGGAACTTCGGTATCCTGCCCTCTATCGCTTACGATGCCGACTACGGATTTCAGGGCGGCGTGCTGACCAATGTCTATTACTACGGCGACGGCAGCCAGTATCCGGAGTATATCCACTCGCTCTACCTCGAGGCAGCCTATACCACCAAGCATCACGGTATCTTCCGCTTCAACTATGACTCCAAGTACCTCATCCCGCATCATCGTCTGACACTCGATGCCACCTACCTACCCGATGCAATGTGCGACTTCTACGGCTTCAACGGCTACCAATCGCTCTATAACTACGATTGGCATAACTGGAGCAAGAAACCCGAGAAGATGTCCGTAGCCGACTACCGCTCGCGCGTGTTCTATAAATACAAACGTGATCTCATCCGCGTGGCAGGCGATATCGAGGGCAATATCATCAGCCACCTGAAATGGAATGCCGGACTGGGTGTGCTCGGCTATATCGTCAACGACTGCGATATCGATATGCTCAACGGTAAGAACACCTATGACCCGACGGCAGCCCATCAGAAAGCACTGAATCCGAACGAGGAACTGCTCTATGAGAAATACAAGAACTGGGGTCTCGTCGGCGTAGACGAAGCCAAAGGAGGCTGGCATCCCTACGTGCGCGGAGGCCTCACCTTCGACAGTCGCGACAAACGAATGGGACCGAACCGCGGTATCTATACCGACCTCTTCCTTACCTATTCCGCCGCCTTCAATGCCGGTTATGGCAATCAGGCTTCGGGGGGCTACAACCACCTCCAGCTCAACTTCACCTTCCGTCACTACGTGCCTGTCTATAAGGACCGGATCACGTTCGTCTACCGTGTCGGCACGCAGAATTTGATTGCAGGTAAGAGTCCGTTCTATATGAACAACTATCTCAATACCCTCTTCATCCAGCGCGTACTCTACGAGGGACTTGGTGGCGGTAACTCTATTCGCGGTATGATGGCTAACCGTATTCTGGCCGATGGCTTTGCGTACGCCAACGTAGAGTTCCGTTTCCGCGTGGTCAACTTCGACATCGGACGCCAGCATTTCTTCTTCGGACTTAATCCCTTCTTCGATCTTGGCATCGTGACGCAGCCGCTCAAGTTGGATGAGTTGGTCGAACTCCACACCGGTGGACTCTACCACTCGCTCAAGGAAAGCATGACGGCCAATGGAGAAGTAATGAGCGACTATTTCCAAGTAGACCAAAACGGCAACCTGGATAACTCAGGCATCTATCGGCCGCATATGACGGCAGGTCTGGGTCTAAAGATCGGTATGAATGAGAACTTCGTACTCAGTTGCGATTGGGCTATGCCG
Organism: uncultured Bacteroidales bacterium; assembly: GCA_946404495.1. GTDB lineage: Bacteria > Bacteroidota > Bacteroidia > Bacteroidales > Paludibacteraceae > Colicola. The sequence continues at coordinate 8,673 of CAMJDT010000046.1, forward strand.
TTCGATAAACAGGACAATGCCAAGTGGGCCAACTTCTACGTAAAAATGGGATACCTATTTTAATTGATAATTGACAATTGATATTTCATAGATGAAAGTATTATTGATCAACGGCAGTCCGAATGCGAAGGGCTGCACCTATACTGCCCTAAGCGAGGTAGAGAAAACACTTCGCGAAAACGGTATCGAAACCGAAATGCTGCACGTCGGACATCTGGCTATTCACGGCTGCATCGGTTGCCGTAAGTGTAAAGAAATTGGACGCTGCGTCTTTGACGACATCGTCAACGAGGCAGCCAAGAAGTTTGAAGAGGCGGATGGTATTGTGATCGGTTCACCCGTCTATTATGCCGGCGTGAACGGCGCACTCACTACCTTCCTCGACCGTCTCTACTACAGTACCAGTTTCGACAAACGAATGAAAGTAGGAGCGGCTGTCTGCTCTGCCCGCCGTGCAGGAACGACGGCAACGCTGGATGCACTCAATAAGTTCTTCCTCATTGCCGAGATGCCGATTGCCAGCAGCCAGTATTGGAATATGGTACACGGCAATACTCCCGAAGAGGTTCTTCAGGACGCCGAAGGTCTCCAAACGATGCGCGTTCTTGGCCGCAATATGGCCTTCCTCATCCGCGCCATCCTTTCCGAGAAAGCCCGTTCCGGCCTCCCCGAAAAAGAACCCCGCGTTTCCACGAACTTTATACGGTAACAATACAAAAATCGGTGCGGCATTCCTGTCGCACCGATTCGTTTAATCGAGAAGAGTTAGTCCACCTTGATGTCGGTGTTGACGTTCTTCGAGCCGAAGAGGGCATAGAAGAGAATGTATGCGACACCGATAAGGGGCACGATGTAGCTGATAAGGCAGTTGTGGGCGGCTATAGCGCTCTGGATATAGGGCACGATGCCTCCGCCTACTACCATCATCATGAAGATGCCGGAAGCCTTGGCGGTATATTTACCCAATCCTTCGGTCGCCATATTGAAGATGCAGCCCCACATCACCGAGGTGCAGAGACCTACCAGCATGATCAGCAGCGCCGCAATAGGCATCTCAGCCATCTGGAAACTCCAACCTGTCGGCATCGCTACAGTCGATGAATCGCCCAGCACCATGGCACCTACCATCAGCAGGATCGCTACGCACGCTACGCAGATGACCATCGTCCGGCTGGATACCTTGCCGCCTACGAACGAACCGATGGTTCGGCCTACCAACATCAGCAGCCAGTACAGACCGGCTACAAAACCCGCTGCGGCAAAACCTACCGTGGGTTTCAGGTACGAGATCAGGGTAGCCGGCACGCCTACCTCTACACCTACGTAGAAGAAGATGGCTATCACGCCCAGCGTCAGGTGGCGGAACGACCACGGACTGCGTTCGTAGGTCACCTCTTGCCCTGCGCCCTCGGGTTCGGCTATCGGCGTCACCTTCAGAATCAGGTAGATAACGGCAAATACCGCCATAGCAATATACAGTACGATATTCACATCGTCTATTTCCTTGCCTGTCAGGCTCTCGCCGATGATAGCACCTACGAGCATAGGCGTCAGCGAACCGGACAGCGAGTTGATCGTACCGCCGATGAGGTTCAGCTGGTTGCCTTTATTACCGCCGCCACCCAACAGGTTCAGCATCGGGTTGGTCACCGTGTTCAGCATGCACACGCAGAAACCGCCGAACAGGGCACCGACGAGATAGACGGCAAAATTGTCCATATAGCCGCTCAGCCATTGGAAACCGATGCCGACGAAACCGATACTGATAGCCGTCAGGGCCGTCCATTTGTAACCTTTCTTTGCCAGGAGGTTGCCGGCAGGGATACCCATCAGCAGGTAAGCCAGGAAGTTGAACAGGTTGCCCAGCATACCCAGACGCTCGGCCTGAATCGGGTCAGCGAAAGACTCGCCCCAGATCTTGCCGACAGGCGCCGCGAGGTTCGTCACAAACGAGATCATGGCGTACAGAAACATCATCGCCAGGATGGTGATGATACGCAGTGAGTTGTTCTGTTTTGTCATAAGAAGAGTGATTTTTTCTCAAAAAGGGACACTTATCCCTACGCGTGAGGTATAAGCATCCCTTTTTGCTATGTGGTTATTAGTCGCTGAACTTAGCGCAGAGGAACTCACGGTTCAAGCGTGCGATATTAGCCAGGCTGACACTCTTCGGGCACTCGGCATCGCAGGCACCGGTGTTGGTGCAGTTACCGAATCCGAGTTCGTCCATCTTAGCCACCATCGCTTTGGCGCGACGGGCAGCCTCCACCTTACCTTGCGGCAGCAAAGCGAGTTGGGAAACCTTGGCCGAAACGAAGAGCATAGCACTTCCGTTCTTGCAGGCTGCTGCGCAAGCACCGCAACCGATACAGCTGGCTGCATCCATAGCTTCGTCAGCAACGGGCTTCGGAATAGCGATTGCATTGGCATCAGGCACACCGCCGGTATTGACGCTCACGAAACCACCGGCCTGCATGATCTTATCGTACGCCTGACGGTCTACCATAAGGTCCTTGATTACAGGGAACGCACGGCTACGCCAAGGCTCCACGGTGATGGTCTCGCCGTCGTGGAACTTACGCATATGCAGCTGGCAGGTCGTAATAGCGCTGTCGGGTCCGTGCGGATGACCGTTCACGTACATCGAGCACATACCGCAGATACCCTCACGGCAGTCGTGGTCGAATGCGATAGGATCCTTGTGCTCCGAGATCAACTGCTCGTTGAGGATGTCAATCATCTCCAGGAACGATGCACCTTGGAATATGTGTTTCAGCTCGTAGGTCTCAAAATAACCTTGAGCCTTGGGGCCGGCCTGACGCCATACCCGTACTTTGATATCAATATACTGATCCATAATATCAATTGTCAATTATCAATTATCAACTATTTACGCTTTGTAGTTACGCGTCTTGCGCTCGGTGAATTCGTAGTCAAGCGGCTCCTTGATAAGCATCGGCTCCTTGTCTTCGCCCATGTACTTCCAGCAAGCTACGTACGAGAACTTGTCGTCCTGACGCAGAGCCTCGCCCTCTTCGGTCTGATACTCCTCGCGGAAGTGACCACCGCAACTCTCCTCGCGGTTGAGGGCATCTACGGCCATCAGGCGGCCAATCTCAATGAAGTCAGCCAAACGGAGGGCTTTCTCCAGCTCGTTGTTAAGCGTGCCGGCCTCACCCGGGATATAGACGTTGGTCCAGAACTCCTTCTTGATCTCGTCAATCTTCTTGATGGCAGTCTTGAGGCTCTCAGCCGTACGACCCATTCCGACGAAATCCCACATGATAAGACCCAGCTCCTTGTGGATCGAGTCCACAGAACGCTTACCCTGAATCTTCATCAGGCGGTCGATCTTATCCATAATAGCCTTCTCGGCCTCAGCGAACTCAGGCAGGTCGGTCGACATGCGCGGCACACCGATCTGGTCGCTCAGGTAGTTCTGAATGGTATAAGGCAGTACAAAGTAACCGTCAGCCAAACCTTGCATCAGGGCGCTTGCGCCGAGACGGTTAGCACCGTGATCCGAGAAGTTAGCCTCACCGATACAGAACAGACCCTTCACGCTGGTCTGCAGCTCGTAGTCTACCCAGATACCACCCATCGTATAGTGAATAGCAGGGAAGATCATCATCGGGTTCTCGTAGGGGTTCTCATCTACGATCTTCTCATACATCTGGAACAGGTTGCCGTACTTCTGTGCTACCACATCCTTACCAAGACGCTGAATAGCGTCACTGAAGTCTAGGAACACAGCCAAGCCGGTATTGTTCACGCCGTAGCCTTTGTCGCAACGCTCCTTTGCAGCGCGCGAAGCCACGTCACGCGGTACCAGGTTACCGAAGGCAGGATAACGGCGCTCCAGATAGTAGTCACGATCCTCTTCGGGGATATCGCGTCCCTTGATCTCGCCGGCTTGCAGACGCTTAGCGTCCTCCAGTTTCTTGGGCACCCAGATACGTCCGTCGTTACGCAGCGACTCCGACATCAGCGTCAGCTTACTCTGGAAGTCGCCGTGCTTCGGGATACAGGTGGGGTGAATCTGCGCGAAGCAGGGATTAGCGAAATAAGCACCGTGGCGGTACATCTGCATAGCAGCCGAACCGTTACTTGCCATCGCGTTGGTACTCAGGAAGAAGGTGTTACCGTATCCGCCGGTACCTACTACCACTGCATGACCGAAGAAGCGCTCGATGCGACCGGTCACCAGGTTGCGTGCGATGATACCGCGAGCGCGGGGTTCGCCGTTCTCGTCCTTGATGATGACGATATCCAGCATCTCATAGCGGGTGTACATCTTCACCTTGCCCTTACCGATCTGGCGGCTCAGTGCGCTATAGGCACCCAGCAGCAGCTGTTGGCCGGTCTGACCTTTAGCATAGAAGGTACGACTCACCTGTGCACCACCGAACGAACGGTTGTCCAGCAGTCCGCCATACTCACGAGCGAAGGGAACACCTTGTGCTACGCACTGGTCAATGATATTGTTTGATACCTCAGCCAGACGGTATACATTGGCCTCACGGGCACGGTAGTCACCACCCTTGATGGTATCGTAATAGAGACGATAAACCGAGTCACCGTCGTTCTGATAATTCTTCGCAGCATTGATACCGCCCTGTGCAGCAATCGAGTGCGCACGGCGCGGGCTGTCCTGAATGCAGAAGTTCAGTACATTGAATCCCAACTCAGCCAAGGTGGCAGCGGCCGAAGCGCCTGCCAGACCCGTACCTACTACGATCACGTCCAGACGACGTTTGTTGGCGGGGTTGACCAGTTTCTGATGATCCTTGTAGTTGGTCCATTTCTTCTCCAGCGGGCCGGCCGGTATCTTGGCCATCTCAGGCGTAATGATAGGCGTAGTAGCCTCCTTTACAGTAGCCTCAACCTTCTCTGCCACTTTCTCTACGACCTTCTCTGCAACTGCTTCCACAACTTGCTTTGCAGCGTCCAATATTTCTTTCTTTGCCATAATTGTTTTCCTTTCAATTTTCAGTTTTCATTTTTCAATTAGCAAAGCATTCCGATGCCTACGCCCAGGTAATACAATACGACGACAGCAAACGGCAGTACAGCCAACGTGGCAACCACGCAGCCGATCACTTTGATACGCTTCATCCAGATGAGGTTGTTCCAACCCAGGGTATGCAGGGCGGACCAAACACCGTGATTGAGGTGGAACCACAAGGCGCAGAGCCAGATGAGGTAGAGCACGCAGTAGATCTGACCGCTGACGGGAGTCGTGAACAGTGCCTTCACATAAGCGGCACCGTTCTGCGGGTCAAAGGCGCCGGTCTCCAGACCGCTGATCTCGGCAAACTGCATCTTGAACCAGAAGTTGTAGAGGTGCAAAACCAGGAAACCGATAACAATTGCACCCAATACGAGCATGTTCTCCGATTCCCACTCTACACCATCCTTCTTACCGGTCACTGCGTAACGGTCGTTGCCGCGGGCAGCACGGTTCTGGATGGTAAGAATCAGTGCATAGCTGAAATGCACCAGCACCAGAAATGCCAAACCCAGTGTGCCGATCAATGCATACCAGTTAGCTCCGAGCAAGTGACAAATCATGTTGTAGGCGTCCTCCGAGAATACCACTGCCAGGTTCATGCAGCCGTGGAATAGCAAGAAGAGCACCAAAGCCAAGCCGGTTAAGCTCATGACGAACTTACGGCCGATAGATGAATCTTTTAACCACATAGATTTTTACTTTTATTTTAATGTTTTTACTTATTTGGCAAGTTGTCACATAATAAATCGCGCAAAGATACGATTTTTTTTTGGAATATACAAATATTTTTGCAAAAATATAAAATATATTTTAATTTTCTTTGTTATTTCCAAAAAAAGTTGTATCTTTGTGCGCTGAATATGTTTTTTAAACAGAAATTCATACCAATTGTGCTGTTGGCGGCGATGATGTGGCTTCCGCAGCAGGTGTCGGCTCAGATTCGCGGAGCCGGTACGAGTGTATTTAATTTTCTCTCGTTGCCCTACTCCGCGCGCCTCAACGCCTTGGGCGGAGACAATGTCGCGATTCAGGACGGCGAGTTAGCCATGAGCCTGATGAACCCCGCCCTGCTGAATAATGCTACCGACAAAGTCCTCCAGCTCAACTATGCCTACTGGATGCAGGGAACGATGTTCGGCAGCGTATTGTACGGACATAACTTCGGTCGAGGCAAGTGGGAGAAACAACCGGAGGGCGAACCCGACAAACCCAATTACTTCGCCGTCGGTATCCACTATCTCGACTACGGACGGATGCCCTATGCCAACGAAGAGGGCGGCCTGATGGGCAACACATTCACGGCCAAGGACATCCTTATTAACGTCATGTACGCGCGCCAGTTGGGTCCGATGTTTACCGTCGGCGTGGCATTTAAGCCTATCTATAGCATCTATGAGTCCTACTCTTCGTTTGCCCTCGGAGCGGATGTAGGCGGACATTTCCAACTGCCCGACTCCACGCTGCATATTGGTCTGACGCTGCGTAATATAGGTTGGCAACTCAAGGGTTTCTACTCCGACGAGAGCGGCCGGCATATGGAGAACCTCCCCCTCAACCTCGAGCTGGGTCTCTCCTATCGATTCAAGCACGCTCCGATACGGCTCAATATGACGATTCACAACATGCAGATCTGGGAGTTGCCCTACGCGTCGGCCAACTTGGGCGATACGGGCAAAGTATTGTGGTACGACACGATGTTCCGCCACACGATCTTCGCCATCGATATCATCCCTAAGTCCGACCGCTTCTGGCTTACCGTCAGCTACAACCACCGTCACCGGGCTGAGATGCAACTCAAGGATCAGCGTTCGTTGGCCGGCTTCGCTTTCGGCGCGGGCGTACGTATCTATAAGTTCAGCGTAGCCTTTGCGATGAGCCAATATACCAAATCCAACTTCACGTATCAGGCTTCCCTCTCGCTGGATATTAACTCGATGCTTAAGAAATAACGAATATGAAACAGATCATCGTTGCTATAGACGGCTATTCCTCTTGCGGCAAATCGACTATCGCAAAGCGTCTGGCCGAATATGCAGGTTATACCTACGTGGATACAGGCGCTATGTACCGAGCCGTAGCATTGGCTGTGATGCGCGGAGAGGTCGAACTGCCTTCGCTGAAAGGCTTGGATCAGATCTCCGTCGGATTCCGCGACAACCATGTCACCCTTAACGGCGAAGATGTCGAATCGCAAATACGCACCCTCGAGGTCGGCAACATGGCTTCGCGCGTGTCTCCTATTAAGGAGGTTCGCCAATATCTCGTAGCCCAGCAGCAGTTGATGGGTCGCGACAAAGGTATCGTCATGGACGGCCGTGATATCGGTACGGTCGTCTTCCCCAATGCCGAACTCAAGCTCTTCCTCACCGCCTCACCCGAGGTGCGTGCACGCCGACGCTACGATGAACTCGTCGGCAAAGGCGAGACCCCCGTCTACGAAGACGTGCTGCGCGATGTCAACGACCGCGACTACCGCGACACCCACCGCGAGGAGAGCCCTCTGCGCCAAGCTGATGATGCCATCGTGGTGGACAATAGCAACCTGACGCGCGAGGAACAAATGGAGAAAATCATTGCCATCTTCAATGACTGTCTCAATCGACAATAACAGCGGTTTCTGTTTCGGTGTCACGCGTGCCATCCGGGCAGCCGAAAGCGAACTAACGAAAGGCCCGCTCTTCTGCCTCGGCGATATCGTGCACAACGGTGAAGAAGTAGAGCGGCTCTCGCGACTGGGACTGGAGACCATCGACTACGATGACCTCCGCACGCTACGCGCCGGGCGCGTGCTCTTTCGCGCACACGGCGAACCGCCCTCTACCTATCGCATCGCACGTGACAACGGACTCGAAGTCATCGATGCCTCCTGCCCCGTCGTCCTCCAGCTGCAGAAACGAATCCGCGACACCTATACCGCCAATCCTGACGCACAGATCGTCATCTACGGCAAACCCGGGCACGCGGAGGTCATAGGCCTCCAAGGCCAGACGGGCAACACCGCCCTCGTAGTCCAATCCACTGCCGACATTGACCGCCTCGACTTCTCGCGACCTATTTTCCTCTTCTCCCAGACTACCATGTCCGTGGAGGACTACCAAGCCCTCGCAGAGGCCATCCAATCGCGCGCCAAGAACGAGGTACAGGTACACGACACCATCTGCCGCAATGTGGCTAACCGTGTGGAGAAGCTACAGACTTTTGCCCGGCAGCACGACCTTGTGCTCTTCGTCGGCGGACGCAAATCCTCCAACGCCAAGGTCCTCTTCCAACATTGCCTCGACGCCAACCCCAACACCCGCTTCATCTCCTCCCCCGACGAAATTGAAAAAGAAATAGGAGAAGAAATAGCAACTGCCAAAGAATCGTTCCGTAAGGATAAGAATTGTCAATTATCAATAGGAATCTGCGGCGCAACCTCCACGCCCTTATGGCTCATGGAAACTTGCCGCGACAGCGTGCTGCAACTACAAGGTACAAAATAGAAAACAATCATAAAAACTATAACTATATGGAATACAACATCAAAACCATCGGTGTTCTCACCTCAGGAGGTGACGCACCCGGCATGAACGCAGCTATCCGCGCCGTCACCCGCGCAGCTATCGTCAACGGTATCAATGTGAAAGGTATCTACCGCGGTTACAAAGGCCTGATGGAGGGCGAAGTCGTTGAACTCGGCACCCAGGATGTTTCCGGTATTATCCAACGCGGCGGTACGATTCTCAAATCCGCCCGCTCTGACGAGTTCCGTACGCCCGAAGGACGCAAACGTGCTTTTGAGACCCTCCAGCGCGAAAATATCGACGCCCTCATCGCCATCGGCGGCGACGGTACCTTCACCGGAGCACGTCTGCTCGCGCAGGAATACAACGTACCCGTCATCGGTCTGCCCGGCACCATCGACAACGACCTCTGGGGCACCGACGCTACCATCGGCTACGACACCGCGCTGAATACCATCATGGAGTGCGTGGACAAACTGCGCGACACCGGTACCAGCCACGAACGTCTCTTCCTGGTCGAAATAATGGGTCGTGACGCCGGCTTCCTCACCCTCTCTGCCGCTATCGCAGCCGGAGCAGAGGCCGCTATCATTCCCGAGCGCGCCACCGTAGCCGAGCAACTCGAAGCTGCCATCGGTCAGGGACGCCGCAAGCACAAGAACTCCGGTATCGTCCTCGTTCAGGAACACGCAATCGAAGGCGGTGCACGCAAAGTAGCGGAGATTATTGAAAAGGTGCATCCCGAATACGGCACCCGCGTCACCATCCTGGGTCACCTCCAGCGTGGCGGTAGCCCCTCAGCATACGACCGTATCCTCGCTTCCCGCCTCGGCGTAGCAGCCATCCAGGCCCTGATGGAGGAGCAACGCTCCATCATGGTTGGTGTGCAGAACTCCGAGATCGTCTATGTACCCCTCTCCAAAGCCATCAAGCAAAAGAAGGACATCAAGGACGACAAATGGCAAGCGCTTCAGGTTCTGAGTATCTAAACGCTGAACCTGCCGATAATAAAAAAGGTGCAACTCATGCCGCACCTTTTATTATATTACGTACCACCGCTTACGCAGCTACGTCCTGATGAACCGGTTCGTACTCAGCCTTCACGTCCTCATAGAAGTGAGCCATAGCCACATACATATACGGTACCAACCAGAGGAATCCGATCCAGCAGATGCAGCACAGCAGTGCCCAACCGATGAACGAGAGTTCCAGCAGGAACAGCTCAGCCTTGTGACCCCGCATCATCATGCGACTCTGATACAAAGCCTCCTTGGCTCCTATACCCGGGTTATCACGGATAATGAAGGGAACCATTCCGTAAGCCAACGAGAAGATAACTGCACCGATAAAGAGCGTTACCACACCAATCAGCACCACGATGATAGCAATCAGCACACCGGCGATGACATAGGTCTGCCAGTTGCGCGAGAATTCATTGAACCACTCCCGCATACTGCCCTCGGGCATCTCCTCACGGCGCACCAGCGACAGAAATAGATTAAACAAGGCATACTCCAGCGGCGAGATAACCAGCACCGAGAGCACGGTCGATAGACCGCTACTCATACCGTTCAACCACTCCATACCGCCAAATGCACCTGCAATCGAAGGCGCTTGGGCTACCATTGCGATTGCAAACAGAAGCAGCGTCAGGAGCGCAAACTCGTTCCAGCGACCCTCAAGGGTCTCACGTGCCATAGCACGATACTCAGAAGATGTTTTCATAAGCTTATAATTTTTACCTTTTACTTTTTACCTTTCACTTTTCACTTTTCACCTTTCACTTTTCCCCTTTCACCTGCGCTTGCCTGGCTTCCCACTCCGCACGCTTGCGGTACAGGTAGCGTTTGATGCTGTGCTTAGGTGTGTGCTCCAGCGGGTCGGACTGCGTCTCGATCTTCTGCAGCTGACTGTCCTTGGGCAGCAGCGAATTGATTTTCTCGCGCAGCGAAGCTACGTTGAGTTGTTCCCACTTCGTGACGACGAGCGCCACGAGTTGGTTGTCCCACTCCGTTACGAGCGACTCCTCCACGCCGTCCAAATCATTCAGCAGCGCCTCGATGGCTTCGGGATAGACCTTATTACCATTAGCCTGTACGATGAGGTTGGACTTATGTCCCTGCACGTAGATGGTGCCGTCCTTTTCTACCTTGCCTACGTCGCCGGTGCGGAACCAGCCGTCCTCGGTGATGACTTCGGCCGTGAGATCCGGCGCTTTGTAGTAACCCTGCATCACGTTCTCGCCCTTCACCCATATCTCTTCGTCCACTATCTTAGCCTCCATACCGCTGACGACCTTTCCGCCCGAGCGGGCACGGAAGTTCTGCCATAGGTTACCGCTTACCAGCGGGCCGGTCTCCGTCAGGCCATAACCGACCGTCACGGGGAAACGGATATCCATCAGCAATTTCTCTACATCCTCATTCAGGGCTGCACCGCCGATATGGAACTGCAGGACATTACCGCCCAACTGCTTGAGCATCTTCTTGCAGACGAGGTTCTTCAGCATCCGTCCTATTCCCGGCCAACGCCAGAAGAAGCGGATAGCGGGTTTGTTGATCACGGGGAAGACGCTCTTCTTGCAGATCTTCTCGATCACCATCGGTATTGTCACGATCGTATACGGGTGTACCTCCTGCAGGGCTTTCGCCAGGATGGAAGGCGTTGGTGTCTTACCGAGGAAATAGATATGACAACCGGCGGGCAACTGCGCCAGCAGTTCGCACACGAGGCCGTACATATGTGCCAAAGGCAGCATCGACAGTACGTTCATTCCGTCGTGCTTCGGCAGGTTCTCCTTGCAGTTCTGCACGTTGTTGCTCAGGCTCCTGAACGACAGCATCACGCCCTTGGGCGTACCCGTCGAACCCGAGGTGTAGCATATCATGCAGGTCTCATCTATACCGCGACCGCTGTAGTTGATGCTCTCCGGCGTCGGCGCAGTATAGGCAGGAGACTTCGTACCCGGCTCCGATAGTTCCTCCATCGGCAGTATCACCTGCACGGCCGGAAGCGCCTTGTCCTCCAGTTTCTTGCGCACCTGTGCCGAGGCTATCAGTACGACCGCGTCGCTATGATTGACCATCCGGGCTATATCGTCGGCCGGAAAATCCGGCATAATGCACACGTTAACACCTCCCCACACAGCTGTAGCCAGATAGGCTACCGCCCAGTTGGCGCAGTTATTGCCGCAGATCGCTATATGACAACCTTTCTCCAATCCCAACGCATCGTACATTGCTCCCACACGTGCTATCTCACGCGCCATCTCCCCGTAGGTGTAGGACGTCGTACCCTTGTAATCCGTCAGCGCGGGCTTATCCCAATAGCGGCGAATCGTCTCGCCCAATAATTCCAAATAGTGTTGTACCATAAACAAATGTCAATTGTCAACTATCAATTTTCAATTTCCCCAGTGCTACATCTTCCTTCCGATGCATCTCCCGTTCGTCCTCCGGCGTCTTATCATTCTGTCCGGTAAGGTGTAACAGGCCGTGGATAATCACGCGCAGCAACTCGTTCTCTCCGTACTCCGCCTGATTGGCATAGACCGTATCCAGCGAGATATAGATATCGCCGGAGACCACCGAACGTGTGGAGTAATCGAAGGTAATGATATCGGTGTAGTAGTCGTGACCGAGAAACTGGCGGTTCACCTCCAGAATGCGCTCATCGGAGCAGAAGATATAGTTGATATTGCCGGTAGCAAAGCCATACTGAGCGGCCGTGGAACGTATCCACGCTTCCACTTTTGCCCTGTCCAACGACGGCATCTCTACCCTATCGGCATAAAAACAGATCATCTTATATCCCTATTATCCCAAATTACGCCGCAAAATTACTACAAAAATTTGGAATATGCAAGTTTTTGAGTCAGAAAATGCAAATTTATTTGCAATTTTATGAATCAGAAACTTGTTGTTCGCACAAAAGTGCGAACGTATGTTCGGAGGGGTCCCCTCTGGGGGAGGTGGCCGAAGATACTACAAATTTATATCACGGTATACCGATGTGAAAATACGAAGCAGAGACTGCTTCTAAGTCTGTCTATCTGAGGCCTCGCATGCCTTTATC
>CAMJDT010000047.1 GCA_946404495.1 uncultured Bacteroidales bacterium
GGACGGTCGATACGCTATTCGGAGAAATTCCGCGACGGGCAGCATAAGCATATCACGGCCGCCGAGAAGAACGGACTCAACCCCGGTCCGAAGAATCGGGAAGAGGCAGCACGGATGAACAACCGGCTGATGCACATCTATACCAATAAGTACTATGTGGTAGACGAACTGACGCACTCCGTACCGTACCTCGTGCCGATAGCCGCGAAGCGACTGAACAGCATCGGAGAGGAGTTCTCTGATATACTCCGGCGCAACGACCTGCCGCACTATCGCTTCCGCGTGACATCCGTTCTGCGCACGCAAGACGATATCCGCAAGCTGCAGAAGAGCGGCAATTTCAACTCTGTCAGTAAGTCGGCGCATAACTATGGCACTACGTTCGACTTGGCGTATACCAAGTTTGACAAGACCGACATCACGGCCGATTACATGACGGACGATAACCTCAAGTTGGTACTCGGGCAGGTGCTGCTCAATCAGCAACGCGCCGGACATATATACGTAAAATACGAATACAAACAATGCTGTTTTCATATAACAGTAAGAGACTGATAAGAAAATGATTAAAGTAGCAATTTTCGGATACGGCAACATCGGCCGTGCTGCAGAGGCTGCGGTACGCAAGGCGAGTGATATGGAGTTCGCAGGCGTGTTCCATCATACGGAGGCGGACCAACTCATCGCCGCCAAGCCCGATGTGGCGCTGCTCTGCACCCCGACACGCGAGGTGAAGGATTGGGCGCCGGTGTTCCTCAAGAAGGGTATCTCGACGGTGGATTCGTTTGATATCCACGGTGATATATACGACCTGATAACCGACCTCAAGCTCGATGCCGAGTTAGGCGAGTCGGTAGCGATCATATCGGCAGGTTGGGATCCGGGTTCGGACTCGATTATCCGCACGCTGATGACTTCGCTTGTGCCGGAGGGAGAGGGGTATACCAACTTCGGCCCCGGTCGCTCGATGGGACATACCGTTGCCGCCAAAGCCATCCCGGGTGTGAAGGATGCCCTGTCGATGACCCTGCCGGCCGGTAAGGGGAAACACAATCGTCATGTCTATATCGAGCTCGAGGACGGCTATGACTTTGAAGCAGTCAAAGCAGCAATTCTTAAAGACGATTACTTCGCCCACGACTATACGGAGGTAGAACAGGTGCCCTCTGTAGCAGCCCTCAACACCACCAACCACGGCGTACATATCGAGCGTAACGGACTGTCCGGCACGACGCCCGATCAACAGATCGACTTCACGATGCGTATCAACAACCCCGCGCTGACCGGTCAGTTTATGACCTCTTGCGCCCGCGCAGCCTATCGCATGCAGCTGCGAAGGGAGTGGGGTAGCTTTACCACCATCGAACTTCGCCCGATCGACTTGCTCCCCTTGGAGCGCGAACAAGCCATCCGACAGATGGTATAAGTTGAACTTAATACTGATTTAATGGTAAGTCATTTAATTTTATATCTCATTTTAGCATTAGGCGTCTCGTTCCTCTGTTCGATACTGGAGGCTACGCTGATGTCCACTACACTCAGTTATATCAACATGCGTGAGGAAGAGGGCTATCGTCCCGCCAAACGCATGCACGAATACAAGACCGACACGGAGCGCCCCTTAGCGGCTATTCTGGCGCTTAACACGATCGCCAATACCATCGGCGCTGCCGGTATCGGTAAGGAAGCGACCTTGATCTTCGGCAGCCAGTGGTTCGGCCTCGTCTCCATCATCGTCACGCTGCTCATCCTCTTCGTCTCGGAGATCATTCCTAAGACGATCGGTTCTATGTATTGGAAGCATCTGATGGGCTTTGCGGCCACGATGATACGCTGTCTCATTATCATCATGTATCCCTTCGTCAAACTCATCGAGTGGTTCGGACGTCTCTTCCCCGATGTGGAGGAAGCGACCGTCAGCCGTGAGGAGGTGGTAGCACTCGCTTCTGTGGGCGAAGAGGAAGGTGTGATCGAGGAGGATGAGAACAAGATCATCCGCAACGTCATGCGACTGGATGATGTCAAGGCGTACGACGTGATGACGCCGCGCGTGGTAGCCAGTATCGCTCCGGAGAAGATGACGCTCAAGGAGTACTACGACGACGACCGCTACGACCATTTCTCCCGCATACCCGTCTATGCCGACGCACCCGAATATATCACGGGCTATGTGCTGCGTGGCGATGCGCTTGAGGACCTGGCGGAAGACCACTTCACCAAGACATTGGGCGAGATCAAACGTCCGCTGCCGATGTTTAACGAGGAACAGACCATCGGCGATATCTTCGACCAGATGCTTAAGCAGAAGTCGCAGATCGCCGTTGTCATCGACGAATACGGTTGCTTCCAGGGTATCCTTACGCTCGAGGATGTCATCGAGACTATCTTCGGCCTCGAGATCATCGACGAGAACGATGAGTTCGCCGATATGCAGCAGTACGCCCGCGAACGTTGGCAACTCCGCCAGAAACGCTTCAAACAACCTCTGCAGAAGAAACAATCCGCAGAGAAAAATGATGAAAAGACCAAATGACAATTATCTTCTTTGCCGTCCTGCCGGCCTTCCTGCTGGTAATCTATATCTGGTTGCGCGATAAGTATCAGCGCGAACCCGTCTCGCAGATTCTCCGCGCCTTTGTTTACGGAATCGCTTCGGCGTGTATTGCCATCGTGCTTGAGATGATCATCGGATGGCTGGGCTTGGCGCCCGACGAACCGACCACACTGATTGGTGCGGCCCTGAAGGGTTTTGTGGGGGCAGCTATGCCGGAAGAGGGAGCCAAACTGCTGATGCTGTGGCTCGTGCTCAGAAACAATAAGTACTTCGACGAACGCTTCGACGGTATCGTCTATGCCTGCTGCGTAGGACTTGGTTTTGCGGCCGCGGAGAATATCATCTACCTCTTCTCCAACCTCGAGGACTGGCAGTCCGTAGCCGCTGCACGGGCTATCAGCGCCGTGCCCGGTCATTTCATCTTTGCTATTGCGATGGGATATTTCTATTCGATGCTCTATTTCGGCGATATGAGTTGGACCAAGCGCAATCTCGTCTTCTGGGCACCCGTAGCTCTGCACGGCACCTACGACACCTTGCTCTTTGCCATCAATCCCGCAGGCGTCTTCGGCGGACTGCTGTATCTCGCCTTCCTCGCCTTCTGCATATGGCTCTATACCTACGGTGAGCGTCGGATTAAGGAACAACTGAAACGCGACAAGGAGAATCCTATTTCCGTCGATACGGAGGATTCTATATCGTGTCAATAAAGAATTTCTGCTTGCGATTGAAGAGTGCTGTGCCTATTACGACCAGCACAATCATACATATTACGCTATAACCCAGCGAGGTCCACGAGAACGAACCTGCGCCGTATGCGCCGTATTTGAAGGCCTCGATGACAGCCGTCAGCGGGTTGAGCAGCATGATCTTATGCAGCGTCGGGTTGGTCACATAACTCAGCGGATAGACTATCGGCGTAGCGTACATCCAGAGCGAGACGAGCGTACCGAATACGTTGGTCAGATCGCGGTACTTGGTCGTGAGCGAGGTCACAATCAGTCCCAATCCTAATGCCGTGCCTTGCAATATCATCACCAGCAGCGGGAAGAGTAGCAGATACCAGTTCGGGCAGAGACTCACGCCCTTGAAGACGAAGATAAGATAGACGATCACGAACGTACCCAACTGCAGCGAGAAGCGGAACATACTGCTCAGCACCACCGATACCGGACTTACCAGCCTGGGGAAATAGACCTTGCCGTACAGGCCGGCATTGGTCTGGAACGTGTTGGATACTGAGGTTAGACACGAGGAGAAATATTCCCACAAGCAGATACCGCTCAGGTAGAACACCGGCTGCGGGATATCGTCCGTCGGGATATTGGCGATTCGGCCGAACACGATCATATACATCACCACCGAGAACAGCGGCGAGATAAAATACCAGCCGAAACCAAAGATCGTCTGCTTGAATTGCACGGTCAGATCGCGGCGTATGAAGAGCCAAATCAGGTACTTCTTTTGCCACAACTCCCTGAGTCCCAATCCCCGCGAATACGTATTCGGGGATATCTCCGTTGTCCAATATGTATCGTTAGCTTTCAATCTTATACGGTATCCATGAAGGACTTCTGTACTTTGTTAAACATCGCCAATCCGATGAGCAGCAGCACAATCGTGCAGAGCAGGCTGTAGCCTAACCACATCCAGGAGAACTGTCCCTGACCCAAGAGCGAGAAACGGATAGCCTCCATGATCGGCGTTACCGGATTCAGTTGCATAGCCAGGTGTAACTTAGCGTTCTCTACAAAACTCATCGGATAAATCACCGGCGTGATATACACCCACAGCGAGATGATCTTGGCCAACATGATCTGCAGGTCGCGGTACTTGGTCGTCATCGACGAGAAGATCATACCGAATCCTACCGCCAGAAATGCCAACATCAGCATCAGCAGCGGGAACAGCACGATCTGCCAGCGGATAATTAGCTCCGTACCCGTGCATGCGTAGTAAATATAGAACGCAAAGAAGATGCCGAGTTGGATGGCAAACGACAGCAGATTAGTCGTCACCGCCACGAGCGGCATAATAATGCGCGGGAAATAGACCTTACCGAAGATGTCGGCGTTGGAGACAAACGAGTTGGAGGTAGAGCTTAGGCACGAGGCGAAATAGCCCCAAACCGATATACCCAACAGGTAGAACAGCACCGGCGGCAGACCGTCCGTAGGGATATTGGCTATACCGCCGAATACCGCTACATAGACTATCACCGACAGCACCGGTGTAATTAGAAACCACAGCGGACCGAGGATCGTCTGCTTGTAGGCCGTGCGGAAATTACGCATCACGAACAATACAAACATGTCGCGATAGCGCCAAATTTCCCGCCAGTCCAAGGTCAGTAATCGATCCCTCGGAGTGATTTCCAAATCCCATTTCTGCTCGTTGTCTTTCATAAAAGCCCGCAAAATTACAACTTTTTTCCCACATACGCAAATAAAAACGCAAAATTATTTGCACATATGCAAAAAAAATAGTAATTTTGCAGGCTAATTTGGCAAATATGGCCAAACGGTAACGTAAAAATAGAAAAACTGATAGTATAAAATGAAAAATTACAAACTCTGGAACGTCATCTGTGGTTGGGTTGTGTTTGCAATAGCTGCAGCGACGTATCTTCTCACCATCGAGCCTACGGCCTCGTTTTGGGATTGCGGAGAGTTTATCTCCAGCGCGTATAAGTTAGACGTGGGTCACCCGCCAGGAGCACCGTTCTTTATGTTAATGGGCCATTTCTTCTCGCTCTTTGCGAGTGACGCCTCGCATGTGGCGATGTGCGTGAATGCCCTGTCGGCTTTGGCGAGTGCGTTTACGATTCTGTTCCTATTCTGGACAATCACGGCGCTCGGTCGTAAGTTAATGGCTCCCGACACCTTAGGCAAGGGTATTGCGCTCTTGGGTGCCGGTGCTGTAGGCGCCTTGGCATACACGTTCAGCGACACCTTCTGGTTCTCCGCCGTAGAGGGCGAGGTATATGCGTCCTCGTCGCTGTTCACGGCCGTAGTGTTCTGGCTGATCCTCAAATGGGACGAACACGCTGACGAAGAGGGTAGTGACCGCTGGTTGATCGCGATCATGTATCTGATGGGTTTGAGTATTGGTGTGCACCTCTTGAACCTGCTGACGATTCCTGCCATCGTGCTCGTGTATTATTTCCGTAAGTACGACTTCTCGTGGAAAGGCTTTATCTCAGCCTTCCTCATCTCGTGCGTGATTCTGCTCGTGGTGCTCTACGGCATTATTCCGGGCGTACCGACGGTAGCCGGTTGGTTCGAACTGCTGTTCGTCAATGGACTGGGTTGCCCCTTCAACACCGGTCTCTATGTCATGCTCTGCCTGACGGCAGCCTTGCTCTGCGGCGGACTGTGGTGGTCGTACAAGAAGATCGCCGAGCGTCCCGTTTGGCGTTGGATCAATACCGGACTATGGATGGTAGTGGTGATCCTGATCGGTTACAGCAGCTATGCAGCCATCGTCATCCGTTCGTGCGCCGATACGCCGATGGATCAGAACTCGCCGGATAATGTCTTCTCGCTGACCTATTACCTCAACCGTGAGCAGTACGGCGACCGCCCGCTGTTCTATGGTCAGAGTTACAACGCGCCCGTGCAACTGGATGTGGACCGCAAGCGTGGTGTCTGCACGCCTGTCGAGATCGTCGGGCATGCGCAGTATGCTCCGGCTCCCAAGACTTCTGAGGACGAGAAAGACCGTTACGTCGTTACCGGTCATAAGACCACCTATAAGTTCATGGACGAATTCTGCATGGTCTTCCCGCGTATGTATTCGTCGCAAGGTTCTCACGTGCAGGCCTACAAGGATTGGGCACGCGTGAAAGGTCGTCGCGTCAAGTACGAATACTGCGGTCAGCAGAAGACCGACTATTGTCCTACCTTCGGTGAGAACCTCCGTTTCTTCTTCAGCTACCAGGTTAACTTCATGTACTGGCGTTACTTCATGTGGAACTTCGCCGGTCGTCAGAACGACCTGCAGAGCTACGGCGATATCTCCAAAGGTAACTGGCTGAGCGGTATTCCGTTCATCGACAATGCCCGCCTGGGCGATCAGTCCAAGCTGCCGAAGGAGTTGCGCGAGAACAAAGGCCACAACGTCTATTACATGCTGCCGCTGATCTTAGGTCTCATCGGTATCTGCTGGCAGGTAGCGCAGAAGCGCAAGGTGGGCGAGGGTATCAAGGCTACCTTCATCAACGAGGGTTGGCGTTCGTTCTCGATCACCTTCCTGCTCTTCTTCCTGACAGGCCTTGCTATCGTCATCTACCTCAACCAGACGCCTTACCAGCCGCGCGAACGTGACTACGCCTATGCCGGTTCGTTCTACGCCTTCTGTATCTGGATCGGATTTGCCGTATTGGCTATCTACGATTGGATCATCAATGGTCGCAAGAAGAAGATCGAGAACGAGATGACTGAGACCCTCATTGCCGCCGGTGTGACGGTAATATGCCTGCTCGTGCCTGTGCAAATGGCATCCCAGAACTGGGACGACCACGACCGCTCGCAGCGCTACTCCTGCCGCGACTTCGGTGCGAACTACCTCAAGTCCTGCGAGAAGGACGGAATCATCTTCTCCAACGGCGATAACGATACCTTCCCCTTGTGGTACAACCAGGAGGTAGAGGGCGTAGGTACTGACCTGCGCGTCTGCAACCTCTCGTACCTGCAGACCGACTGGTATATCTCGCAGATGAAGCGTCCGTACTACGAGTCATCCGCCCTGCCCATCAATTGGGAATACAAGGACTTCATGCCCGGTACCAACGAAGTCGTGTGGGTAGATAACCGTCTGGGACAACCCCTCGAGGTGGGCAAGGCTTTCGATTTCTTGCGTTCCGACGATCCGCGTACCAAACGCGACGGAGAGAACTTCATCCCCACCGACCAACTCTACGTTGAGGGTCTCGACGGCGAACATATCAACATCAAGTCCGCCCGCCGCTTCACGCGTTCGGAGATGATGATCCTGGAGATGCTCTCCAATATTGCCAAGGACGGCTGGCAGCGTCCGATCTACTTCGCTTGCACCGTAGGTGACGACTATTACCTCGGTCTGCGTCCGTACTTCGAGTGCACCGGTCTGGCCTATCGTATCACCCCGACGCGCAGCCGCGACGGACGCGAGCGTTACAACACCGACCTCATGTACGAGAATATGATGCATCGCTTCGCCTACGGCAATATGAATATCCCCGGCATCTATATCGACGAGAACCTCATGCGTATGTGTCGTACACACCGAATGATGTTCATGTACCTGGCAGAGGAACTGCTCGCTAAGGGCGAACGTGATCGCTGCCGCGAGGTGCTTGACTATGCCGAAGAGATGCTGCCGGAGTGCAACGTGCCGTACGACTACACCGCTGCCTCGATGGCGCAGATGTATTTCTCGCTCGGTAACGAAGAGGATCTGGCTAAGGGCGATCGCATGATGCGAATCGTAGCCGACAAGTGCGTGGATTACCTCTCTTGGGGTGACAGCCTCAATAAGGAGCGCCGCAAGAGCCAGCAGAATACCCTCAACCAGCAACTCGGCATCCTCTCCTACGTGCTCCAGAGCTGCGAGCGCTACCACCGTCAGGACATTCTCGATGAATATTATCCTATCTATGCTACCTATGCAAAACGTTAATACAATCCCTGTATTGCTGCTTACCGGCTATCTCGGTAGCGGCAAGACGACGCTTCTGAATCGTATCCTCGCCAACACGGCGGGGATACGTTTCGCTGTCATCGTCAATGATATCGGTGAGGTTAATATCGACGCCGACCTCATCCAGCGGGGCGGGGTAGTCTCCCAACAGGACGACAACCTCCTCTCGCTCACCAACGGCTGTATCTGTTGCACCCTCAAAATGGACCTCGTGCAGCAACTCCACGACCTCGCAGCCGCGCGCGCGTATGATTATATTGTAATAGAGGCCTCCGGTATCTGCGAACCCGCACCTATCGCGCAGACTATCTGTTCGTATCCCAAACTCGTGCCCTTCACCGAAGATCCCGCACCCGCTCTGGACTGCGTGGTATCCGTCTGCGATGCACTCCGCCTCCGCGACGAGTTCGCCGAGGGCAAGGAACTGCAGCGTACCGACCTCGAGGAAGATGATCTCGCTTCGCTTGTAATCCAACAGATCGAGTTCTGCAATCTCATCTTGCTCAACAAGGCATCTGAGGTTAGCGAAGAGGAGTTGGGACGCATCACGGCTATTATTCGCGCTATCCAACCGCGCGCAGAGATCATCCCCTGCGACTACTGCGATGTGCCGATCGAGCGGCTGATTAACACGCATCTCTTTAACTTCGACGAGGTAGTCGGTTCGGCCGCCTGGCTCGAAGGCGTGGAGGGCGATATCGAGAACGAGGAGGAAGGCGAGGCGTACGAATACGGTATATCCACCTTCGTCTATTACCGCCGTCGGCCCTTCAACCTCGGCCTCTTTGATGACTTCGTGGCACGTCGTTGGCCCAAGTCCGTCATCCGCTGCAAGGGTATGTGCTATTTCTCCGACGAGTACGATATGTGCTACCTCTTCGAGCAGGCCGGACACCAACTGGGTATCAAACAGTGCGGCGAGTTCTATGCTACGATGCCGAAGGAGGAGCTTATGCAAATGATGGCCCACGACCCGATGCTGCGTCGCGACTGGGACGACGAGTACGGCGACCGCATGCAGAAACTCGTCTTCATCGGTCAGAATATGGACGAGGCAGCTATCACGCAAGCCTTGGACGCCTGCCTGGACTAACGACCAACGACTAACTACTAACGACCAATATGCAACGGATTGTCAATAGTTGTGTGAGGTTTATGCAACGCTGGTTGCCCGAACCCTTTGTGTTTGCCGTGCTGCTGACGTTTGTGGCGGCACTGCTGGCGATGCCTCTCTGTCATCAGACCCCGATTGAGGTCATCGAGCATTGGGGCGGAGGTGTCTGGGGACTGCTGGCTTTTGCCATGCAGATGTCGTTGGTGCTGGTCTGCGGTGCCGCTTTGGCTTCAGCTCCGGTCGTCAAACGCGGCATCCGTGCCGTAGCCTCGCTTCCTAAGACACCCGCTGCTGCGATCGCTACCGTGACGCTCGTATCCTCCATTGCCTGCTGGCTCAACTGGGGATTCGGCCTCATCGTAGGTGTCGTCTTTGCCAAGGAACTGGCACGTCGCGTTGCCGGCGTCGACTATCGGCTGCTGATCGCCTCTGCCTATTCGGGCTTCGTCGTTTGGCACGCCGGTCTGTCGGGTTCGATACCGCTTACGATGGCTACGCCGGGCGAAGCACTCACGCGCGCTACGAACGGCGTGCTGACCGACCCGGTGCATGTCTCGCGCACGATCCTCGACCCGCATAACTTAATCATGGTCGTATTGGTCATCGTAGCCATTACGGTGGTCAATACGCTGATGCATCCGAAGAAGGACGTCTTTGTCATCGATCCCGCGCTCTTGCATGAGGAAGATACGGCGCCCGAGAAACCGGATAGCAAGTCTGCTACGCCCGCACAACGCCTGGAGCACTCGCGGCTGCTGTCCGCTTTGATTTCGCTCTTCGGACTCACTTACCTCGTTATCCGTCTCTTCGTTCGTCACGGAGGCTTTGACCTCGGGGCAGTTATCCTGCTCTTCCTCTTCGTCGGCCTCTTGCTTCACGGCACGCCGCTGGCCTACGTACGCGCCTTCTCGGCAGCCGCCAAAGGGGCAGCGGGTATCATCCTTCAGTTCCCGTTCTATGCGGGAATTATGG
This sequence comes from uncultured Bacteroidales bacterium, assembly GCA_946404495.1. Taxonomy (GTDB): domain Bacteria; phylum Bacteroidota; class Bacteroidia; order Bacteroidales; family Paludibacteraceae; genus Colicola. The sequence goes on from CAMJDT010000047.1 coordinate 10,320, forward strand.
GGATTATCACCGGAGTAGGCGAGAGCGGTCTCTGCCTCGGAACGCTTGCGGCGGATGCCTGCATCGCGGGTTCGAACCATGTGACCTATCCGCTGCTGACCTTCCTCTGCGCTGCTGTACTCAATATGTTCGTGCCTTCCGGAGGCGGACACTGGGCGATTCAGGCACCTATTATGTTCTCCGCGGGCGAAGCACTGTGCGTGGATCCCGGACTGACCGGAATCGCGATCGCTTGGGGTGATGCGTGGACCAATCTCATTCAGCCTTTCTGGGCGCTGCCGGCTTTGGCGATCGCCCGCCTCAATGCCAAAGATATTATGGGCTTTTGTCTCATCGACCTCGTCGTATCCGGCATTGTCATCATAGGCGGCCTCTTAATCTGGGCGCTCTAATTCGGTATCCCGTTATCCCGTTATCCCGGTATCCCGAAAAGCCTGACAATAAGACTGACAATTTGGCAGAAGTCGTACTTTGGTACGGCTTTTGTCGTTATTTGGGCAAAACTAATTAAAATAATTGCAACTATGGAAAACAAGAACGAAAATCTTCAGAAATTTGCCATCAACCTCTGCGAGCGGGCGCGTACCGGCAAGTCGGACCCCGTCATCGGACGTGACGATGAGATACGGCGTGTGCTGCAGATATTGAGCCGGCGAACCAAAAACAACCCGATCCTGATCGGTGAACCGGGTGTCGGTAAGACCGCGATCGCCGAGGGCTTAGCCCTGCGTATCGTACGCGGCGACGTACCCGAAAACCTCAAGAAGAAACAGATCTACTCCCTCGATATGGGAGCGCTCATCGCGGGTGCGAAGTATCAGGGTGAGTTCGAGGAACGACTCAAAGGTGTCATCAACGAGGTGACCCAATCGGCGGGCGAGATCATCCTCTTTATCGATGAGATACACACCCTCGTAGGTGCCGGTAAGACCTCCGGTGCGATGGATGCCGCCAATATCCTCAAGCCCGCCTTGGCCCGCGGCGAACTGCGTGCCATCGGTGCGACCACGCTGGATGAGTATCAGAAATACTTCGAGACCGACAAGGCCCTCGAGCGTCGATTCCAGAAGGTAATGGTCGATGAACCCGACGAGGCGGCATCGCTGTCAATCCTGCGTGGACTGAAGGAGCGCTACGAGACGCATCACCGCGTGCGTATCAAGGACGACGCCCTCATCGCAGCCGTGTCGCTCTCCGCGCGGTATATCACGGATCGTTTCCTGCCCGATAAGGCCATCGACCTCGTGGACGAAGCAGCAGCCAAACTGCGTCTGGAGGTAGATAGCAAGCCGGAGGAACTGGATAACCTCGACCGTCAGATCAAGCAACTTGAGATCGAGCGTGAGGCCCTCAAACGCGAGAAGAATGAGGTGAAGTTGGAGGCGATCAAAAAGCAACTCACCGAACTCAACGAGAAGCGCTCTACGCTCAACGCCCGTTGGGAGAAGGAGAAAGGCTATATCGCTACGATCCAGAACGAGAAAGCGGCGATCGAGCAGATGAAGCACGAAGCCGATGTAGCCGAACGCGAGGGTAACTACGGCAAGGTAGCCGAACTGCGCTACGGTAAGATCAAGCAGTCGGAGGCCAATATCAAAGCCGCACAAGATGCCCTGCATGCCATCTCCGACGACAGCCTTATCAAAGAGGAGGTCGACGAGGACGACATCGCCGAGATCGTAGCCCGCTGGACGGGAATACCGGTAGCCAAGATGATGCAGTCGGAGCGCGATAAACTGCTCCACCTCGAGGAGGAACTGCATAAGCGCGTCATTGGTCAGGATAAGGCCATCGAGGCCGTCAGCGATGCGATTCGCCGGAGCCGTGCCGGTCTGCAGGATCCCAAACGACCGATCGGATCGTTTATCTTCCTCGGCACCACGGGTGTCGGTAAGACCGAACTGGCCAAAGCGCTCGCCGACTACCTCTTCGACGACGAGAATATGCTGACGCGTATCGATATGAGTGAGTACCAGGAGAAGTTCTCAGCCACGCGACTCATCGGAGCGCCTCCCGGATACGTCGGCTACGACGAGGGCGGTCAGCTCACCGAGGCCATCCGACGCAAACCCTACAGCGTCATCCTCTTCGATGAAATGGAGAAAGCGCACCCCGATGTGTTCAACGTGCTGCTGCAGCTGCTCGACGACGGCCGTCTGACCGACAACAAGGGGCGTACCGTTAACTTCAAGAACACGCTGATCATCCTTACATCTAACCTCACCGAGGAACAACTGCGTGCTTCTGTTCGGCCGGAGTTCCTCAACCGTGTGGACGATATCATCCACTTCTCCGAGCTCACCGAGGACAATATCCGCGAAGTCGTCTCGCTGCAAGTGGAGCGGATCCACAAGATGTTGGCCGAAAACGGTATCGATCTGCGCGTCACCAACGATGCGATCGCTTATATCGCCCGCGAAGGCTACGACCCGCAGTTCGGCGCTCGGCCTGTCAAGCGTGCTTTGCAACGCCTCGTGCTCAACGAACTCTCGCGCGCCATCATCGCCGGTAAGGTCAATAAAGACAAACCCGTCATCGTGGAGCTCCGCGACAACGAGTTGCACTTTAGGAATTAAGAATCCCCCCCTGTAGAGACGGCATTCCTTGCCGTCTCTAATTTTTAATTCCGAGTATCGCTCCGGGGTAGTAATGAGCAAGTATTTGCTCGTACGTGAATCCTTTCTCCGCCATGACGGCAGCGCCGATCTGGCATAGGCCGACACCGTGACCCCAACCGTGACCCCTGAAGGTGAATCCTTCGGGGGTCTTTTCGATATCCATCCAGGAGGAATAGAGGCAGCTCTTCGATAGTAACTTGCGGATCGCCAGTTCTTTACCGACTTCTTCCGTCAGCTTCTTTCCGACCACTTTCAGCCGATAGATGCGTCCCGATTTACCGCGGCTGAGGGGAATCAGGTCCTCTATCTCGCCGAAGTCCTTGCCCGACTTCTCGCGTACGATTTGGCTTAGTTCGTCTGTTGTATAGCGTACTGTCCAATCGTGATAGTCGTGCGTCTCGAGGTCGTAGTCGTTGAGCGAACTGTCCGGTCTCGCTTCACCGCAGTAGGGACATTCTACCGACGTGAGGTAGGGGATATGCACGTCTTCCCAGCAGGTCTCGTACTCTTCTGTCCGCCCTCCGCAGCACTTATGATAGCGGCAATCGCAGATCTCGTCGCCGTACATCAGCACCTTTCCGCGGGTCTCATTAATAGCGCGAACGGCACGTTCGTTTCGGCGCCTCAGTCCTTCGTATCGCTGACAGTGGTCGTCGGCACAGACATCGAAGCCTACGTGGTCGGTGTGACCGATGGCGCGGATGGCCCAACTGCGGCTGATGACGGCGTGCGCTTTCAGCAGCTCCAGCGGGGCTGTCGTGGCCATCTCGGAGGAGATGACGGACGAGAGGTAGTCCTCTATATCGAGGGTATTGATGGCCGTCTCTGTGCCATCAGCATTCTTCCGGATATCCAATTCGCCCTCGAACTCCTGATCCTCTCTCCGGTCCCAATGAAAACCAATCCCGATCCGTACGTCCTTCAGCACGAACGTCTTCTCTCTCACCTCCGCCTCTATCCTCGGCGCGGTCATGATCCCAACCCGAATCTTCATGAAAAAATATCAATTATCAATTGTCAATTATCAATTGTCAATTATCCTCGCCATGAGTTCCCACGTCCGTATCCGATCCTTATACAGGTTATTGCGATTCATGGTCTCAACATCGCAGTTGGCGTCAGAGTTATCCTCCCAGCGGCGGCAGTTATAGACCACGTCCCAGATCCTTCCGATCGGGTACTCGCGGCAGATTCGCAGTCCGACAGCATAGTCCTCGCCGTACTTGGTCGTCGGGAAATTCATCGTACGGAGCAGCGGTACATAGAAACCGCGCGGGGCTCCCAGTCCGTTGATGCGCAGCGCATTGTTCATACCGTTCTCGGCGGTCCACTCGGCGTGATCAATCTTGCCAGGAGGTAGGATATTGCCAGCAAAGTCGGTGATTTGGTACGAGCCTACTACCATTGCATAGTTCCCGCTCTCGAATGCATCGATGAACTTCTGTACGGTGGTCTCGTCGAAGTACGTGTCGTCAGAGTCGAGCTGGATGGCATACTTACCGCACATCGGGTGATGCAGCGCGGCGTTCCAGTTGCCGCCAATCGCGTGCCAGGTCTTGTCTTGGGCGATATAGATTAACCTTTCCACGGGGCTTCCCCGAAAAATCTGCTGATTTTTGGGGTCCCCTTCACTTTTCACCTTTAACTTTTCAATTTCCTCAACCGTTCCATCCGTCGAGTTGTCGTCCACTACGATGACGTTGTAGCTATATGGCGCGCGTACTTCCTGCCTGAGAGCGCTCTCGATGGCATCTTTGATGGTGCGAACGCGGTTCTTGCAGGGGATGATGACGCTTGCGGTCACGGGGTAGCTGTCGTCTGCAGCGGGTAGGGGCTTGTAGTCCTCCTGACGGATAAGCGCCCCTATGGCCTCTAAGTGACGCGTCACGCATTGCTCCATCTCGATCTGCACCTCGCGGTTCTTGGGGTTGACGTAGTCAAAGAGTTTCTCGCCGGACTGCCTTAGATCGGTCTCCTCGTCGTAATAGAGGAACTCGTTGATATGCACTAATTCGCCGATTCGGCTGAGTCGGAGACGAAGGTCGTAGAGTCCCGCGAAGCGGTAGTCCGTGTCCATCTCGCTGACCGCTTGCTTCAGCGCGTCGGTCCTTATCATCAGCACGCTGCCGAAGTCGAAGTCATCGCGGAGCGCACCTATCTGATAGTCTATTACGGGCGCGGGACGCGGGTCAAAGTGGTCGCTGTAGCACAGTACGGCGCCGGTATCTTCGGCTACCTGCATCATCCTCTCTCGCGCATAGTGGACCCACTGTATGTTCTCTCTCAGGTACAGAAACGTGTACTTACCCTCTCGTCCTTCTCCGCACGTCTCCTGTGCTATTTTCCGAATCTCTTCCGTCGAGCTCATCCGCCCGTTTTTCAGTATAAATGTATTCATTTGTATAGATGTATTATAGATGTCTGATGTATTTTTTTATCATTACGCCTTGAAGCGTAACGCCTCTAAGCGTAATGTGTAAGATAGTACTTATAGAACGGGTCGCAGATAGAGTAGGTAGTTCCTTTCTTATCGATGGTTCCATCGTCCAAAAGTACTGCTACAGCCTTCTGCAGAGAGGATGCTCCCACTAATTGATTGCGGCGGATATAGTCCATGGAGTAGATATTCTCTCCGGAACGTGTCAGCGCGATGAGCAATCGTTTCTGCATAGGCGATAGGCGGTCTGTGCGCTCGAAATAGTAGTCGCTTTTCATCTCAACCGCTCTGACAAAGCACTCATTTACGATATCTGCGTTTACTTCATGCAAATCAGGCATCATATATTGCCAAATCTCTGCGCATAGCAGTTGAATATAGTACGGGATATTATCCACGCGCGTGATGATAGTGCGGCACAACTCTTCTGAGATACGAATATCGGAGGCCGCGAACCGTGATGTAATGAAATCAATCGTCTCCTGTTCAGGTAATGTGCTGATTTGCAGTATCGATGCCGAACTATAGAACGGTCTGTTCTTCTCCAAAAACATATCCTGCATGATATGTGTTTTGCTGCCGAGGAATAAGTAATTGGCGTGATGTTGCAATTGGATCTTACTGCGCATTAGGGCTTCCAGGCCGTATTTATTGAACTTCCTGATCTCCTGAAACTCATCCAATACAACTACGATTCGTTTTCCGTCCTGAGCCATTTGTTCGGGGATATCCAGCATTTCAGCAATCGTAGCAATTGTGACTTTCGGTTCGGCAAACTCGATTCCGAATTCCGGATTCCCGAAATTATCAAACAGCATCTTCGGACGTATATTCTTGAGCGCGGACACCAATTGGATGAACTTATCCAATGCGCTTTGCTTCTTGTATAATGCTTGCAGATATAGTTCAGCAAACGACTCTAATGAATACACCGGCATCAGGTCTATATAGACACAGCTGATTCCTTGGTCCTCCAACTGCTGCATAGCCCTGTATACCAACGACGTCTTGCCGTATCTGCGAGGAGCAAACAATACCATATTATTACCGCCTTGCAGCGTGTCGACGATGCGTTTGGTTTCTTCTTTTCGATCGTAGAAACTATCTCCCTCTGCGATTGAAATGTAGTTAAAAGGATTCATATTCTCATTACGCTTACTTAATTACGCCTGCAAAGGTACTGCTTTTTTTTGACATATGCAAATTTTTCTGCAAAAAAACTCATCCGCCACGCATTTTCCGTTACGCTTCGAGGCGTAACGCTTTTTCCGTCGCGGAATTTCCGTTACGCTTCGCGGCGTAACACCTGGAAGCGTAATGCTGCCAAAACCATCATGAAGCGCAGCGGCTCATTAAGGCGTAGTCGGCTCACTTTATCATTAATTTTTGACAAAAGGACATCTTTTGCGCAAAAAAGTAAAAAAAGTTGCTCATAAATTTGGCTATATCGTTTATTTTTTGTAATTTTGCCGCTTGAAGTATTGTTTTTGCGCGTGCTTGCACGTCATGTACGCGTACGCGAGCCTGAAACCCGCAACCCAATGCAGGATTTCGGCCTAAAACAAGAGTAAGGAAAAATCATTATGAAAAGAAAACATCTGTCCATATCGTGCCCTTGTGGTACTTGCTTTCCGTGCAAGTAGGGGGTGCTATATGGACAGATGTTTTTGCGCCCGCCTCCGGACCCAACCGAGGCAAAAGTGACCTTTGAGAGATTGAGATTTACCGCTAAAATGCGTATTGAAAGCAAAAAATGAAAGATTTTTGCTCAAAAACTTGCATATGTCGCAGAAAATCCGTATCTTTGCAGTCGCAAAGATATTTAAACGACAGAAATATGACAGCAACATTGCAGGAACGTCGTGCTCATATTGCAGAATCCGAAAGACAAATCGCAGCAGGAAATGTCTATTCGGAGGAAGAATCAGATGCTGTCATGGATCATATTACAGATTTTTTACGACACACGACATTCTGCACCTGAGAGTTATCTATTCGAATAGTTTTGTATAAACGATATTTTGCGGTAAATCCAATATGCGGTTTGCCGCTTTTTGTGTCCCTAATGGGGACCCCGAAAATCTGCCGATTTTTGGGGAGAGCGGAGGCATCGGTCGCCTTGATGACGACGTGGTCGTCAGCCCTTGCGACTCGATTGCCGAACGCGACGCGTAAGACTTCGCCGAGCCGTTTCCGAGACTTTACCGAGCCATTCTCGAGAGTTTTTCGAGCCGTTTTCGAGTCATTCTCGAGTTCACGCCGAGGCGATCCTAGACTTTAGTGCTTCCGTTCTGCGGACAATGTGCTGACTGTTATAGGAGATGGTAAGTTCGTCATACCGTAATACCGTTATCCCGGGATACTGAAAAACCAAGCTGGGACCAAGCTATGAAATAGAGCGATGACGCTATGTCGCTATTATGAAATGACGGTATGACGGTTTCTAGGAAAAGGAATTTGGCTACAACCCCTGTAAATAAAGGCATTCCGGACGAAATGGACAAACCGTCAAACCGTCACGGTTAAAAATTAAATAGCGACAAAGCGACATAGCGACACGCAAAAAAATGAAATGGACAAATGGACAATAAGGACAAAATGGACAGAGAAAAAATGGTGTATATCGCCGGTATCGCCAGTATCGTCAATCCGAAAATGGATGAAAGTTGAGGTATAGAGGGAGGTTAGACGGTATATAGACGGAGGGGTAACAACTAAGGTAGGACATACGATGAACGAAGGAACAACTAACGGTATGCCGGGCGGAGTCGGGTAAAAATCGGGCGGAAATATGAGACTAGGATGACTAGACAACCTAGGAAACCTAGACAGCCTAGGACACCTAGGAGGCCTAGGAAACCTAGAAAACAAGATAAAAAACGATCATTGACGTATTGACGGTATGAATAATCGCTGAAAAGCGAAAATAATCGCCGAGAGATTTGCAGATACGAAGATTTTTTCGTATCTTTGCAGCGGATTTGAAAAATCCGGGTAACTAGACGGCCTAGGCTGCCTAGGAATCCTAGGAGAACTAGTAATAATCACTAATAATTAGATCGACTATGGCAAAGCTCAATGAAGGCGGATTTTTGGATAGCGGCGGCGACTACAGAGACCTCATCTTCTACAAGAAGACCAAGGTGCTCTACGATATGACCTATTGGTTTCAGGAGCACAAGCTCCGTATCGGAGACCGCACGAAAGACCAGATGGAGCAGGCCGCGCGTAGCGGTAAGCAGAACATCGCCGAAGGGCACGCCGACGGAATGACCAGCCTTGAGATGGAGATCAAACTGGTCAATTCGGCGAGAGGCAGCCTTATTGAGCTTCGCGAGGACTATGAGGATCGGCTCCGTACGCACGGCTGGCCTATGTGGGACAAAAACCATCCTCGCTATGAAAAGATGGTGCAGTTCTGCTACCATCATCATAATCCGGAGGACTATCGGCCGTATTTCGAGCGATGGAGCGAGGAGGAGTTCTGCAACGTAGCGCTGACGCTGATTCATCAGGCGGATCGCGGCATGTGGAGCTGGCTCAAGAAGAAAGAGCAGCAGTTCCTCTCTGAAGGCGGCATCCGCGAAAAGATGTCAGCTGCTCGCCGCGCTGCAAGAGGCTACTAAGCTACTTACGAATCCAATAATCCATACCGGTAAGCGGAGATGCTGAGGCATTTCTGCTTACTGCGTAAAACGATTCATACCGTCAAGAAAGAACTATAGGGACCAAGTGGGACCAAGCTAAGGTGGAGAAGAGATGGGTAACTCGAGGAAGGCGGGGAACCGAGGATGTATAGCGAAAATGTAAGAAAAGAATATATAAAAAAGAAAATGCTAACAAATACTATCATAGCCAATTGCGGAGAAGGGAATGTCGGGAAGACCGGCTCTATTCTGCTACTCTATGCTAAGCTGCGTAAAGCGGCCGGAATGGATATGCCGGATGGCTTGGTTGATAAGAATGAGGATATATGTAAGGTGGTGACGATTAACAATATAAACATTGGCATCTCTAGTTTTGGCGATACCAGACAAGCCATCAAAGAACATCTAGATGAACTGAAGGATAAAGGCTGTCAGATAATAGTAACCGCATGCCGAAACAACCATGAGATGATAAAACTCATTAAGGAATATGATGAGGAGTATCGAATAATGAGAACCTCTAATGCCCGATTCTATGAAGAGTCATCCAACCGTCGCCTCTCTCCAAAAGGAATCTGTGACCGTTTCAACGAAAATTGGGCTGAGGAGATAGCTAACTTGATTGAGAGTTGGTGCTATGTGTAAACAAATAATATGTATTTAAAAGAGACAAGATATATGATAGATTTACCAGATTATCTAAGAGAACACATTAATAAGCCGTTATACGCTTATGAAATGGAGCAGTACACATTGAGCGTGTTGCAGCGTTTTTACTCATCCCATCGTATCAAGGGAGAAGTTAGATTCGGCAATCCTCCTGGTGGTTATATTGCTGATTTCGTTGTCTCCCGTCCGAATGGTGAGTCGATGATTCTTGTTGAAGTCAAGGCGACAAAATCCATTAATAAAGATGTATATAAGGATCTCATCTATAAGGTTTCTCCATTTATCTCCAATGCATATTTTATTTTAACTGATGGAGCAAAGGCCTTGTTGGGAAGAGTTGAGAAAAACCAACCTGAAGAGATAGAATTATCGAAAGCTCTCGAGATGATAAAACATCAAGAAGGTGAAGATGGCGTGTCTGATGTGGTAGCACGTCCTAATGAAGGAGTAATAAAATCCATTCTTAGCAAAGCAATTAAGGAAAGCTTAAGTAATGAGCAATGCCAAAATCCGGACGATTACCAGCAAAAAGCAGAAACCCTTCTATCTTTTATAGATGGTATTCGACCAGATGGATTCCAATATATGGAAGATGATCAATCCCTTTGGGGGTTTAGTACTGACACAGAAACATTATTTTTCAGCCATCTATTAGGGCAACGAGATGTCAATAGCATTGTCAAATTTTGTCCGGCAAGATCTTTGTATAATATGTTAGATGGACATAAAATAAAT
>CAMJDT010000048.1 GCA_946404495.1 uncultured Bacteroidales bacterium
CTGTCGCTAGCGTTCATCCTGAGCCAGGATCAAACTCTTCGTTGTAAATAATTTTATCGTAGCTCAGAACGCTTAATCTATTGAGTGTACTTGACAGGGAACTTTATTTCCCATTCTTGTACTACATCTTGATTGATCAATCTTTCAAAGGTCATTCTTACTTTCATTTTTTCCTTTCACAGGGGGCGAAAAAAAATAGGCCTCCGGAACTGACCGGCGATCTATATTTTAAGCACCTCTTCAGGCGGAAAATCGAGGAAATCACTCTTTCTCTCTCAAAAGCGGGTGCAAAAGTACAGCATTTTTTTGACATGACCAAATATTATTGTAAAAAAAATGCAAAAAACCCTCATTTTGGGCTATTTTGTAATGTAGAGATTGCAAAATAGGGGTATTTTAGACCAAAATCGGATAAAAGAAGCCCTTTTTAGGCCATGAAGGCCGAATAGCCTAAAAATGCCCTTATATATTATATTATTAAAAAGGAACGAGCGCGCGCGTATTCGGCTCCGAGATCGCAAAAGTCGATACCGCTCCGCTTAATCGACAGGCGACTCGGGCCTCCACTTTCCCCAAAAATCTGCAGATTTTTGGGGACCCCGGATAGGAAACCCCTGATTTAGTCTCGTGATTGGATCGAGATTGACTCGGGAAAGGTCTAGGATTTATTCGGAAACGGCCCGTAAAAGTCTCGGTAAAACCTCGTAAAAACCCTGTAAAAAGCCTATGAAAGGTTCGCGGTTATAACGAAAAACTACAGGTTTGAATAAAAAACTGCGTTTTTTCTTGCATATATCAGAAAAAAGTCGTACCTTTGCGGGCTGAAACAAAAAAAGCAGAAGAAATGATATACAGAATCAATTTTTCGAGTGAAGAGGGTGAGAATTTTCGCCTGGTGTTTGATGCCGACAGCGATGCAACTTTTTTGGAGTTGCATGAGGCTATACTGAAGGCGGTGAACTACACGAACGACCAGATGACCTCGTTCTTCATGTGCAACGACCGCTGGGAGAAGGAGCAGGAGGTGACACTCGTAGAGATGGATCGTTCGTTTGACTACGATAATATGGTAATGGAATCGACGCGTCTGAGCGACTTGATGGAGGAGCAGGGTCAGCGTCTGATCTATATCTTCGATCCGATGTTCGAGCGTTATTTCTTCGGTTCGCTCAAGGAGATCAAGCCCGGTCAGATGAAGGGAGTGAAGTTGGTGGAGAAGAAGGGAAAGGCTCCGGAGCAGCTGCATAAGGAGGATCCGTTGGCCGGCATCGTAGGTAAGGACGGCAAGGCCGACTGGGAGAGCGATGAGGAGTTCTACGGCGACAGCCAGTACAATGAAGGGGATCTGGATTTCGAGGGATTCCAGGATCTGAGTTTCGATGACGGGACGATGTTCTAATAACGGTGATAGGTTATTGGTTATTGGTTATTGTTTATCGGTTATTGGTTATTGTTTATCGGTTATTGGTTATTGTTTATCGGTTATCGGTTTTAATGAAAGGTGAAACTTTATTATAAATTTTATGCGTTATAGCGTACCTTAAAAACAAATAAGAAAGGAATGACAAAATCTCAGTCGATCATTGAGGTGAACCACGTGTCGAAGCAATTCGAGGACGGGACGTTCGCTTTGAGGGATGTGAGCCTTCAGGTAAAGAAAGGCGAGTTCGTAACGATATTAGGTCCGTCGGGCTGCGGCAAGACCACGCTACTCAGGTGTATAGCGGGTTTTCAAGTCGCCAGCTCGGGGGATATTCTTTTGAACGGTGAAGACGTAACGGATATGCCGCCTCATATGCGTCCGGTGAATACGGTGTTTCAGAAGTATGCACTGTTTCCTCATCTGAATGTATATGAGAACGTAGCCTTCGGATTGAAGCTGAAGGGCGTAGAGAAGAGTGAAGTGGAGCGAAGGGTGAAAAGGGCGCTGAAGATGGTAGCGATGTCGGACTACGAGTACAGGCATGTGGATTCGCTCTCGGGCGGTCAGCAGCAGCGTGTAGCGATCGCTCGCGCCATCATCAACGAGCCGGAGGTGCTCTTACTGGACGAACCCTTGGCAGCATTGGACCTGAAGATGCGAAAAGATATGCAGCTGGAGCTGAAGGAGATGCATAAGAAATTAGGTATCACCTTTATCTACGTGACGCACGACCAGGAGGAGGCCTTGACGCTGAGCGACCGCATCGTAGTGATGCGCGAGGGTAAGATTCAGCAGATCGGTACGCCTACGGACATATACAACGAACCTCAGAACTGCTTTGTGGCAGACTTTATCGGCGAGAGTAATATATTGAGCGGAAAGATGATCCGCGACCGCAGAGTGGAGTTCTGCGACCAGGAGTTCGACTGCATCGACGAGGGCTTCGGCGAGAACACCGCCGTAGATGTGGTGATCCGGCCGGAGGACATCTATATCTGGAAAGATGAAAGGGGAAAAGTGAAAGGCGGCGTATCGGGTCAGGAAGACTACGATCCGGAGGACAGGGTTCCGAAGGGCAACTTCACGAAGTGGTACGGCGTAGTGGACAGCTGCATATTCAAGGGTGTGCACTACGAGATGACCGTCAAGACGGACAACGGATACGAGTTCATGGTACAGGATTATCATGAGTTCCTGCCCGGAACCGAGGTAGGAATGCTCGTTAAGCCCGAGGATATCCAGATCATGCATAAGGAGCACCACATCTACAACCACTTTGAGGGAGAGGTGCTGAAGAACGGTCTGGTACGATTCTTAGACGCCGACTGGGAGGTGACGGAAGAGCAGATCGCTCCGTTCCAACCGGGTGATAAGGTGGAGGTGAGGGTAGCCTTCCGCGAGGTGGATCTGCAAGACCACGAGGAAGAGGGCGTACTCTCCGGCGAGGTACACTATATCCTGTACAAGGGTAACCACTATAACCTCACGATCCGCACCGATGAGGGCTATGACCTGTATGTCTATACCAATGACATCTGGGACGATGGAGACAGGGTCGGAATTGTGATTCCGAAGGAAAGCATCCTGTTGGGGAAAATGATGGAATGAGCCGCTTCGCTTAATGATGTAATGATGTAATGATGAAAGTATTTCAGAATAGAAGGAGTTGGGCGTGGCCGTATATCGTGTTTCTGGTGCTGCTGGTGATATTGCCGCTGGTGCTGATCGGGATATATGCCTTTACGGACATAGAGGGTCACTTCACGCTGAGGAACTTCATTCAGTTCTTCCATAAGACGGAGGCTGTCAACACGTTCATATACTCGATCGCTATCGCGCTGATCACGACAATTATCTGTCTGCTGTTGGGTTATCCGGCGGCCTATGTGATGGCGATGCGATCGTTTCGCACGCCTGCGGTGATGGCGCTGCTGTTTATATTGCCGATGTGGATCAATTTCCTGCTGAGGACGATTGCGACGGTGGAGTTGTTCCATATGTTCAACCTGCCGTTAGGCGAGGGAGCGCTACTATTCGGTATGTCGTACGACTTTTTGCCGTTTATGATCTACCCGATTTATAATACCCTGCAAAAGATGGACGTGAGCCTGTTGGAGGCCGCGAAAGACCTAGGTGCCACGCGTTGGCAGACCTTTGTGAAGGTCGTATTGCCGCTGTCGATGCCGGGTATATACTCGGGCATTGTAATGGTGTTTATGCCTACGGTGAGCACGTTTGCCATCTCGGAGTTATTGACGCACAACAAGATCACGCTCTTCGGTAGCCTCATCCAGCGCAGTTTCGGCGAGGGAGGAATCCTGATGTGGAACTACGGAGCTGCCTTGTCGCTCATTATGCTCGTTATCATCGGCGCTACGTCGTTCTTCGGACAGAATGATACGGAGACGGAGAGTCAGAAAGGAGGTCTGCTATGAGAAACAATATGAATGTAGCCTCTATCGACAAGCGTGACACGTTCTCGCGCGTAGCCGGTCAAGCCTATCTATGGCTGCTGTTGTTAGTACTATACGCGCCGATCGTGCTGATTATCGTGTTCTCGTTTACCAAGAGCAAGGTCTTCGGTAACTGGACGGGATTCACCTTCGGATTGTATGAGAACCTGATGACAGGCTACGACTACGATGCGCAGGTGCGCGTGGATCCGAACCTGTATCGCGCTATCTTCTACACCGGTCTGATTGCCGTGGTAGCCGCTACGATATCGACGCTGTTGGGTACCTTGGCTGCGATCGGAATCTATAATATGCGCCAGAAGGGCAGACGTATCGTTTCGTTCATGAACTCGATACCGATGATTAACCCCGACATACTGACGGGTATCAGCCTGTTCCTGCTGTTCGCATCGATCGGATTGACGCGCGGACTATGGACGGTGATTGCCGCGCATGTGGTGTTCTGTACGCCGTACGTGGTGCTGAGTGTGATGCCGCGATTGCAGAAGATGAATCCCAATATCTACGAGGCAGCGCTGGATTTGGGCGCTACGCCGCGTCAGGCGTTGTGGAAAGTGATGGTACCGGAACTGAGACCGGGTATGATCAGCGGTTTTATCTTGAGTCTGACGCTCAGTATCGATGACTTCGGCGTAACTTTCTTCACGAAGGGTAGCGGCGGACTGGAGACGCTGAGTACGTTCATCTATGCGGACGCCCGTAAGGGAGGTCTGACACCGGAGTTGAGACCGTTGTTCTCGCTCATTTTCCTGACGATATTGGTGCTGCTGATTATTATGAATGTCAGAGCAAGAAAAGTGAAAAGTGAAAAGTGAAAGGTGAAAAGTTGAATTAAAAATTATTATACTACAATGAAGAAAATCGTTCTTGGCCTGATGGCCGTATTGATGAGTGTGACGGCGTTTGCAGCCGATCGTGAACACACCTTGAAAGTGTATAACTGGGCCGACTATATCGACCTGGAGAACGTGCTGGACAAATTCCCCGAGTGGTACAAAGAGCAGACGGGTGAAGAGGTGAACGTGATCTATCAGACCTTCGACATCAACGAGTCGATGCTTACTGAGATCGAGATCGGTCACGAGGACTACGACGTGATTTGTCCGTCGGAGTATATAATAGAGCGAATGCTGCGCGTAGGTCTGTTGCAACCTATCAACAAGCATTTCGGTTCGACACCGGACTACACGAAGAACGTGGCTCCGTTTGTAAAGGAGAAGTTCCAACAAATGGTGCCGGCGGATCACTACGTGCAGGTGGATGACTACGCAGTAGGATATATGTGGGGAACGACGGGTTGGTTGTACAACAAGCAGCACGTCAATGCCGCCGACCTGCACTCGTGGGGTGCGCTGTTGGATCCCAAGTTCAAGGGTAAAATCTTCATGAAGGATGCCTTCCGCGACATCTACTCGGTGCTGGTGCAATATGCCTACAGGGATGAGATCGCCGCAGGTGAGTTGAATCGTGAGGACCTGGTAGGTTGTCTGGAGCCGGAGCGTATCAAGCGCGTGGAGGAGATTCTGCTGGATGCCAAAGACAATATCGCCGGCTGGGAAGTGGACTTCGGTAAGGAAGAGATGACCAAGGGCAAAGCGTGGCTGAATCTGAGTTGGTCGGGCGATGCACAGTGGGCCATCAACGAGGCTGCCGAGGTAGGCGTACAGTTGGGATATATCATTCCTGACGAGGGTTCGAACGTGTGGTTCGACGGCTGGTGCATACCGCGTTATGCCAAGAACGTAAAGGCTGCGTCGTACTTCATCAACTACCTGTGTATGCCGGAGAACGCCATCCTCAACATGAAGGAGATCGGCTATGTATCCGTACTGGCTTCGCCTGAGATCCTGGAGTGGGCCAACGATGAGAGCATTCAGGAGACGGCCGACCTGAGTTATTTCTTCGGCGAAGAAGCTACCGCCGTTCACGCCAATCAGGTATTCTACCCCGACAGAAAGACCATCGAGCGTTGCGCACTGATGCACGACTGCGGATGCGAGACCAGAGAGATGCTGGATATGTGGTCGAAGGTGAAGGGTGATAACCTGAGCGTGACGATGATCGTGATCATCAGCGTAGTGGTGCTGGCTATCATCCTCTTTGCCGTCATCAAGACCGTTAACGGCCGTAAGGAGCGCAACCTCCAGAACCGCCGTCATAAAAGATAAAACGAAAACTGAATGAAGTATAAGAGATTGTTGCTATTGCTATTCGCTTCGTTGGCGCTCACGGTGAGTGCCAACGAGGTGGAACAGCGTTTTAAGGAGGTAAAAGCGTCGTTTGAGGAGCGGAAGAAGGATGCGCAGAATGACCTAAAGCAGTACCTGATAGACTACCCCTACACCACCTACCGTAGCGAGACGAACCTGATGATTGCCGTGCTGCAGACGGAGAAGGAGAAGTACAAACAGGCGATGAAGACCTTCCAGAAGATCGAGGTCAAGGAACTGGAACGCGGTCAGCAACCGATGTACTGGTTCTACAAGGGCTATGTCCTACTGCAGAAAGGCGAAGAGGGTCAAGCCGCAGCCTGCTTTAAGCTGCTCAAGGATACCGGCAACCCCTATACCCTGCAGGCGCAGTATTACTATGCCTACTGCTCGTATAAGGTAGGCAACTACAACCGTGCCCTACCCGACTTCCTCGCCATCGAGCACACTGCGCAATACAAGCATATCGTGCCCTATTACATCGTGCAGATATACTATGCGCAGCATAAGTACGACGAGGTATATGAGCGCGCGGCGATGCTGCTCAGAGAGAATCCGGAGAGCGAATATACGGGTGAGTTACACCGAATCATGGGTGAGATATACTACACGCAAGGTCAGTATATCGCCGCAGCCGATCATCTGCGCGCCTATGAGGAGGACTATACTAAGCTGAAGAAGGAACTGCTGCGCGAGGATATCTATTTGCTTGGTATCACGGAGTATCAGCTGGAGAACTGGCAGGCGTCGGTTAAGTACCTGAAGAAAGTGAAGCAGATACGCGACACGATCTCGGAGAACACCTGTTTGCATATGGGTAATGCCTATGTAAAGTTGGGCGATATCGAGCATGCCAAGTTGTCGTATCAGGCTGCTATTCGGTTCAACCTGAGTAAGACCGTCCGCGAGGAAGCGATGTACAACTATGCGCTCGCTACCTATCAATGCGGAACGGCGCTGGGCGAGAGTATCACGGCCTTTAATGACTTCCTGACCGAATATCCTAACACGGCGCACGCCGAGGATGTATATGCCTTGCTGGCAGATATGTACCGCACCTCGAAGAACTACAAGGCTGCACTGGAGTCGATCGAGAAGATCCAGAATCCGAACAGCAAACTGCGCGAGACAAAGCAGTATCTGCGTTACCAATTAGGCGCAGACGCTTTCCTGCAGGGTAAGATGCCAACCGCCATCCGATGGATGGAAGAGGTGGTAAACAACGAGCCTCACTCGTCGAAATACAAAACGGAGGCCTACTATTACCTGGCGGAGTGCAACTATCGTCTGCATCGCTACGACGAGTGCTACCGGCTGATCGAGACCTTCCTCGCGCAGCCGGATGCAGAGCATTCGCAGAACCATAACCCGGCGTTCTACCTGAAGGGCTATGCGCTGTTCTCGCTGAAGCAATACAGCGAGGCGGAGATGGTCTTCCGTCGTTATATCGCACCGAACGGCGACCCGACGTATGCAGATGCGCTGAACCGAATCGGCGACTGCTGCTTCAATAACCGTGACTTTGAGGAGGCGGCAGCGACCTATCAGCGCGTCATTGAAATGGGTGAGACGGGCGCCGACTATGCTACCTTCCAACGCGGCTATGCATTAGGACTGATGCACCGATATACGGAGAAAGCGCAGGTGATGGAACACCTGGTGAAGGCTTATCCGCGTTCGGACTACGCCGACGATGCCTTATATGAAATCGCGCGCGCACAACTGCAAGCCGATAAGAACGTGGAGGCTATCGGTGCCTATACGCGTCTGATTACCAGCTATCCCAATAGTAACTATGCCCGCAAGGCTTCGCTAGAGTTGGCCATGATCTACCGCACCCAACGCCAATATACGGAGGCCCTGGAGGCCTACCGCACGACGATCGAGCGTTACCCGGGCAGCGAAGAAGCCTATGCAGCGCTGAGTGGGATGGAACAGATATACGTGGAGACGAATAATATCACCGACTATCTGGCCTTCACCCGTCAGTTGGGCAGCATGAACATGAACGTAGTGACCGAGGAAGACTCACTGACCTATGTGACGGCAGAGTTGCAGTATATGCAGGGTAACTACAAGGAGGCAGCACTCGGCTTGAGCAATTACCTGAGCCGTTACTGTGCCGGAGGTCGTTACTGTATGATGGCGGCCTATTATATGGCAGACTCCTACTATCGGTTGAACGACACGACGAACGCCCTCAACTCCTATCTCTCGCTTATCGAGATCAAGGGTAATCCCTATATGCCGGAGGCCTACACGCGCATAGCTGAACTCAGTTTCGACAGCCGCGACTACGAGACCGCCCGCACCTATTTCCGCAAGTTGTTGCCGATGGCAACGACTGCCAAGCAGACCACGGCGGCACAACTGGGTATACTGCGTACCTCGTATTTCTTAGGCGACCAGCAGACAACCGTGGATATCGCGACGGAGATCCTCGCGGATGACAATCAGGAGACCGATGTGCGCAACGAGGCACTCTATAATCGCGGTCGCGCGTATTACCGTGCCGGCAGTTACGGATTGGCGGTAGTGGATCTAACGCCGCTGAGCAAGGACGTACGCATTGAGACCGGTGCGGAAGCCAAGTACCTGGTAGCCGATTGCTATTACCACTTGGGCGCCTTGGATAATGCAGAGGAAGAAATCATGGCCTTTGCACAGACCAATACGCAGCATCAGTACTGGTTGGCCAAGAGCCTGATACTGCTCTCGGATATCAACGTACAAAGAGGCGATCTGTTCCAGGCACGTCAGTACCTGCTGACCTTGCAGACCAACTACAAGGGTGAGGATGATATCCAGGATATCGTCAACGAGCACCTGCAGGCTATCACCGATCTGGAGAATGCACAAACAACCGAACCGGAAGAGGAGGACGAAGTATGAGAAAGAAGAGTCTAATCATCGCGGCGCTGATGGTCGCGAGCCTCGGATTGCAAGCACAGGAAGAGGCTAATCAGGATACGATACTGCAACGCGAGGTGACGGTAGAGCGTGAGTTCCAACCCATCATCCAGCACGCCGGCAAGTTGTCGGTCAATCCGCAACGCTTGCAGATACAGATCCAACCCGTGGAACCGCGCTATTCGACCTATGCGAAAGCGCTGAAGACGGCGTTTAACTTCAATACCCTGGACTGCTCGCTCACCAACTTCACCTACGCCGAACCGACGCATAACTACCTAGAGGGAGCTATCGGACATCCGCTCACACGCCTGCATTTCAACTACCGCCTGCAGCCGCATAAGACCATTATGATGAATCTCTATGCGCATCATAACGGTCAGTGGGGACGCAAGACGTGGGAGGATACGAGAATTGGCATGAACCTCAAGAAGCAGTATTCGGACTACGAGCTGTACTTCGACGTGGAGGGTGCGAGCCGTTTCTATACGCTCTATGGCCGGTATTACGACTTCGACGACGGGCTGACCATCAAGCACTACTCCGATCTCAAGGCCGATGACAAACAGGCGCTGTGGTCGGTAGCCGCCAATGTGGGACTCAAGGCGCGTAAGGGCAATGACTTCCAATGGCGTGTGCAGACCGGATATGCAGCACTGATTGCACCGAGCGTAGCCGCCGAGCATTTTGTGCGTACGCACGCTAACATCGACTACGCCTTTGACCTGCACCACGCGGGTATGAACCTCTTTGTGCAGAACGCTTTCTACAGCATCAGCCCGAAGCAGACTCTGGCCGACTCGCTCTACAACGCGCGGCACGGTATCCGCCTCGAACCTTTCTACGCCTATGAGGGCGACAAGGTGCGCGTACACGCGGGTGTTAACCTGGATCTGAACATTGGTAAGGGACAGATGATGTCCGGCAGTCAGGATATATCGTTTGCACCTTCGCCCAACGTGAAGGTAGAGTATCGCGTGCTGCCTGAGTTGCTGGCCCTATACGGCGGCGCGGAAGGTAAGTACAGTTTCGGTACGCTGGAGGGCTATCTGAATATGAACCCCTACCTGATGATTATACCGGGTATCACCTCGCACCATGTGAGTGCCTACACGCCGGTGGATGCTTTCTTAGGACTGAAGATCAAGCCTGTGAGCAACCTGCTTATCGATGTGTATGCACACTATGCGTTGCTGAAGAATCAGTCGGTATTCCTGTCACCGGATGCAACGTATCTGGCGGCAAATCCCAATGCCTATCTCAACTATTTCTACAGCGATTGGCAGCAATGGAAAGTGGGTGCTGAGATCACCTACCACTATCAGGATATCGTGCATATCCTGCTGGCGGGTAATTTCTATGTCAACTACCAGGATAATGTAGAGGTGCCGACGGTGGTGAGCACGGCTATTCCGACCCTTTCGGTGACGCCCAACACGGCATACGACCGTCCGTCGTGGGATCTGCACCTACGCGTAGATGCCAATATCAACAGCAAGTGGTCGCTCTATTCGGATAATATCTTCGTCGGCAAGCGTGCCGCGCTCACCACCAACGGTGACGTGACGCTCAAGCCGGTAGTTGACCTCCGTCTGGGAGCCAACTATAAGATCAACACTTGGTTGCACGTATATCTCGAGCTGAATAATCTGCTGAACCGCAAGCACGACATCTTCTATACCTATCAGACGATTGGTATTAACGGCGTTGCGGGCGTGAAGTGGATGTTTTAGCCGCCTGAGAAGTCAGGAACTCCTGATATTCGGCTACGGTAAACGGACTATTGAGCAATCGATAGTTCGTTTCTGTTATAGGCATGGGCTGCACTTGGAGTTCGCGGAAGGTAGCCTGCAGGTCGGGGTTATTCTGGATAAGACCGATATACCACTCAGCCTCGCTCATGTTTTCCAGTCCCGTGACTTGGAGCGCGCACTCGGTGCGGGTGAGGTAGGGCAGCTGCATGAGGTCGAAGTCCTTGATGAGGAACTGCGTGAAGTTGAAGAGGGCTACTTCGTAGAGGAGGCGATTCATCCGGGCGGTCTGGAGCGTGTCGGCTTCGGTATCGTTCGTGCCATGAACGATAGGCATGACGAGCAGAGCATAGCTGGGTTCGTTACGCTCTGTGGAGAAGGCCGCGGTGCTGTCGCGATGCTCTTCCTCAGTAGTGATTTCGTCGCGCTTGTCGGCTAAGCCGGTCATAGCACTCTGATCCTGTTGGGCTTCGCTGCCTTGGTTCATGAGGGCAAGGAAGTCGCGGGCCATCGAACCCGCTTCGCTATCGGGATAGCGCGCTACCATGTCGCGTAAGGCGGCGATGAAAGCATCCTGGCCCTCCGTCTTGGCTTTGGCGATCGCGTTGAGGAAGAGGAAGCGCGGCATGAGGGGGCTGAGGTTAAGGCTATCCTCGGCATATTGGGTATTCTGCTTCACGGTGCGGAACTCAGCCCGGCGGAAGGCATCGTAGGTAGCCTCGTAGAGGGAATCCTGCACGAAACTGATATGCCGCAGCCGTTCGAAGTAATTGGGGTCGCTGACGATACGCGCCTGCTGGGTATTGGGGAAACGATGCACGATATCGTAGCGGTAGCGGTCGGCGAGCGTGTCGTTTTGGATGCGCAGGGCGTTCAGGTACTGCATGTAATAGAGGTCCACAAGGTTGGCCGTATCGTTGGGGAAACGGCGGCAGTAGTCGAAGAAGGCGTCGTCGCTGAGAAGTTGGTTGCCGACCTTATCGCGATAGATGGCGATAAGGTTGATGAGCGCGGTAGCGATCTGACGATTGCTCTCGGCGAAGTCTTCCTCGGTGCGGGGGATCTGCTGGAGGTAATAGGCGGGGTCGTGCGGGTCGGTGACAGGTTCGACCTCGGGTTTATCGGCTACGAGGGTCGAGTCGGAGGGGATAGAATCGCCTTGAGCGAGCTGCATGTCTTCGTCCTCCGGCAGTTCTTTCTCTGTGGAGGTCATCAGTCCGCCGGACGACGACATCGCTTTACTCAAGCGGCGCCAATCGTCCTCGAGGGGACGTCTGCCCCACAGCTTCTGGAACTCCTGTTTGCCGGTATTCATGAGCTGCGTATTGTAGAAATACCACTCGGCTGCGCTCTTGGGTCCGCCCAACATATTGAGCGTATTGACAGCGGCCTTACCGTCACCGAGTTCCGCCTCGCGTTGCTCTTCCGAGGCACGGATCGAGTCCTGCCGCTCCTGTTCCCGGAGTTCCTCGATGAGACGGTTGACGATCGCGAGTTGCTCCTCTTCGCTCAGCGTAGCAAGGTGCTGCAGGGAGTCTTGCAGGGTGACGACATCCTCGTTGACCACCACTTCATCGAGCACCTCGCTAAGTTTGCGTACGCGCAGGTAGTCGGGGTGCGTGTTGGTGATGATATGAATGGCTTCGGAATAGAGCGGCGAAGCGTTCTTGTAGTCATGCCGGTCGTAGTAGATATCACCCGCAAGGATGAGTATCTCCGCTTTCTCAGGACCGTTTTGGGTACTCTTTTCGATCGCGAGCAGGTAAAACTCCATCGCCCGCGCGGTGTCGTTCTTCTGGAGGAAGATATTGCCGATGGTGCCGTAAATGCGGTCGAGGCGGTCTTTGTTCTTGGAGAGGCGAGCCTGTCGGCGCAGCGCCTTGACGGTCTTGACGGTGTCGCCCTCCAGTTCGGCATAATGCAGACGGGCGTTGAACTCAAGGTCGGGAGCGGGGTTCAGGTGCAGGACCTCTTTGTACGCATCTTTGGCTTTGGCGTTCTGATGATCGAGTTGGTAGAGCTGACCGAGCACATAGGTGAAGCGCGCCTTGTAGCCGCGTTTCTTCTCGCTCTGCAGGCCAACACGCACATAGGGCAGCGCCTCGCGGGGACGCTGCTGCTTGAGCAATATATCACCCATTACGGCCGAATAGAACGGACGATGTTTGCGCTTGAGGTCATCGACATTGACCTTCTGCATCAGGTCCTCGGCTTCGTAGAGCCAATCCATCTCGGCATAAGCGCGGGCAACCCAGATCTGACACATGGCAACGATGTCCTTGTCCTGCTCGTAGAGGCGCGATACGTAGTTGAACGTACCTACGCTGCCGAGGAAATCGCCCTTATAGAACTCCGCCTGCCCAAGCATCATCCAGGCGAGGTCCATCTTATTGTTAAACTCCTTTTGCTCGAGCCACGCCTTGTATTTGGGGTCGCTTTTGCGCTTGGGGTTGATCTTTTGGGGCTTCGACTTGATGGAGTGCAGTTTGATGCACTTACGGCATTTCTCGATCGCGAGGTCCATCTTGGAGGCCGAAGATTGCGCAGCCTGATGATTGCTGACGGGATAGAGGTTAAGGATACCGGCAAAGTCATCCTTGTTAGAGGTGTTGATCTGCCGGATGCCTTCGTCGTAACTCAGGCGACCGTTGTAGTAGATGTTATAATAGGTCTTGGTCTGATGGAACGAGCGCGAGAGGGCGGTGTTCTTCTGCGTAGAGCAGGAGGACAAGGAAAAATGAAAAGTGAAAATTGAAAGGATCAGCAATCCTCTCATTAGACAATAATATGTTCTACTTTCGCGTTTCAAATGTCAATTATCAACTATCAATTGTCAATTATTTCAGTCCTTTCACGTGCGAGGGTGCGGCCACGAACTCCTTGAGATAGAAGGGTTCGTAGTAGGCTATCTCCTCTTTGGTCCGCAGCCATTTGCCGAGCGGCGATATATACTGCGCTTCCGGCACGATACCGGCGAGATAGTGTCGGTGCTCGTTCTCCAATACCGATTGGCACTTCTCCGCTCCATCGCCGAAGTAAACCATCGGGCGATCGGGCAGGGCATCCGGGCTATCGACGATGAGCGCCTGTATGTCGGTCTCGGCGTGCAGCTTCTCGCCGCAGCAGCTGTAGAGCGCGGTATAGACCTCCATGCGTCGGGCATCAATCATCGGGCATAGCAGTATCTGCTCCAAGTTCTCGCCTTTCGCCATTACGGCTGCGCAGAGCACCTCGGTGGTCGGCACGACAACGAGCGGTACGTCCAAACCGTAGCAGAGTCCCTTCGCCGTACTGAGGCCTATGCGGAGACCCGTATAGCTGCCGGGGCCCTCGCTGAGCGCAACAGCATCGATATGCAAGTTGTTTTCGTGCGCGTAGGCGAGCAATGTTTCGATATATACGGGCAGCAGTCCGGCGTGATTGCCGGAGTCGAGACTGATCTCCTGTCTCAGGGTTTGTCCGTCCTTCATCAGGGCCGCGGAACAAACCCGTGTACTCGTTTCTATACCGATGATGATCATTTTTCCACAAATTAGCCTGCAAAGATACGAAAAATAATTGATAATTGAAAATTGATAATTGAAATTTTTCATTTTTTTTGTAAAAAAGGTGCATTTTTCATCATTGAGCTATCCCAAATTGATGCGCAGAGAGGCGATAAGACTGATTTCATAGTTGGACAAGATTATTGTTTAGACTCGAGAAATCTGCGAATATTTTTTGGGGTATATATGCGAAAAGTACGTATAATGTGTCCAAAAAACGGGGTACACGACAGGGAAGTGTCAGGTAAACGTCGGCTACCGATTACGTGTCGTTTACGTGTCGACTACGTGTCGTTTACGTCTCGTTTACGTGTCGTTTACGTGTTTTGCTGCTAAAATGCAGCTGATTTTCGGAAAAGAGAGGGGGAAAAACGAAGGTGACGGGTGAGATTGATTTGCAATCATAAATCAAAAAAATCGCTCTCGCGGGTGATTTTTTGCATTTTAATTTGCGTATGTCGGAAAAAAGCAGTATCTTTGCCGGCCGAATCAATCGCTGCGAGCATATGAGCATAGCGAGCGGGAAAAATCGCTGCGTGCATAAGAGCATAGCGAGCGAGAAAAAACGCTGCGAGCCTATGAGCATAGCGGGCGGGAAAAAACGCTGCGTGCATAAGAGCATAGCGAGCAGGAAAAAACGCTGCGAGCATAAGAGCATAGCGGGCGGGAAAAATCGCTGCGAGCCTATGAGCATAGCGGGCGGGAAAAAACGCTGCGAGCCTATGAGCATAGCGGGCGGGATAAAACGCTGCGAGCATAAGAGCATAGCGGGCGAGAAGAATCGGGCGAAAAAGAAACGCAAAGAATGAACTATGAGTAAAAACTTAGTAATCGTCGAGTCCCCGGAGAAAGCAAAAACTATCGGTAAGTTTCTGGGAGAAGATTACCACGTGCTGTCGTCGAAAGGCCACGTACGCGACATAGAGGGACAAGGCAAGAACAGTATTGGAATTGATTTTGAGAACCACTATCAGCCGAATTACGTCATCGATCCGACGAAGGAGGCGCTATTGGAGACCCTAAAGAAAGAGGCACGGAAGGCTGACTGCGTGTGGTTGGCATCCGATGAAGACCGTGAGGGAGAAGCTATAGCCTGGCACCTGCAGGAGGTACTGCAATTGAAGCCGGAGCGGACCAAACGTATCGTCTTTCATGAGATAACGAAGCCTGCCATATTGGATGCGATAGCCAATCCGAGGCAGATCGATTATAACCTGGTGAATGCCCAGCAGGCGCGTCGCGTGCTGGACCGTATCGTGGGCTTTGAGTTGAGTCCGATACTCTGGCGCAAGGTGACGACCGGTCTGTCGGCCGGTCGCGTACAGTCGGTAGCCGTTCGTCTCATCGTAGAGCGCGAGCGTGAGATCGAGGCCTTTGAGGAGCAAGCGCTATACCGCGTGACTGCTGATTTCAAGGGACTGAATGCCGAAGGCAAGGAGGTGGTACTGCATACGGAGTTGAACCATCGATTCACCACCAAGAGTGAAGCCGTAGCGTACCTGAACGAGTGTAAGGATGCTCCGTTCAGTATTACGGCTATCAGCAAGAAGCCTCAGCACCGCTCGCCGGCGCCGCCGTTCACGACCTCGTCGTTGCAACAGGAGGCAGCGAGGAAGCTGAAGTTCCCCGTCAGCCGCACGATGCGATTGGCGCAGGCATTGTACGAAGCCGGATGGATCACCTATATGCGTACCGACTCGGTTAATCTGAGCGGATTGGCGATTGCTACGGCGAAGAAAGAGATCGTAGGCGAATACGGCGAGAAATACCACCACGCACGTCAATTCAAGACCTCGTCCAAGGGTGCACAGGAAGCGCACGAGGCGATTCGTCCGACGAACATGAGTATTGCTTCGGCGGGTCAGAACAACGATGAACGTAGGTTGTATGATCTGATTCGCAAGCGTGCCTTGGCTTCGCAAATGGCGGATGCCGAGACCGAGACGACGCGTATCGAGGTGACGACACGTACGTTGCCGTACACCTTCATCGCTACCGGCGAGACGATTCTCTTCGACGGATTCATGCGCCTGTATGTACAGTCCACCGACGACGAGTCGGAGGCCGGCGAGTCGATCCTGCCCGTAATGCAGGAGGGAGGGAAGGTAGAGGCGACGGGGTTTGTAGGTCAGCAGACCTTCACCAAGGCTCCGTTCCGCTATACGGAGGCATCGCTGGTGAAGAAGTTGGAGGAATTAGGAATCGGTCGTCCTTCCACCTATGCGGCGATTATCGATACGATCATCACCCGCAAGTACGTGGAGCGCGGTAACGTGCCGGGCAAGAAGCGTGAGTTTAATACGATCACGATTGCTAACGGCAAGATGACCGATAAGAAGAAAACCGAGTTGTACGGTCAGGATAATCAGAAGTTGCTGCCCACGGATTTGGGTAAGATCACGAATGATTTTCTGGTGGAGCATTTCCCTGAGATCATGAGTTACGACTTCACGGCCAAGGAAGAGGAGAACTTCGACTATATCGCAGAGGGCAAGGCGGAGTGGGAGAAGGTCGTAGATAGTTTCTACCGCACCTTCCATCCGCTGATAAAGAAGATCCCTTCGGGCAAGGTGGACGGTCGCGTGCTGGGTAGTGACCCCGAGACCGGCGAACCGATCATCGCGAAGATCAGTAAGATCGGTCCCTGCATCCAGATCGGCGATGCCGAGAACGGCAAGCCGCGGTTTGCGTCGCTGAAAAAGGGTCAGTCGATCTATACGATCACGCTGGAGGAGGCGCTGCAGCTGTTTGAGGACCTCAAGCCGCACGTAGTAGCCGTCATCGACGGAGACGAAGTGATCACGGGTCAGGGTAAGTACGGACCCTATATCAAATACCGCGACGCGTACGTATCCGTGCCGAAAGGGAAAGATGTGATGACACTCACCGAAGAGGATGTAAAGAAGATGCTGCAGGAGAAAGCCGACAGCCAGAAACCGCTGCGCAGCTTCGGCGATATCCATGTGATGCAAGGTCGCTACGGATGCTATCTCAAGACCCCCGAGGGCAATGTACGTCTGCCGAAGAACACGCGGATAGACCAACTGACCGAAGAGGCCTGCAAGGAAATCATCGGGAGAAGAGTGAAAAGTGAAAAGTGAAAAGTGAAAAGTGAAAGGTAATTGATTTTATGTTTCTCAATATTCTGAAATCGAAGATTCACCGTGTGAAGGTGACGGAAGCGAACGTGGATTATATAGGCAGTATCACGATCGACGAGGCCTGGATGGAAGCGGCCGGAATCATGGCGGGCGAGAAAGTGAGCGTCGTGGACGTGACGAACGGCGCAAGACTGGAGACCTACACGATACCGGGTCGTCGCGGCAGTAAGTGCATCTGCATGAACGGCGCCGCAGCCCACCTGATCCATGTGGGTGACACAGTCATTATCATGGCCTATGCCCTGATGACGCCCGAAGAGGCCAAGACATTCAAACCCCAAATCATATTCCCCTAAGCGATGTTCTTTGAGTTACAACATACCGATTCCCGCACGGAGGCTCGCGCCGGTGTAGTCCACACCGACCACGGCGATATCATGACGCCTATCTTTATGCCAGTAGGTACGGTCGGTACGGTGAAGGGTGTGCCTTTTCGCGACCTGAAGGAGGACATCAAGGCGCAGATTATACTGGGCAATACGTACCATCTATATCTGCGTCCGGGCACGGAGATTCTGCACAAGGCAGGCGGGTTGCATCGTTTTGAGGGCTGGGATAGGCCGATACTGACCGACTCAGGCGGCTATCAGGTGTTCTCGCTGACCGACATAAGAAAGATGACGGACGACGGTGTGCAGTTCTCGTCGCATATAGACGGGCGGAAGCTGATGTTCACGCCGGAGAATGTGATGGACATCGAGCGCGAGATCGGCGCTGATATCATGATGGCCTTCGATGAGTGCTGTCCGGGAACGGCGGATAAGAAGTATGCCTTGTCGTCGATGGAGAGGACGCACCGATGGCTCGACCGCTGCATCAAGCGATTCGACGAGACGGAGTGTCCGTACGGCTACAAGCAGCATCTGTTTCCGATCGTACAAGGCTGCGTCTATACGGATTTGAGGCAGGAAGCTGCCAAGCGGCTGAGCGACCTGGACCGAGACGGCTATGCGATAGGCGGTCTGGCGGTAGGCGAACCGACAGAGGTGATGTATGAGATGATCGAGGTGGTGAACGATATCCTGCCGAAGAATAAACCGCGGTATCTGATGGGGGTAGGTACGCCGTGGAACATATTGGAGGCGATCGAAAGGGGCGTAGATATGTTCGACTGCGTCATGCCGACGAGAAACGGACGCAACGGTATGATCTTCACGCAGAACGGCGTGATCAATATGCGCAACAAGAAGTGGGAGGACGATTTTACGGAGTTGGATCCGGCGGGAACGAGTTACGTGGACCACGCTTATACACGCGCGTATGTGAGGCATCTGATTCACAGCGAAGAGATGTTGGGACTGGAGATCCTCTCGATCCATAACCTCGCGTTCTATTTATGGCTCGTAGGCGAAGCGCGGAAGCATATACTGGCAGGCGATTACAAGAGTTGGAAAGATGAGATGATTCCGAGGATCACAGCGAGACTGTGATAGTTCTTATCTCGGCTAAAGCCTCGAACGATCTGCTAAAACAGTACGATAATTGACAATTGACAATTGATATTTGAAGAAGTTGGACCTATATATTATCCGCAAGTTCTTGGGCACCTTCGTGTTCTCGATCTTGCTGATACTGAGTATTGGTATCGTCTTTGACATCACCGAGAAACTGGACAACTTCTACGAGTACCAACTCAGCTGGCGGGATATAATTATGGGATATTACATCCATTTTATCCCGTACTATACTAACATGTTCTGCCAGTTGTTTATCTTCATCTCCGTCATTTTCTTCACCTCCAAATTGGCCGGCAACAGCGAGATCATCGCGATGATGGCTACCGGCATGAGCATCCAGCGGTTGTTTCGTCCGTATCTCATATCGGCGACGATACTGTTTATCTTCACCTTCTGGCTCGGCGGCTATGTGATACCGCCGGCGTCGGGAAAGCTACTGGATTTCACCGACAAATACATCGACCACTTCACCAGCGAGAATGCCCGCAACGTGCAGATGAAAGTGGGACCGGGCACGATACTCTATATCGAGACTTACCGTCAGACCAATCAGACGGGTTATCGTACCTCGTACGAGCACTTCGAGGACAAGACGCTCAAGACGCGTATCACGGCCGACAGGATCGTACACGACAGCGCGTATAACTGGCACTTTGAGACCTACACCCGCCGCGACTTCGACGGGCTGAATGAGTCGCTCACGCGCGGCTACCGTCTCGACACGATCATACCGCTGCTGCCCGATGAGTTGTTCCTCACGGCCGAGATGGCGCAGCAACTCACCAATCCCGAATTGGGCGCTTATCTGAAACGGCAGCACGACCGCGGTGCGGCCAACCTGCAGGCCTTCGAGACCGAATGGCATAAGCGTTTTGCTTCGCCGATAGGAGCCTTTATCATGACGCTGTTAGGCTTTGTGATGAGTTGCAGAAAAGTGCGCGGCGGTACGAGTAAGAACCTTGGCATAGGCATTGTACTCTCGGCAGCGTATATCCTCTTCTCCACCGTGTCGGGAACGTTCTCGGCCGGCGGACTGATGTCGCCGTTTTGGGCAGCCTGGATACCCAACTTCATCTTCTTGGCCATCGGCGTGACGATGTACATACGCGTACGCAAATACTATTAGCAAACATACGTAAAAACTACAGATATGAAATTTACCGAACTGAGTAATGCGATTTTCCACCAAGCTGTGGAGGACTACCACAAGACCAATCATGTGGACACCCCGTGTCCGAATCCCTATCAGGAGGGGACGATCGAATACGACCTCTACCGCAAGAACTGGATCGATGTGGTACAATGGCATCTGGAGGACATCATCCGCGACCCGGAGATCAATCCCGTTGATGCCTTGGCGCTGAAACGCCGTATCGACAAAAGCAATCAGGACCGTACGGACCTGGTGGAGCGCATCGACAGCTATTTCTGGGAGCAGTTCCACAACGTACCGGCTGAGGCCAATGCAAGGA
>CAMJDT010000049.1 GCA_946404495.1 uncultured Bacteroidales bacterium
CGGTGTTGATTTCGCTGTCGGAAAAAAGAAGATGTTTCATATGCGATTCGATTCCTGTTTGTTTTTATTCGTTGGTGTCCCCTTCATCGCCTATCGGCGGGGTGTTGTTATTTTGCAAATATGCGAGGTAATCAGCCTCGCATACCTGATTAGAGCGTTACGCGGTCTATCACTTCCCACTTGTTGGTCTCGTTATTCAGCGCTTTGAGCACCACTACGAGATCCTTGTACGAACCGATACCACCCTCGCGCAGCTTGGCAACACCTGTTGCAAACGCATCTTTGGCACGCTTGTCGGCGTTCGACTTGGTGTCCTTGTAGATGATCGAACCCGCCTGATCGGAGGTCTTCTGCATCTCAGTAACGATGACAGGCAGGGCGTTCAACTCAAACTGCATGCACATATTCGGATCCTGCTCGATCGAGTCGTCCAGAGAAACGATGTACTGATAACTGCTCTTATCCGATTGACACGAGCAAAACATGGCGGCCATTACCGCGAGGCAGCATACGACTGCCAATGAAAATAATTTCTTCATATTAACTTGATTTTACATGTTTTTTACCTTAAAACGGATCGCCGGACTCTACATCCTGCATGATGAGTTTCAGCGTTTTCTTGTCGCCTGTTTTGACCTGAGCGGATACGATACCGTTACGCGTACCCTCTGCATCGTAGGTGCAGAAGAAGAAGGTAGCCTGATCGGTGTTCTCCACACCGGCTATATCGCTCGGATCCAGATCATCCGGCGACTTGAGTTCGAAATGAGCTACACCGCTGCCATCGGTGGTCTCGCTGCCGCTGTTGTTGCTCTTATAGAGCGTAGAACCTTCACCCAGGCCGTTGTCCTTGAATTTGTACACTACTACGCCGGAAACAGCTTTTCCGTCCTTCGTCACCTCTACGTCCACCGTTGCTTCGGTCTTGAACTTGACACAAGAGGTCATCATTACGGCTAAGATAGCCGCCAAGAGTAATTGAATCTTTTTCATTTTGTTTGTATAATTTGTTTAAATGGTTGTTTGTTTCGTCAAAAATTCCCGCAAAGATACAAAATATTTCGCACGTACGCAATACGCGCGTGCTTTTTTTTTACGAATTGTATGCAAAATGGGTCAAAAATTTACGCATTGTATGTTTTTTCGATCCACTCTTTGGGTGTCATACCCGTTTCGCGGAGAAAAGTGCGGGTAAAAGTCGTCGATGAAGCAAAGCCGCATTGTTGGGATATGTCTTTCAGTTTCCGTTCCGGCTGCTCGTCCATCAGACGCTTGGCTTCCTCCACGCGCAGCGCATTGACCCATTTATAGAAATTACACCCGTACTCCGCATTGATGAATTGGCTGAGGTAGGTGCGGTTCATCGGCAGCACCTCACGCAGGTCGTTCAGCTGGAAGTCGGGATTCAGGTACGGCTTCTCCTTTTCGATCCAGGCCTCCAGCTCCTCGCGATAGGCTACCACGACGGGATTAGGCTCTGCCGACTCCTCCACTGCCGTACTGCGCAAGCGCTCCCAGGGGTCGGGACGATAGAGCACCTGTTCGGTGGTGTAGGCCAGGACGAACATAAGATACCATTGCTGGGTGAAGGCGCGAGCCGGATCGTCGCTCAGACATAGGTAATAGAACACAGCGCCGGAAAGCACGATCATCACCATATACCGCACGAACCACTGCGCATCGATATCGTCAAAGGTGGAGAAGTTATCCTCGCACCATTGGCGATACCTGCGTATGTTCAGAAAAACGATATACATCAGCCCTATCGGATACAGCGCGATGATGATGCGTAAGTCGATGGGTACCAGATAATCGATGAGGCCGAGCAGCGCTACCGGCAACAGGAACAGCGCACTGCGTCCCCAATTGAATTTTCCCGGACGTATCGAGATACGGGGATAGATGAGCAGCAGCCAGGCAAACACACAGGCCAACTGCATCGGAGTGCTCTCCATAATGGCATTGCCTACCTGAAAAGGATTGTACGCCGTCTTGAACAACGCCACCATCACTATCTCCCACATCCCCCAAAGGATGAGTATCTCGGCCCACACCCGACGGATGCGGTTGCCCTCCATATGCCTCAGGCACAGCCCTGCACCGAAAAAACAGACCATTGCAAAGGCAAAACTGAGCGCGGGGTTGAGGAAGTTATCAAAGAACTCCTCCGGGATAAGCCGCGAGAGGAAAGTGCTGGCGATAAGCAAGGCCGACAACACAAGACCGAAGAAAAATTCCGACTTATAATTATACCATATCGTACGAATATCGCTATTTACCATCCTAGTTTTATTTAATATCTGCTGCAAAAGTACAACATTTTCCCTCGTTGGACTTTCGGCCGCCCGTTCGGTATACCGGTATCACGTTATCCCGTAAATAACCGCGGCCGCCGAGAACCTATTTCCCTGCAATGCAGTCGATCTCTACGCGGGCATTCATCGGCAGCGCTGCTACCTGATAGCACACGCGAGCGGGGAAGACGGGCGCTACGCCGGCCTCGCGAGCCGCAGCCTCGAATACCTCAGCATAGACAGCATTCATCGGCGCAAAGTCCTGAATATCTGCCAGCAGCACCGTCGTCTTAACGATATCCGTCAAATCCAGTCCGCCCTCGCGGAGGATATTACGGAGATTGGTGAGCGACTGACGCGTCTGGTCATCGATGGTGGGAGCCATCGTGCCGGTAGCGGGATCAACGGGCAGTTGGCCGGATACAAATACGGTTCCGTTCAAGTTCAGCGCTTGGCTGTAAGGTCCGACTGCCTTGGGGGCAAGAGGGGATGCGATGAGAGATTTCATAAAGATTAAAGATTAAAGATTAAAGAATATTTACCATTTCTGACGATCGGCAAGCCGTAGGGTCATTATTTGTCATTGATAAAGGAGGGGTCGAGGTAGGTCTGCTCGATACGGTCCACTGCTTGGATGTCGTTGGTCGTTAGTCGTTGGTCGTTAGTCGTAAGGCATGCCGCAAGGTAGCGCTGCATGTCGTGTATCGAGTGTATCGGTTCCGTAGCCGGCAGTTCGGCAAGGTTCGCGACGCGCTGACGAACCGACTCTACCCCGTGCTTTTGCAGTTTCTCCTTCGTAGGCGTGATGGCCTGCTGCAGGGTCTCGAAATCCACGTTCCACAAGAGCGTGCCGTGTACGATCGTACCGGTCGGCAGCGCGTAGCAGGCATTGCCGCTCACTTTCCTATCGCCCACCAACACATCGTTATGTTCGCTCTTCACCGCCGGGTAACCGGCCTTATGGAGTGCCTCAGCGAGCAGGTCGAGGTAGTGCTGAAACACCTTCTCCGCGTGCGTGTCGGGCGTGATATACGAGATCATCAGGTTGCCGCTGTCGGCATATACGCACCCGCCTCCGCTCTTACGCCGGTACATCGCGATACCCCGCTCGCGGCAGAACGGCACGTTCACCTCGTTGAGCATCACCTGATGCCGGCCGAAGATGACCGTTGGCGCTACGATCCAGAAGAACACCTGTTCCTCCTTCACCCGCTCAGCGAGGTATTCCTCCAAGGCCAAATACCACACCAGCCTCCTATTTTCCGGCACCTGAACTAACTCCATTTCACCTTTCACCTTTCACCTTACCCAAACACCGGTTCCGGCAATTCCACTCCGCGGCAGAAACGACGCTTGATATCGCGGTCGTCACCGAGGTAGATATAGCGTTCCAGCCGCTGCTCAAGGCTGTAGTTATCGTAGTTGAGGTACGTGTCGTCGATGAGCAGAGCATCAAACTCATAGCCCTCCTCAAACGAACCCACCTTACCGAAGAACGAGCCTCCGCCTTTGGTTGCCAAATAGAGCACCTCGCTCAGGCTCAGGAAAGGCATCGCACCCTTGGTCTGCGCATAGTTGAGTTTGGAGACCTGTATCGCATACTGCATCACGCGCATCATCGACATATGATGTCCCGCCGACACGTCCGTTCCCAGCCCCACATGAATGCCGGCATCGAGGAACTTACGGATAGGCGCCATCCCGCTCGAGAGGTTGCTGTTGGACATCGGACAGTGCACCACATATACGCCGTTCTTTCGCATTAACTCCATTTCTTCGCCGTCGGTATAGCAGCAGTGGGCCATCAACGTAGGCGTCTGGCCAAACAGGCCGTAGCGGTTGTAGGCATCGCCGTAGCAGGTGCTCTCCGGTTCCAGTTCCTTCACCCAGTCGATCTCCGTGCGGTTCTCGCTCAGGTGCGACTGTACGGGCAATCCCGTCTCCTTGGCAAACTCGCCCAAGGCACGGAGCATCTTATCCGAACACGAGGGCACGAACCGCGGCGTGATAATAGGCTGAACGAGCCCGTCGTCGCAGTGTTCGTCTAGGTGCTGCTTGAGCATTCGCATACCCTCTATCACCTCGGCAGTCGTGTTCTCCAGGTTCTCGGGGCTATTGCGGTTCATGGCTACGAGACCCACGTACGCTCCCATCCCTGCCTGCATAAACAGGTCAGCCAATATGCGCGTCGAGACCGGATGAATCGTGGCAAAGACGGCACTCCGCATCGTACCCTGCATCCATAGTTCGTGCACAAAGCGGCGGTACATCCGCCGCGCGTAGTCGGGGTCGCTGAACTTCGCCTCCTCGGGGAAGGTGTAGGTATTCAACCACGGCAGCAACTCCAAATCCAGCGCCAAACCCATATTACGGTACTGCGGCGCATGCACGTGCAGGTCGTTGAAGGCCGGAATGAGCAATTTATTACCAAAGTCCATCACCTGACGACGCCAGTCGAGGTTCTCCGGCAACTCCTCATACACGCCCTCTATCAGGCCGTTGGACTTGACGACGATATACCCGTTCGGGATGATCTTCAGCTTCCCCGGAGTCGGGGTAAACAATATATTAGCTTTGTATATTTTCATCTTTGGGCACTTGTAAGGGGTTCTTGTTCTTTTGCTTGAAGAAGAGTCTCAGGATAAAGAAATTGACGATACCGGCCAGGAAGATCGACGGGAATCCTGCATTATTGGCACTGATACCCGCAGCAATGATCATCCATAGGAACAGGTTCTGCACGCCGTAGTTAATCACGCGCGCCAAGATGAACCCTCCGGCATTCTTCCATGTCGGCTTGGTGCCGAAGGTGTACCAGGCCGAGAAGAAGTAATTGAGAACCATCTCGATGATGAATCCGATGGCAAAGGCCACATATACCAGTCCGGCTTCGCCCTCCGGGTCTACTCCCATCAAGTAGAGCGCAAGACGGTAGATACCGTCCTGCACAAACATACCCGTCGTGCCTACGATCACAAATCGCGCAGCACTACGCACTTCATTGGGGAGATAAGCAGTTGGCAGTTTCATACTACAACAATCCTTCCAACAACTCTTCCATCGCAGCCGCGAGTCCGTTCACGTCACGTCCGCCGGCTGTTGCCATCCAGGGTTGACCGCCTCCGCCGCCTTGGATATGTTTGGCGGCTGCCTTGATCATCTGACCCGCATTCTTGCCTTCGTCCACCAGCGGCTGGCTCAGGAACACGGCAATCGTCGGCTTGCCTTGGTACTCGGTAGCTGCCACGAGGGCGCAGCGTTGGTTGCACATCTTACCGCGCATGAGCGGCAGCACGCCACGTATCATATCGGGGTTTTGTTCTCCCATAAGACGAACCAATTTGATGCCTTGATAGTCCTCCGCAGATGCAATGAGTCGGTCGCAGAATCCGGCTATCTTCTCCTCCATGAACACCTCGATCTGCTTCTTCAGCCCGGCGTTCTCCTCGATCGACTTATGAATGGCTCCGGCGAGGTCGGGAGCGTTGTTGAACAAGGCACGCAGTCCGTTGAGCATATCCTGCGCCGTGTAGTATAGTTCGTCGGCCTTAGCTGCCGTCACGGCCTCAATACGACGTACGCCGGCTGCTACACTCGTCTCCATCAATATCCGCACGCTGCCGATACGACCGGTACTCCCGACATGGCATCCGCCGCAGAGCTCGATACTCGGGCCGTATTGAATCACGCGCACGTCGTCGCCGTATTTCTCGCCAAACAGGGCCATCGCTCCCATCTCCTTGGCTTTCGCAATCGGGGTGTGACGGCTCTCTGTGAGCGGCAGATCCTGACGGATCATCTGATTGGCCAGTTTCTCCACCTGACGCAACTCCTCCGGCGTCACCTTCTGAAAATGACTAAAGTCAAATCTGAGACTATCCGGCGTCACCAGACTACCCTTCTGCTCCACATGTTTGCCCAGCACCTGACGCAGGCAATAGTGGATAATATGCGTAGCCGAGTGATTGCAACTGATCGCCTGACGACGCTCCGCATCGACTGCGGCGATCAGCGTACCGCGCACATCTTCCGGCAGTTCCGTCATAATATGCACAGGCAGTCCGTTCTCGCGCTTGGTATCAATAATTTTGAATTTTGAATTTTGAATTTTTAATTCTCCTGTATCTCCGACTTCGCCACCCATTTCTGCATAGAAAGGTGTGCGAGAGAGTACCACCTGATAGAACTCCTTGCCCTTTTGGCTCACCTTGCGATAGCGCAAGATCTCAGTCTCGCATTCCAGTTCGTCGTAGCCCACAAACTCCGTCTCGCCTTCCTTGAGCACCGTCCAGTCGCCCAACTCCTGCTTATTGGCCGAACGACCCATCTCCTTCTGATGCGCCAAGGCCTTGTTATATTCGTCCTCGTTGGTGGTCATACCGTTCTCGCGCAAGATCAGTTCGGTCAGATCGAGCGGGAATCCGTAGGTGTCCTTCAAGGTAAACACGTCCACGCCGCTCACCTCCGTCTTACCGGCTTTCTTGGCATCCTCCATCAGCTTATCCAGCAAGCCGATACCCTTATCCAGCGTACGTAGGAAGGCCTCCTCCTCCGCCTTGATGACGGGGATGATCTGCTGCTCCTGCTTCGTCAGCTCCGGATAGGCTTCGCCCATATCACTAATGAGTTGCGGCACGAGTTTATAGAGGAACGCCTCCCTTTGACCCAGGAACGTATATCCGTAGCGCACGGCGCGACGCAGAATACGACGGATGACATAGCCCGCTTTCTCGTTGCTCGGCAACTGTCCGTCGGCGATCGCGAAAGCAATCGTGCGGATATGGTCGGCTATCACGCGCATCGCCACATCCGTATCCTCCTGTTTGCCGTACTCCGCACCCGTCAACTCGCCGATCTTCTTCAGCATCGGTTGGAACACGTCGGTGTCGTAGTTGGACTGCTTGCCTTGCAGCGTGCGCACGAGGCGTTCAAATCCCATTCCCGTATCGATCACCTTATGCTCCAGCGGCTCCAAACTGCCGTCCGCCTTGCGGTTGAACTGCATGAAGACGATGTTCCATATCTCGATGACCTGCGGGTGATCCTTATTCACCAATTCGCGTCCCGGCATCTTGGCACGCTCCTCGGCCGAACGGCTATCCACGTGGATCTCGCTGCACGGACCGCAGGGACCCGTCTCGCCCATCTCCCAGAAGTTATCGTGCTTGTTACCGTTGATGATATGATCAGCCGGCAGATGCTTGAGCCAGATCGAGGCAGCCTCTTCGTCGCGACTCAGACCCTCCTCGGGCGAACCCTCAAACACCGTCGCATACAGATTCGACGGGTCGATCTTCAGTACATCGACGATATACTCCCAGGCCATGTCAATCGCTTCCTGCTTGAAGTAATCGCCAAACGACCAGTTGCCCAACATCTCAAACATCGTGTGGTGGTAGGTGTCATGACCTACTTCCTCCAGGTCGTTGTGCTTACCGCTCACGCGCAGACACTTCTGACTGTCGCACGCACGCGGATACGGAATCGGGTCGTTGCCGAGGATGATATTCTTAAACTGGTTCATACCCGCATTGGTGAACATCAGCGTCGGGTCGTCCTTGATGACCATCGGAGCCGAGGGTACTACGCGGTGATTCTTAGAGGCAAAGAAGTCCAGAAAGGACTTACGTATTTCTTTACTTGTCATTATCTTCTATCGGATTTAAAAAGTTCAAATTTCTGGGTTGACGGTTTTCGCGTTCGGGACGTTTGTCCTCAAAGGGCAGCGGGTCTTTCACCAACTCCTTGCTCTCGGCACGCGTCTTCAATAGGTCGATCGCCATATACAAGGCATGCGCAAAACTCTGCGCATTGGCGGTGTTCTTTCCCGCCAGATCATAGGCCGTACCGTGGTCGGGCGAGGTGCGGATGATATCCAATCCCGCCGTGAAGTTAACGCCGTTCATATCCAGCGACTTAAACGGAATCAGACCCTGATCGTGGTACATTGCCAGCACGGCATCGAAATGCACGTACTTGCCGGCTCCGAAGAATCCGTCGGCCGAGTACGGACCGAACGCCCAGATACCCTCCTCACCGGCTTTCTTTAGCGCCGGGATAATGATATCCTGCTCCTCATGCCCCAACAGTCCGTTATCGCCTGCGTGTGGATTCAACGCCAAGACGGCGATACGGGGTTTGCGAATCATGAAATCGGTCTGCAGCGTCTTGTTCAGCACCTGCAGCTTATGCAGTATCCGCTCCTCCGTGATCATCTCCGGCACCTTACTCAGCGGTACGTGATTGCTCACCAGCGCTACGCGCATCGGCTCGCTCACCATCATCATCAGGCTGTCGCCGCCGTTGCCGAAGAGCGAAGTCAGATACTCCGTGTGACCCGAGAAACGGAACGTATCGCTCTGGATATTCTCCTTATTGATCGGC
Organism: uncultured Bacteroidales bacterium; assembly: GCA_946404495.1. GTDB lineage: Bacteria > Bacteroidota > Bacteroidia > Bacteroidales > Paludibacteraceae > Colicola. The sequence goes on from CAMJDT010000049.1 coordinate 8,679, forward strand.
GCCGTCACAAGGGCGTCTACCAGACCCGCCTTCAGGTCCTTGGTCGCACGCTCCAAGCTCATCAGCGAAGCCTTGCCCGCCTCCGGCGTCGACACACCTAAGTTCACCGGCGTATCGTCCGGATAACACGTGATCAGGTTCAATCGTCCGTCCTTGGCATCCTTGGGCGACGAAATGAGGTTGAACTGCAAGTTATGATACTCTTCATCCAAGGTGTGCATATGTACGCGCGCTACCTTGGCGTTGCCGTACACGATCGGCTTGCATATCTCGCAGATATGCGGGTCGGCTATTCCCTTCAGCAGAATCTCATATCCGACGCCGTTGATATCTCCGGCTGTAATTGCTATTATCGGTTTACTCATATATCTATTTTTTCTAGTGCACTAGTGGACTAGTCTACTAGTGAACTAGTGAATTTTATTGTACATCAGTTTCTCTATATCATAGGGCTTCCGTTCCTCGTCCTTGTAGCCCAACGCGATCACGCACAGCACCGTCAGGTTTTCGGGAATCCCTGCGGCCTCTCTTACCAGCCGCTCCGAGTCCTCGCGTTCGTGGATATGACACCAACACGAACCTACGCCCTGCTCCGTAGCCGCCAGCATGATATGCTCCGCCGCGATCGCGCCGTCACACATCCAGGTCTCGCTCGCCTTACTATCCAGCGCTACCACAATAGCCGCCGTCGCCGTCGCCATCATACCGCTTCCGTAGGTCTTGCACGCCGCCAGAGGAGCTATCTTCTCCTTTTCCGTCAGCACATAAAACTCCCACGGATTCAATCGCTTACCCGCCGGCGACATCAGCGCACAGCGCAACATATAATCGATCTTTTCTTTCTCTACTGCCTGATCCGTAAACTTACGAATCGATCGCCGCTCACGGCATAACTGCTCAAATGAGTCCATTTTTATGCTAATTTACAAAAACGCCGCAAAGATACAAAAAATAATTGATATATGCAAAAAAAAATCGCAGAATTTCATTCAATCCTACGATTTTTCTATTTATTGCCCTTCGGGCACGATTACTGCTTTATCTTACGTCCGGAGCAGGTAAAGTGATGTTTAGAACAAGACCATCACGGGACCATGTTACGAGGATGTTACGAGGACCTTACAAAGAGAACAAAATCACAATATCATTACAGAGCAAGTCTCTGCTCACAAAAAGGAACCACTTGCGTGATTCCTTTTCGCGGTGCGGACGAGACTCGAACTCGCGACCTACGGCGTGACAGGCCGGTATTCTAACCAACTGAACTACCGCACCAGGTAGTGCTTTTTTTCGAAAGCGGGTGCAAAGGTACTGCTTTTTTTTGATATGACCAAATTTTTTGGCAAAAAAATGCACTTTTACCGTGTTTTTTTTGAAAAATGGCACTTTCAGGGTACAAAATCGCCCTAAAAGTGCCATTTTTTGCTTCAAACTACACCGCTGCTTCGATATTCCACATGAACGCCCGCACACCGATTTCGGGGTTTCGGAGATCCAGTTTCTGTACCGATTCGAGCAGCGTAGGAACCTGTTCGTCGTTGACGACGGTGATGACGCAGGAGTTCATCTCAGGCCATGCGTGCGTACCGCGACGCGGTTCGCCGCCGTTGGTGCCACGTCCCTGAACCTGTTCAAAGAACGTGAAGCCCTGAATACCCAACACATCCAGCATATATTCCACACGAGCCGTATTGGCTTGGTTAAATACTATCATTACACTTTTCATAGAGCTATTTATTTACTTTTATATCCATGAAGATGAACTTACTGCGTTGTTTCTCCAACTTATCGCGGTCGCCGTGCTTGGCCATCGAGCCATAGAGGACGGGAACGAGATAAAGGGTGAGGAAGGTGGAGACAGTCAGACCGCCGATAACGACTATACCCAGCGGTTGCCACATCTCGGCGCCTTCACCTGTACTGACAGCCATCGGGACCATACCTAAAATGGTCGTGAACGCCGTCATCAGGATCGGACGGATACGGCTGCGGCCGGACATCGTGATAGCTTGGTTCAGTTCGTAGCCCCGTTCACGCATGAGGTTGATATAGTCCACGAGCACAATACCGTTCTTGACCACGATACCAACGAGCAGTACGACACCCAGTGCACCGACCATATCCAGCGAACGACCGGTCAGCCACAAGGCCAGGATAACACCCGTGAAGGCCGGAATAATGGTCCACATGATGATGAAGGGCAGACGCAGGCTCTCAAACTGCGAAGCCATCGTGATATAGACGAGCAGCATAATAAGTGCCATCAGGAGAATCATATCACTGAAGGTCTCCTGTTGATCCTCGTAGTCACCGGCGAGATGGGTCGTATAACCGGCAGGCAGGTCGAGTTGAGGAATGACATTAGCCTCGATAGCGGCGGCGAGTTCGCCCAACGAAGTGTTATAGGGCGTTACCTTGACGGTGACGATACGCTGACGCGACTTACGCTCGATAGTAGGCGGAGCCCAGTACTCACCGATCTCGGCTACTTCGCTCAGTGTGACGCGTTTGCCCGTAGGCGTCGGAATCGTGAGATCGAGTACATCGGAGATGGAGTTACGATCCTCCTCGCGCAGACGTACCACTATATCGTACTCCGAACCGTCATCCTTGAGGTAACCGCAGTTCATACCGGCTACGCGGTTTCTAAGGTAAGTAGAGATCGTTGCGGACGAGAGGCCGAGACGCGAGGCTTTCTCCTTATTGACCGTTATCTTGATATCGGGGCGGTCGTCGTCACGACTGATGTTGACGTCACGCGCGCCGGGCAATGCCATGCACAGCTGACGCGTCTGGTCAGCGAGTTGGGACGTCTTATCGAAGTCGTAGCCGTAGATCTCCACATCGACCGTGCTACCTCCACCGCCACCGGGGCCGTTGGATGCAACTTGGCATTGATACTCAATGATCTCAGGATAGCGCGCCATCTCTTGACGCAGGATCTCGGCAATCTCCCAAACGGTCTGGTCGCGTTGCCATTTCTTAGGCAAACGAATGGTCATGGAGATCTTGTTGTTCATCGTAGAGGAGAACAGCGCCGCGATAGTAGCGTCGTCGTTGGAACCGGCCGAAGTATTGATGAGCTCGATGCAGGGCACGAGCGTCATAAAGCGCGTCTCCAGCGTACGGGCAGTCTTAAGGGTCTCCTCGATACGCGTACCGCGTTGGAGTTTGACAGTGACGGAGAGACGTCCATTGTCCTGCTGCTGCATGAAATCGGTACCGATACGACCGGTGATGACCGGCAGTAACGAGAGACCGAAGATCAAAAAGATCGCTACGATCGTCACGGTCTTATGCCGTAAGCACCAACCGAGGGATTTCTCATAATAGCCGTCGATGATATCGAGCATACGCACGACAGTACGGTCGTAGAGGGTCTTCTTGCCGGCTTCGTCGTCGATAAGGTTACCGGCTTCGTCCACGTGCACTTTCTTTGCCTTCAGCAACTTGGAGCAAAGCATCGGAGTAAGGGAGATAGCGACCAGCGTGGAGGTACAGCATACGACGGTCACGATCCAACCCAGTTCGTGGAACATGATACCGGCCATACCGTTAAGCATCGTCAGCGGTACGAATACAGCCACGAGCACAAGCGTGGTAGCGATAACGGACACCCAGACCTCGTTGGTAGCATAAATGGCGGCATCGTGCGGGTCTTCGCCACGCTCCACGTGCCGCGTGATATTCTCCAAGACGACGATGGCATCGTCCACGACCATACCAATCGCTATAGTCAGCGAACAGAGCGAGATGATATTGAGCGACGAATCCGCCATGCCCAGATAGATGAATGCCACGATCAGGGCAATAGGAATCGTGATACCGATGATAATCGTTGCACGCCATTTGCCGAGGAAGAAGAGCACGACGAGCACCACGAACAGAAGGGCGTACAAGACAGACTCCTCCAGCGAGTTGATGGAGTTCTGGATGGTCTCACTTAGGTCATAGATCTTCTCGATCTTGACATCGGAGGGCAGTTGTTTCTGGATTCTATCCAGCTCCTTTCTCACATCGCGGCATATCTTGACGGTATTGGCACCGGTCTGCTTGGCGATGATGAGTCGGACAGCCTCTCGACCGTTGGTTTTCTCGTCCAGAGAGAGGTCCTTGATGGTATCCTTTACCTCGGCGATATCGCGGATGAAGACCTGCTGGCCTTGCGGGGTCATCGTGATCATCAGGTCAGCTATCTCGGACGACTCGATATACTCCGAGCGCACCTGCATCTGATACTGCTCCTGCGGCATCTTGATGGTACCGGAAGAGAGGTTCAGGTTATTGGCCTGCACGACCTGACCCACCTGCTCGATGGTCAGTCCGTAGGCATCGAGTTTCTGCTGGTCGATATTGATATAGACGTAGCGGTCCGGCGCTCCCGAAAGGGAGATATTACCGATACCATCCACTTGGTTCAGTTGCGGGATGACCTCGTCGTTCATGATCTTATCCAGACCGGCATAGGTCTCGTCGGCCGTGATCGAGTACTGCGCCACAGGCATAGCACTGGTGGATAACTTAAAGATCATCGGCGTACCGCAGTTGTCCGGCAGATTCGATTTAGTCATATCTACGTACGACCGCACATCGTTGACGGCCTCATCCATGTTAGCACCCCACTCCAACTCGAGCACCACCACCGACATATTATCCTTACTCTGCGAGGTGATATGCTTGAGGTGATCGACGGAGGTCAGGGCGTTCTCCATGATCTTGGTCACATTGGTCTCCATCTCACTGGCCGAAGCGCCCGGATAGGTGGTCATCACCGTGATATACGGCGGATCCATCTCCGGGAACATATCAATCGGCAGTTTGAGGAAACTATAGACACCGATGACGATGACTGCCACAAAGATAAGGGCTGTCGTTACCGGTTTTTCTATCGCTGATTTATAGATTGCCATAAAAATATATTTTTAACTAGACGGCCTAGGAAACCTAGGAAGCCTAGGAGTCCTAGTTCTATTCCACTACATTGAGTTTAACTCCATCTACGAGGCGGTGCTGGCCTTGGATGACCATCTCTGCACCGGCAACGATCTCCGGCGAGAAGATCTCGATCTCCTGATCGAAGCGCTGACCAAGGGTGACGCTCACGCGTTTGGCGCGACCGTTGTCGTTGAGGAAGACATAGCGGTCGTTGGCACCTACCAGTTTCTCCACAGCCTGATACGGCACTACGATGGTATTGGCCTTGCCCAGACCGATTGTCGTGGTCACATACATACCCGGGCGCAACAGGTTGCTACCGTTCGGAATCACGATCTTCACCTGGAAGGTGTGGCTCGAGGCATCGATGGTCGGATAGACCACCTCCACCGTTGCCGGGAAAACCTGATCGGGATAAATCTCCGAGGTCAGCGACAGCTTCATACCGGGCTTGAAGAGCGGGAAATAGTTCTCCGGGATAGCCACGAGTGCTTTGAGCTTATCCAGCAGCGTCAGCACCACGATCGGCTGACCGCTATAGAGTTCGCCGTCCTCGTAGTTCTTGGCCGAGATGACACCCGCAAAGGGAGCCTTGCAGTAGGTATTGATCTCGAGGAATTCGAGTTGCTCCTTGGTGGAGTTATACTGCGTGAGGATCTGGTCGTACTGCTGCTGCGTAGCCGAACCGGTCTTGAGCAGTTGCTCGATACGGTTCTTCTCCGTCTCCAGATTCATCAGCGAGATCTTGGTGGTCTTGTACTGGGTCTGATCCATCGTAACGATCGACTGACCTTGCGCTACGCGGTCACCTACCTCGCAATAGATGTGCTCGATCTTACCCGTGAGGGACGGAGCCACATTGACGGTGAGATACCCCTGCAGGTTAGCCGAAACGGATATCTCGCGCTCGATCTCACGCGGTTGCAGCACGCGGACGCGAACCTGCTCTACGCGCTCTTCCTGTTCACTTGTGGCGGCCTCCTTGCTGCATGCTACCAGACTCAGAGCTGCCACGATGTAAAGAAATGACTTTTTCATATAATCTTTTAATTCTTAATTTTTAATTTTTAATTATTCAAGAAGTTCCTCAGACTCACCTGTGCCTCTACCAGCGAGAGGATCGACTGAATATAGGTCGACTGCGCGGTGATGAGGTCGTTGGAGGCATTGATGAGTTCGAGATGGGAGTTGGTACCCCAACGGAACTTATCCGACGTGGAACGGAACACGCGTTCCGACACCTCCATCGACTCCTTGGCATTCAGGTAGTTCTCATAGTTGGTATTGAGCGTGAAACAGAGCTGCTGATACTGTATCGCAAGATTGTCGCGTGTCTCCGAGAGAGTGTTCTTGGCCTCCTCGTAGGCGATCTTCTTCTCGATAACGCCTGCCGCACGTTTGGCGCTGGACCAGAGCGGCATCCTCACGCTCACCTGTACCAGATTCGGCGGGGTCATTCGCATACCTCCCTCGCCGTAGTACTGCTGGTCGCTATAGTTATAGGCCACACTCAGCGTCGGACCATATGCCCAGCCGGCCATATGCACATTCTTCTTCGCGAGATCGGTCTGCTTCTCCAATAGCTGATAATTGAGGTTATTGTGGATATTAAACTCCTGTCCCAAGAGCGTCATCACCGTCGCCGGCGAGAGCAGGTCCTCCAATTTGTCGGTCAGTTCCAACTCGGTCTCTACGGGCACATCCAGCAGCACCTTCAGTGCCGCCAAAGCCAGTTCGACATTACGCTGCTGGGTATTGATATTACTGCGCATGGCGTTGACACGCACGTGGATCTGGTCTGCTGTGGTCTGTTCGGCCGCACCTACCTCTACCGAGCGAAGCGTCATCTGCTCCAAGCCCTGCAAATTGACCAGGCTGCTATCCAACAGTCCCGTAATGCTCTGCAATGCCAAGGCCGACACATAGCCGGTGATAATACTGCCGCTCAACTCCAACTCACTCTGCTCCAAGGCAATCTTGCGCATCTCGATGGCCACATTATTGAGCAGCACACCTACGATGCCTTGTCCGTTAATACCAATCGATGCCGTCACGCCGAGCGCACCTACGTTGGGCATATCGATCTTGACCGAACTACCCATCATGCTCAGCTCGGCACTATAGCCGCAATAGTTACTGTAGCTATACGATCCATCTACCTGCGGCAACATCGCGGCAATAGTCTGCCAACGCTGTGCATAGGCTTCCTGTACGGCGAGCGAAGCGTTCTTCAGTGAGCGATTCTGCTTCAGGGCATACTCTTGCGCCTGCTCCAAGGACAGCGACAAGGACGCCGGTGTCTGCTGCGCGGGCGACGACTTGGTAGCCGCTATCACATGGTCCTCGGCCATCACACTGGCGCTTATCACAAGCGCCGATAATACATAGAATAATTTTCTCATATCTGGTTGAATAATTTTAGTCCTTCTTCACTCAATATACCCCGCATAAGAATATCCGTAGCCACGCGACTGAACTGCGGCAAGTTATGCCCCTTGGATTCGATTAACTCAAAATCACGCATCGCGTCGGTATATATCTTGGCTATCAAATGGGAGGTGTACTCCTTATTTATATTCGCGCGCACGAGACCCGCCTTCATTCCCCGCTCAATAAAGCGCTCGATATACTGCTGCTGGATCTCGAAGGAATGCAACTGAAAATCGTTGTACTGGCGGGAGTAGTATTTCTTGAGATCATAGACCAACTGAGGCACCTTCCTTACGTCTTTATTTTCGCTCGTGATCCACTGCGTAAACTTTCTTACGATGGCGCTGAAGTCGCTGGACTCCATCGTAGTGCGCATTTTTTGCTCCATGCGCGAGACGTTGGTGCTCAAGAGTTGCTCGATGAGTTCGTCCTTGGAGGCAAAATAGACGTAGAAGGTCTTCTTCGAGATGCCGAGTTCGTGGCATATATCATCGATCGAGACCGAACGAATCCCCAGGCGAAAAAACATCTCGCCCGCCGTCTTTATAATATTATTTCTTACGTCTTCTAACATAATTTCCCAAAAACGGCTGCAAAGGTACAACAAAAATTTGATATACGCAAGAAAAATGGAAACTTTTTTCACTTTTGTAGTTTCCATGTTACAAAATCAGGGTATAAAAAGAAGCGGAGCCCGAATGGACTCCGCCTCCGTTCATCTATTGTCTTTTGTCTTTCGACTTTCGACTACGTCTTAGAGTTCTGCACCCTGAGCGTTGTACTCAACACCGTTAGCGCGGATGATGAGTTGACCATTGCGCATGATCTTCTCAACTTTCACGCTGGTAGCGTTCTCAGTTTCCTCAACGCCGGCAGCATTACCCAGCTTGCAGCGGATCGTGCGGCCATAGGAGTTCTTGGCGTTAACTACGATGCTACCATCCGTTACGGTAACAGTACCTTCTTCCATGAACCACAGAGGAACTGTCAGATAGTCTTCGTCATCTACATAACCGGCGTACGAGGGATATACAGAGTTGTTCTTTACGCCCGGGCTGGCGGTAACGGTACCAACTGCTGCAGTCTCGTTGATATTATACGTGCCGTTCGTCAGACCGGTAGCATCCTTACCAACGTTGAACTCCATCAAGATGGTAGCATCGTTAGCGTTGGAGGCTTCTACGTAAACCACACCGTAGAGCTCGATGTAGTTGTAATGCTGACCTTGATAATCCTCTTCAATAACGATATTGTAGTTCAGGAAGTTCTCAACATAGTCCTCATCCTCCGAGTCATACTCCAGACCGGCAGCAGAAGAACCGTCAGCCGTCATCGTGAAGGTGTACTCCGGAATATCGGTAGCATCTTCCTCGCTTTGGAAGAGGATTGTACCGGCAACGGTGATGGTATTGTCAGCAGCAACGGTTACGGTGAAGTCAGCATCAACAGCATCGAAGAATGTCGTGTCAGTAGCGGACAGCTCAGCTACATAGGTGTAGTCACCGTAGACATCGCTGAAGGTATAAGTACCTGCCAGTTGGTTAGCATAAGCCGCTACCGACAGATAAACCGTTTGATCAGCATTGAAGCCGACGATTCTCCATACGCCCTGCGAAGCAGTAGCATCGGTCACTTTAGCTTCAGGAATCGTAACGGTAACTTGACGCGAAGCGGTGGGTTTCACGTAGGTGATATCCAGCGTGTACAGAGGTACATCGTTGCGATCGTCATCGTTTACGCAGAGCATCGTACCGGTCAGATGTACATCGCCGTTAGCAGCGGTAGCAACGGTAACATTGAGGTCAGCCACCGTGAAGTACAGCGTATCAGCGCCCAGCTCAGCGATGTAGCAATATTCCTTGCTGTAGATGTTAGCGAGCGTGTAGGTACCGTCGATTTGGTTCGAATTCAGAGCAATCGTGATATAGGTGTCACCAGCCTCATCGAAGCCGTAGAGTTGGAATACGCCGTTAGCAGTACCGTCGTACAGCTTAGCAGAAGCCATCGTCAACGAAGCGTTGCGAGTAGGATTGGGCATTACATAAGTGAGGTTCAACTCATAGAGCGTGTTGTCGTCGCAGAGTACCGAACCGGTAACCACGGGAGTACCGTTGGGTGCGTACGACAGGGTGATGTTGCCGCTATAGGTGTTAGCCTCGTCACCGGTAAGGAGGTCGGTAATCGTACCGGAAGCGGGATAAACGCCGGCCGTGTCAGCATCGATGCTGAATTCAATAGCGTAGTCATCATTCTCAGCCGTTACGGAGTAGCCCACCAGGTAGCCCATGATGGTAAGAGCATCAATGCTCAGGTTGTCAGCTACGATCGTGTCATGGTACTCAACTTCGGGAGCCTGATAACTCATCGAAACGTGCCATACAACGCCATCCTCATCGGTGAGGTAAGCATTGGCGACATAGAGGCTACCGTTCTGCGTAACAACAGCGTTAGCTTCTACAGCATTGTGAACCTGACCGTCACTAACCTTGGTGTAGTTCAGCAGGAAGTCCTCGGTGGCGTACGTACCGGCAGGAGTGGTAGGATCGTTGTTCACAACATCCAGAGCTACCTGATAGGCATCTTGCTTTGCACTGAGATACCAGTCGCCGTCCTCAGCGAAGTACTTCATGCTCATCGGGGTAGTGAAAGCAATATCTACCGTGTCACCGGGAGTAGCGGGGATGTACGAATACACTACGTTGTACACATTACCGTCATCAGCCGTAACGTTAGCCTCGATACGGATCTCACCGGTAGTAGCATCCAGCGTGCGAACGAACGAAGCAGCCGTGAATTCCAACTCAGTACTGGTAGCCACCACCATCATGTAGGAATAATCGGTCAGCATGTCAGCCAAGGTGTAAGTGTGCCCCAGCTCTACATCCTGAAGACCATCAGCTACAACGATGTCGAAATAGAATTTGTAGTCATTACTAGCCAGTTGATAGTACGCGTCATTGTCAGCAGCATAGAAACGGTTGCTGAATTGCGTAGCTGTAACGGCGATATTCTCCATAACAGCCTTGGGAGCGCGGTTTACAGAAACCTGATTGCCGGCAGAGATAGCCTGCTTCTCAGTCAAAACAGCCTGATGAGCCACTTTCTCTACAGTCACATTCTGCTTCAGTTCCGACTTCTGAGCGTCCTTAGCGGGACGGATCGAATTCAGCTGCGGGGCAGCATTCACGCTCAACATTACCATGAGAGCGCAGAGAATAGAAGTAAACTTCTTCATCTTGTAATAATTTTAGTTAATAAAAATTGTTGTTTATTGTGTTTGTTGTTTTCCACGTATATATTAAATATATAAGGTGTCAATTGCAAACTGCAGTTGTCAAAACCATATTTTCGGTGCAAAGGTACGACATTTTTTTCATATATGCAAGTTTTTCGAAGAAAAAAATGCATTTTTTCCACAAATAGGCTATAAAAACGAAAGAAACGACCATTTCAGTCGCTTCTTTTTGCTTTGGCGTTGGCTTTGGCTTTGGCTTTCTTTCACCTTTCACTTTTCTTATCTCGTTTCACTCGAACGATTATTTCGCCTTTCACCTTCCACTCCGGATTACATATCGTCGTGGGCATGCATTTGCTGAACGTAAATGGCATGTTGCATCTTAATACGCTTCAGCTCGCTGGGTTTGTCGAACTGCTGACGACGACGGAGCTCTTTGATGACGCCTGTCTTGTCGAATTTGCGTTTAAACTTCTTAATGGCGCGTTCGATATTCTCGCCTTCTTTTACCGGTACTACGATCATTGCATACACCTCCTTCTTTTGTTACTCTCCGGGCAGTTAGCCTGTTGCGAGTGGATAGCGGATGTTTAAGTCTCCCGCCTGACCTTTAAATTAATTGATAGTTGATAATTGATAGTTGATATTTTTTCAGTTGAGACAAACTTTTCTAAGAATGTCAATTTTCAACTTTCAACTGTCAACTGTTCTGTACCCAGAGCCGGGGTCGAACCGGCACGGATTGCTCCACTGGTGTTTGAGACCAGCGCGTCTACCGATTCCGCCATCTGGGC
>CAMJDT010000050.1 GCA_946404495.1 uncultured Bacteroidales bacterium
GGAACCATTGTCTTCAGCAACGGTGTTGATGTTCACACCCGTGCCACCGAATACGCCGGTGTACTCGTAAATGACGTTATTCATTACCATATTCATCTCTTGCCAAGTCCAGTCACCACCATTCCAGTTGTTCTTGATGTAGTAGTGAACTTGTTCATACTCGTGCATTACCACACCAGCAGTATTACCTTGTATTTGAATATTATTGTAGTAAGCGGCAATAGCAGTAACGTCAACTACGCTACCTATCGGGAATGCGGTCGTGTCCATTGAGAACTTATAACCTACAATCGTATTGGTACCATCGGAGAAGGTGGGGTTCCTGTAGTTGTCATAAGCAGTAATGGTCAGCTCGTTGATGGTAACCAACATACCGAAGTTTTGTAGCGGATTAGCCACGCGCTCAGCAAGCGTCATTAGAATCGGATTAACCGTATTCTCGCTGGAAACGATGTTGCGAAGAACCACATTGCTCAACTCAGGAGCATTGCCATAGCTAGCAACTTTAGCATCAATAACGATTTCGTCACCAACTTGGAAGTTCGTGAAGTTAGAGGTGCCATACAGCAGGATACCATCCGTTGCATCTTGCATGTAAGCGTTTTTACCGTTGATGTAAGTTACAATACCGGTAGTGGTAATTTCGGTACCAGCAGCGAGGAGCTTAGCGTCAGCAAGACTCGTAATGACAACGGGGGTGCCCCAAGTACCATAACTCTTGGCATTCTCACCTTCGCCCCAGCCTTCTACGGTGAAGTACAGGTCAGCGTGGTTGATAGCGTAGTCAAGGGTCTGGTTCCAGATGTTGTTCCACGTTACGGTGTCAATAGCATTGTCCAGACGAACGAATACGATGGAGTCAGCGGTTACAGGAATCTGAACGCCATAGGTGTTCTCAGCATCTACCGGAGTGAAGAAGTCGGTCCATTGGCCTTGGAGGTTGTTGCCCCAGATCCAAGCAGCGTACTTCTCGTTAACGTCTGTCACATTCCAGATGTTGGCATTGAAGAGCAGGGTCTCCATTTGTACGGGAGGAACCACGGGAGTGGTGTCCTGCGAAGTGGTGTCGGCTCCGGCTCCAGTATACGTTACGGAGAACCCGGTAATACGAGCTTGACCGTTAGTAGCCTCGCCGGAGTTACCTACACTGAAGGTAACGGCCTGTGCGTTTACAGCAAAATCTGTACCCGATTCATAGGTTGCACCCGTAGCATCCAGCAGGATACCGGTGTTCTGTGAAACATAGGTCAAAGCAACAGACGAAATGCTGTAACCTTCACCGGCGGTTAAAGTAATAGTAGCAGAACCGGTCTGATACAGACGAATCTGTTGGCCATTACTGTAATACTTGCCGGTGTTAGCATCCGTAGCGGTAGTGGACACGGTAATAGCGTTATCCAACGCAAACGGAGTGCAAACAGTGCTACTCGTCCACGATAATTCAGTTGCCAGACTTTCAACGGTCTTGGTAACCGTAGTCGCAAACGACATGCTTACTGCCAGAATAGCAGCAAACAGAAGAGTAAATTTCTTCATTTTGTTTGTTTTTTGGTTAATAATTTGGGTTAGTTTTATCATGTGATAATGTGTTCAAATCTTTTCAAGCCAAAAATCGCGGCAAAGGTACGAAGAATTTTTGATATGAGCAAATTTTTTTGCATTTATTTTTAAAATGGAATGTACGCATAGCAAATGCGCACGTACCTGCGTGCGCATGAACCCTACAAAAACCCTACGAAAAGTCGCTAAAAAGTAGGTAAAAAGTAGGTAAAAACCTCGGCGGATTTACATGGCTTTCAGACAGCGGCTGAGACCGTCTGTCCAATAGGGGATAGTGAGGGAGAAAGTGGAGCGGATCTTCGCCTTATCCAGCACGCTGTAATGCGGACGAGGCGTCTTATAGGCATATTGCGAACTCAGAATCGGTTCCACCCGGCATTGTACCCCTGCCTGACGCAGTATCTCAATGGTGAAGTCGTACCACGAACATACACCTTCGTTGGTGAAGTGATAGATACCGGCTTGCCAGTTTTCGCCGGTCACTATAGTCAGAATCGCTTCGGCCAGATCGCCCGCATAGGTCGGCGTACCCACCTGATCGTATACAACTGTCAGCTTATCCCGTTCCTTGCCGTACTTGAGCATCGTCTTGACGAAGTTATTCCCGTAAGGCGAATAGAGCCAAGCCGTTCGGATAATGATGGCATCGGGGTTGACTTGCAACAACGCTTCCTCTCCGTGCAGTTTGGTTCTTCCGTAGGCAGTACGCGGGGCTACAGGGTCGTCCTCGCGGCACGGAATCCACCCTTCGCCCGAAAAGACATAGTCGGTGGAGATATGAAGGATGCGCGTCTGCATACTGCCCAAGATGCGCACGGCATCCGCGTTGAGACGTTCTGCGGTCGCTTCGTCCTCTTCGGCGCGGTCCACATTGGTGTAGGCGGCGCAGTTGATGATAAGGTCGATACGGTTTTCTTCAACGAGACGACGTACGGCGGCCTCGTCGGTAATATCGAGAGGCACAATGCCTTCATCCGCTATAATATCGGCAAATATCCAATGCCTGTTCTCTGTTTCGCGAGTACGGAGACGTAACTCAGTACCCAATTGACCTTTTGCGCCGGTAACGAGAATATTCATAAAGAATAAAGAATAAAGATTAAAGAATATCTCTTTAGAAAGGATTATCTAACTCACGGAGAAGCGGATGATGTTTATCTTTCTCGCTTAGGATTCGTTCCTCTTCGGGAATCTGCCAGTCAATCATGAGAGCCGGATCGGAGAGCAGGATGCCGCCGTCGGCTTCCGGATGGTAGAGTTCGTCGCATTTATAGGAGAAGACTGCCGTGTTGCTGAGCACACTGAATCCGTGTGCAAAGCCTTTGGGGATATAGAACTGCAGGTGATTGTCCTCGTTCAGTTCTACAGCAAAGTGTTGCCCGTATGTGGGGCTGTCTTTTCTCAGATCCACTGCCACATCCAGCACGCGTCCGTGGGTGCAGGATACGAGTTTGGCCTGCGTAAAGGGCGGACGCTGGAAATGCAGACCGCGTACGACGCCGTACGAGGAGCAGGATTGGTTGTCCTGCACAAAACGTGCCTCCACGCCGGCTGCGCGGTAGCGTTCTTCCTGATAGGTCTCGATGAACCAGCCCCGCGCATCGCGGAACACTTGCGGCTCGATGACGAGCAGTCCTTCAATAGGTGTCTTGATGATATTCATGGTGTTAAATCGTTGCGCGGATCGTGATTCGTATACCGTTACGCTGCCAAGGTCCGAGACCTTGGATGTGCGTAAGGCGGCGTACATAGTCGATACGGATGAGTTTGAAGATATTCTCAATACCGGCTGTCAACTCCATATAGGGCATATAGGGTGTGTTGCCGTCACGGAAGTCGGTACGGGATTTCATGTAGGTGATGTTGCCGTCGGCATCCTTCATGGAGTAGGCGTAGGGCAGATCGTAGAGACCGGAAGTGGTGTAGGGGTTGTTTTTGTCGCCCAAGTAACCTGCCAATCCGTGGAAGGATACCACCTCGCGCAGTTTCAGGCGCTTGATACCGGGTATACGGTTCAGGATCCAACCCTTCATGTAGTAGGTTAGATGCCACGAGATATAGCGGTCCGTGAGGAACTCCATCGGTTGCATCAGGCTGAACGCCTTGGGATCAAGCAGGATGGAGGTGTTGGACATCGGGATAAAGAGTTTGGTATAGGGGATCTTGTTTCCCGCTATGTATCCGAAGTCAATGATACCGTCCAGGTGACCGAAGGCGGAGAGCCAGAAGCGTTTCTCAGCCGAGAACTGGATGCGGTTGTAGAAATACTGATCCTCCATGATCATACCCATCTCGTTGGTGAAACGGAACACAGGTGCATCTTTCCAGAGGTTAAAGGGTGACTCGATACCCTGACGGTCGTTGTAGATATGTCCGCCGGGTGAGTAGCGCAACTGGAAAGTCCACATCGCATCGTGGTACCAGGGTGTCTCCATCTTGGTGCCGTCGTCCAGGATCTTGTCGTAACGCAAGGCGTAGGGACTGCGCAGCGGGCGCAAGTTGCCCCAACGAACGCCAAAGGTCGAACCGTTAGGCTGGTTGTGCATATACTCGGCCCAGGTGATGATCGAGAACTGGTTGGCAAACTCTTTCTCGTACTTCAGCCGTATGCGACCGATATATTGCATCGGCTTACAAGCGTAGTTGAACTTGATGGACATGAAGATATGATCTCGGTCCAGCACGCGATAGGTCTGTCCAAGTTCCTCCAGATCGTAGCCTATAAAGAGCGACAAGTTATGTCTCAACGACTCATAGGGGTGGTATTTCTTCGGATGGAACGAGTGGAGTAGGGTCAGTCCGCCCTTGACGCGTTGGTCCGTAAAGCCGTAGGCTACATAGCCCGAGAAGAACCATCGCGGGTGGGTGTTGGCCGTCGTCATACCGCCTACGCGCAGACGGCATCC
Source organism: uncultured Bacteroidales bacterium (assembly GCA_946404495.1). Classification (GTDB taxonomy): domain Bacteria; phylum Bacteroidota; class Bacteroidia; order Bacteroidales; family Paludibacteraceae; genus Colicola. Next base: position 4,467 of record CAMJDT010000050.1, read on the forward strand.
CTCCTGCTCGTTGTAGGAGAAGGTATTGAAGATCGGTCCGAAGTCCCACTTGGATGAGTCTCTCTCGTGGGTGGTGGGGATGAACTCCTGGATGAGATCCTGCACGGTATTGACGATCGCGTGGAAGGCCGGTACGCGCATCAACTCCGTCGTCAGACTATCCACCATCGTTTCCTTGCCGGTCAGTGCTACCGGTCGCATCGTGTCCCACTCCGCGCGTTTGTGCTTTTGGGCATCGGGCAGCGTAATGGTAGCTCCTTGCATGAAGAAGAGCGAGTCGGGAATATGAGTGCCGAGTTCGTAGTCCATGAACTTACGGGTCTGACGCGCATAGAAGTTATGCTTCGATTTCTTGGTGATACCAAACGCGGCGTGCGTCTCCAGAGTCTCCGAGGCCCACTGCCCGGTAGGCAGTTGCTTGAAGGTCTCCTCGATGCTGAGGTAGTTCACCCAGTTGAGGTTGATGTGCACCGGCACGTTCAGTTTGTAGCGCTTCAGTGCGTACGAGGAGTCGTTGACGATATAGAGGTGGCCCGTAAAGCCGAAACTCTCCGAGTTGACCGGCACGAATCCGAGGTCGATACACTTATAGCCGTCTATCATGACGGTGTCCAATATATCGTAGTAGTAGAAGGTTGTCGCGAGCGTGCTCGAGAGGGGCGAAACGAACTTATTGAGCAGGAGACCGACGTTGTTATTGAGGATATTCACAGGCTTGAAGATCTCCTGCAGGTTCTCGTTCAGTCCGCCGTTGTCAAAGAGGATATCCAGTCCGTTCCATCGTTTGGCGGTCTCGATCTTCCTCGTCTTCTTCGGCACGTCTTGGTAGTACTCTTTTGCCAAGGTCTCGCGTAGCGAGAGAGTCAGGATCGTGGTCTCGTTCTCGCTCAGCGAGTCGTTCGAACGAACCAGCTGTACCTTCTTCTCGTTGACGATCATCGAGTCCTCGCCCAACCAAATCGTATCCATCCGAACCCGAGATGTGTCCGCCATCAGGGCACCGCGGGAGATGATCATTGTATCCAGATAGTTCTCTATGAACTTGAAGTTACGGCGGAACTTGGTCTTATCCAAATCGTAGTCAAACGGTTCTACGGCCAATGACAGTTTCTCGTAGGTCTCTACCATATACGTATCGGAGTAGCCTACGCGGTTCTTGTTCTTGTTATCAATCGCGTGCTGAATGAGCTCCACCGCGGGATTGCCCTTGCGACGGTAGCCTTTTCGGCGGCGCGAAGGCTTGATGAGCACCTCCTTGATGGTGTACGCTTCCTCCTCCAGTACCACACGCAGATTATTGACCTTTTCGCCCTTTACATGCACCAGTTTCTTACGATATCCCACCATCGAGAACGAGACGGTCTGCATGGAGGCGGTATTGCTGATCTCAAAATGACCGTTGGCGTCACTCGTCGTACCGTTCGTCGTTCCTTCAAACCAGACTTGCACGAAGGGAAGCGGTACGGTATCACCGTTGATGACCTCCAGTGTCACACCGCGGGCAACCGTCTTTTGGTATTGGGCAAAAACAAGGCCAGGAGCAACTATGCACCCGATTAGTAGGAAGAGAATCCGTAAAAATACGTTTTTATACCCTTGTTTCATCGTTCAATACCAAAAAAGCCTGCAAAATTACACATTTTTTTTGACATATGCAAAAAAATCGCAAAAATATTTGTCCGATTGGATATTTTTTCGTACCTTTGCGGCAAATTTGGATAAAAAAGTAGTATACCATGAGAGAAATAAGAAGAAATGTTGTGATTTTGGCTGCAGCGCTGATGAGCTCGCTGACGGTGTTTGCTATTCCGCCCAAAACGGCTGAACTCAGGACGGATCGTATCGCCCCGGAGAGCCTGCCGCAAGTCATCAAAGTGAAGAAATATGCCGATTATAATCGCGAACGTCAGATGCTGAATGCCGAGATTGGCGTGCAGCGCGCGAAGGAAGGTATTGGCGACAGGAATATGTCCGAGCACGGCTTGGTGTTGCTGGTTGATTTTACGGATAAGGCTTTCCAAAGTACCAATACGACTGCCGATTTCGACTCGCTCATGAACGGCGTTGACTATGCCTTCAACGGAGCCGTGGGTTCGGTGAGACGGTATTTCCAGGATCAATCCAACGGACAGTATAATCCCCACTTTGATGTGGTCGGACCGATTCATTTGCCCAATAAGGTCAGCTTCTACGGCACCAACGCTTCCAGCGGTCCGGCAAGCGGCAACGACCGCTATTTGGCAGACTTTGTCATTGATGCCTGCATGATTGCCGATAGCGTCTTCGGCTTGGACTTCTCTCAGTACGACAACGACGGTGACGGCAATGTGGACTTCGTCTATATCGTCTATGCCGGCTTCGGCGAGGCGGATGGAGGCGGGTCTACCACCATCTGGCCGCATAACTTCAGCCTTACCTCAGCCTTGTATTACGGCCTGTCGCACCAGACGGAGTATTATGTCAACTCAGGCTCGGACTACAACCTGCCGCTCTTTGACGGCAAGTACGTGGATAACTACGCTTGCTCCATGGAGTTGAAGTACTCGTACTATGGCGGTGGCAAGCGTACGGGTATCGGTTGTATTGCCCATGAGTTCGGCCACGTGTTGGGTCTGCCGGATCTGTATGACACGAGTTACGGTACCAACTACTCACAAGGATATACGCCCTCGGAGTGGGATATCATGGATGGCGGCAGCTACAACGACGATATGAACTGTCCCCCCAACTACTCCGTCTATGAGAAGTACTACCTCGGTTGGGCACAGCCGGCGCTGTTGGCGGGCTATGTGACCGAGGAGGGGGATACGGTCTTGTCCTATGAACGCACACTTCCGGCGGATAATATGACCTACGCAATGCTTACCCTCAACTGCGAACCCAGTCTCAAGCAGAGCGAACGAACCGACACGGTCTATTACCTCGAGAATCGCCAGCAGACGGGCTGGGATGCATCCCTGCCCGGTCACGGAATGCTCGTCTGGAGGGTGCATTACAACGATGATGCCTGGTATAGAAACGAACCCAACCAGGAGGCCAATAAACCCCGCTGTACGATCATCTGTGCCAAGACCGGCAAGTATGGCGTGTCGGTAGGCTATGGAGGCGATCGTCAGGATGTGCCGTTCCCCGGTTCAAGTAATAAGATGACCTATCAACCCTTCGGATCGCACAGACCGCAGCTGCTGAATATTCAGGAAACAGACGGTGTCATCACCTTCGGCTTCCAAACCTATCTTGTGCCCGAAGTGGAGGAACAGGGCTGGTATATCTACAATAACTGGCATAAGAGTATCTGGTCGTGGAGACCGATGACGGCTAATGCCGACTGGACCGAGTTTACCTTTGCAGGCGTGTTTGGTACGCGTGGCGTGTATGTGAATACCAAGGAAGATACGCAGACCGGTACCTTCTATGCCCAGGACCCGGATACGGAGGGATATACTATCACCGGTGAGATTGAGACCGGCGACAGCGTGCTCTTTACCTACGTACCGCTGCATAAGAAACTGTATGCTACGCGCTACGTCCCCGAGACCCTGCGCGAGGTGAAGACGGATAATGTAACGGCCTCCAAGGTCTTCCTTAACGGACAGATCTATATCCGCCGCGAAGATGGACTCTACTCCCTAACCGGAGTCAAAGTAGTTGACAATTGATAATTGACAATTGACAATAAAAAATGGCTGCCCGATGAGGCAGCCATTAATTTTTAATTTTTAATTGCGGTAGATCACAGACCCCGACGCCTGGTTGTTGGCCAAGACGAGGATCTCCGCCACCTGCATATGTTCCGGCGCGGAAGCTGCGAAATAGACGCACTCCGCGATGTCTTTACCGGTCAGCGGCTCGATGCCCTTATAGACATTATCGGCCCGCTGTTGGTCGCCGTGGAAACGAACTACCGAGAAATTGGTCTCTACCAGTCCGGGTTTGATGTTAGTAACGCGGATAGGTGTATCCACCAGATCGATTCTCAGTCCGTCCGACAGCACCTTGACGGCCGCTTTCGTGGCGCAATAGACGGCTCCGTTGGCGTAGGCGGCATCGCCGGCTACAGAACCGATATTGATGATATGACCTTTCTTACGTGCCACCATTCCGGGTACGACAAAGCGCGTGATAGAGAGCAAGGCGCGGATGTTGGTGTCGATCATCGTGTCCCAGTCCTCGAAATGGCCTTCGTGCTCCTTCTCCAGTCCCAATGCCAATCCGGCATTATTGATCAGGATATCGATATCCTGCCATGCAGCCGGCAGCGTCTCAATAGCCTGTTTGGCTACCTCGCGTTCGCGTACATCGAAGGGGAGCAGGAGAATATCCTCCTCCCGGATTGCGCTCTCGCTCACGAGCGCAGCCTTGAGCGCCTCCAACTTCTCCGCGCGACGGGCGTTGAGAATGAGTCGATAACCCTCCGTGGCAAACTTACGGGCGCAGGCTTCTCCTATTCCCGAGGAGGCTCCGGTGATAAATACGGTCTTCATGATTAATACTCGTTCACGTATTCTACGCCCAGCGCTTTGCGCCAAACGTTACCTTGGGGTTGGTAGGTGAAGGCCGAGCGGCGATTGCCGAACTGGTCGTAGGAGGTGGTGATCTTGATCATATTGGTCCACTCTCCTTCGGGAGTCATCTTGTATCCGATCTCGTTGGTCAGGTTGCCGCGATTGTCGTACTCGAACTCTTTCTTGCTAAACGGCTTCCAGGCGTTGGTCGAGTCCTTGGCCTGATAGACGATACCGATCTGGCGCCCGTCCTTGTCGTAGGTATACAGGTCGTTGGTGCGCTCTACCCACTGACCGTCTTTCCAGATATAGGTCGTCACGTTGGCCTCGCTCTTGCTGGCGTTCTTGTACTCCACCTTTTCGCAGTTCTCCCATTTGTTGCTGGCGCGGTTGTAGTTCTCCACCACCTCCTGCGTACGCATGTTATTGCCGTCGTATTGATAGGTGTGACGTACGTTCTCCACCCATTTGTTTTCCTGTACATCCCAGGCAAACCACTGTTCGGAAGTCGGTTTGTTGGCACTGTTGTACTGCGCCTCATACTTGCTGCTGTTTACCAGATTCGTGCTATCGATATAGGTGCGGAACAGCTGCGACAGACGGTTACCGTTGCCGTCGTAGGTGCTTTCGGACTTGATCATGTACTTCCAGTCGTTGAGCTTGGCATCCCACTCATAGCGAATCTGCTCGGTCACGTTGCCTTGTGCATCGTAGGTGTAGGAGTTCTTAAATTGATTAACACCGTCCACGGTCTTCTCCACCGTATTGATAGGCAGAGCCGTCTCGCTGCTACCTCCGCCGCAAGCTGCCAGCATCAATGCCGTTGCGGCCATCAAAATCACTTTCTTCATATTGATTTATGCTTTTAAATTTCGTACTAAAGGGCATAGCCCACAAAAAGCGCTGCAAAATTACAACCTTTTTTTGAATTACGCAAATATTTTTTTATTTTGTTACCTATATAATGCAAAAAAAACGGGTTCTCATGCCGAAAACCCGTTTTTTGTAGCTGTTTTTGGTGCAATTTAGTGATCTTAATCGATTTTGTTGCCCAAGACGCTGTAACGTACTCCGTCGCGTAGGATGTAGATCCGTCCGTTCTCGATCACTTTGACGGTCTCGCTTTTTTGTTCGGCGGTCGTCTCTTGGATTGCAGTCGGTTCTTTCTCCTCAAAGAGAATCGGCATGAGTCGCATATCCTCGTTGTTCTTCGTTACGAATCCGACGATGTCGTATACCTTGTCGGCCGAGAAGGTGTAGGGCAGTTTGAACTGGTTGTAGAGTATGATCTCGGTGCTGTCCTTCATGTAGGCAGTCAGTTTGGTACGCGTGCTCGAGTTGAAGCGACCCTCTACTTTGAGGTTCTCATAGCGTACGTATTGGTTGATCAGCTCATCCGTCGGAGCGACTGTCTGCCGTTTGGGTTCGGGTACCGTGCCGGCCGTGACAGTGAGATCCGATTCGTAGGATATACCGCGCATCTTGGGTTGGTTGCGCTCGGGAACGCTGAATCCTACGAGTCCTTCTACTACGTCACCGGGGTTGAGCGTGTAGCTTGCGCCGTAGAGCAGCGCACCTCCGGTATTGTCCTGCAGGAAGGTGTAGACGTCGTTCTGATAGACCACCGTGACGGGGTTCATGAACAGCGTGTCGCCCAGTTCGGAGAGGTTGGCCTCTTGGCAGGTAGCATAGTGTCCGTCAGAGGGAACGGTCGGATGGTAGGCGGGTTGCAGACCGATGACGGCATCCAGGTACTGGTTGAAGCGGTAGTTGGTGCCGGTAGGTTTCATCGAGGAGAGGGTAGTGTAGCAGTTGCCGTCACCTTCCCAGCCCCAGTTGATGTGGAACTTACCATTCGCGTCACGTCCGTCGCAGACGAAAGCGTGTCCGCCGGCATCGCCGTCATAGCCACCCATCAGAATCGGACGACCTGCCTCCAGGTCCCCGTTGAAGGCCGACTGCAGTTGGGTAGTGGTGATGCTGCGATCGGCATACTGATCCATATAGCGGGTGTAGGTATATCCGAAGTGCTCTACCATGCCATCTCCCATGTCATCGATGAGGGCACCGCTGCCACCCATTTTTTGACCGCCGTATCCCATGTCGCATGCAATGCCGCAATGGAGCATCAGCGTCGCTACCGCGTTGGCTTGCGTCAGGTTGTAATCCACGCCGGCATAGGCGGGCAGCATATTGGGCCAGTCGTAGTAGGTGTTCTCGTAGTCAGCCGTGAGGTCCACCGTTTGGAGCACCGTAGAATAACCTCCGCCCCACCAGCTGTAGGAGTCGGGGTCGTAGTTCTCCCAGGTGTAGGTCTTCGTGCCGATACCCTTCATCGGGTATTGCCAGTAACGCATGATCTGTGCGGCGGCCGTAGCCACGCAGCCGGTGAGGCAGCGTGTGTTGTCGGCGAGATCCACCGGGCAGAGGTTGTTGTACGGCGTCTCCTGATCCCAGGTGATGTCACCCAGTATCGGTTCAATAGCCTCCACGGTCGTGCGTGTGGGAGCCTCGTAGGCATCCTCGTCGGTCATGTTGGAGATTTCGTTGACAAAACGGGAGAGCCACCACTTGAGCGCGGGGTTCATCGTCGCCGTGTCCAGACGTCCCTTCTCGCTATAGCACAGCACTTCTACGGCTCTCTCATCCGCTGCGATCACGGCGAAACCGCCGTTAGCGTGGTTGAAGGCATAGAAGGCCGGCTCTGCGAGGTGGTGTTTGGGGGCTGTATAAGCCAGGGTAAGGGCTTCCGCACGTACGGGTGCGCGCCTTACGCTACTATATTGTGTCAGCGTCTCAGCAGCGATGCGGGCTGCTTCCTCACGGGAGCGAATACCAGCAAACAGGCTGAGCGACAGCAATAGCGTTACTACGATTGTAATAGTCTTTCTCATGTCTTTCGTGTTTTTTAGTTTTAAGGTATGCACAAATATCGTGCCAAAGCCGTCGGAACGGTTTACTTCTTCGAGCTTCTACGCTTCGGCGTTGCGGGTTTTTCACCCATTTCAGGGTCAACCAATATACGGCCGCAGAACTCGCAGACGATGATTTTCTTCCTCAGACGGATATCCAGTTGGCGCTGTGCGGGAATCTTGGCGTGGCATCCGCCGCAGCTGTCGCGTTCTACCTTCACTACGGCCAGACCGTTGTGTGCATTCCTGCGGATACGCTTGAAGGCGTTCAACAGACGATCGTCGATATTCTTCTCCAACTCGGCACTGCGAATCATCAGAGCTTCGGTCTCGGCCTTGGTCTCGGAGAGGATCGTATCCAGTTCGCTCTTCTTATTGCTCAGATCGATGTTCTTGTCCTCGATGGACTGCATCGTCTGCTGTTTCTCGGCGATACGCTGCTCCATATCGGCCGTGTAGTTGCGGATCTTCTTCTGCGAGAGTTCGATGTCGAGTTGTTGGTACTCGATCTCCTTGGAGAGGTTATCGTACTCGCGGTTGTTGCGGACATTGTCCTGCTGCTCTTTGTAGCGGTTGATGGCTGCATTGGCATTCTCAATACGCACGCGGTAATCGGAGATCTGGATCTCGCAGTCCTTGATCTCGTTGACGATATTCTGCAGACGGGTCTTCAGTCCTTCCAATTCGTCACCCATGTCTTTCACTTCTTGGGGCAACTCACCGGCCAAAATACGCAGTTGGTCGATCTTGGAGTCCACTTGTTGCAACTCGTAGAGGGCACTCAGTTTCTCCTCAACGGTCAGTTCTCTTTGTTCTTCTTTTCTTGCCATACTATTATTCGATTTAATATTGTCAATATTCAATCAGAGAACCCGCACGGGTGTGCCGTCGGTCTCTGATAAACGGGTCTCTATGTAGGGTGCCAGCAGCTCGCGGAAGATATCCCGTGTGAAGTGTTCGCTTACCCAGTGATCCATGTCGATGAGTGCAATGCGTCCCTGTGCATCGAGCATCGTGTGGTACTTGAGGTCGGCGGTGAGGAAGGCATCCGCACCCTGCTTAATCGCCTCTTCCGTAAACTCCGATCCGGCTCCGCCGCAGAGAGCCAGCGTGCGAACCAGACTGTCCTCCCGTCCTACATAGCGCAGCATAGGCGCTTGGAAGCGCTCCTTGATATGCTCCATCAGCGCTTTCAGCGGCATCGGCTCGGCCAATTGTCCGATGATACCGAGGCCGTACGTCATGCCTTGCGCGTCGGTCTGCGGGCAGAGTATACGGGTCTCCTTCATACCGATGACCTCCGCCATGCGGGCACTCACGCCCTGCGGCGCAGAGTCCATCGCGGTGTGCGACGAGTAGATGGCGATATGATGGAGTATGGCCTCCCGTACGATACGCTCCTGCGGCGTGCGACCGCATAGTGTCTTCAGGCCGTGAAACAGCAGCGGGTGGTGCGATACGATCAGATCGTACCTACCATCAATAGCCTCGCTGACGACGTCTTCCGTTACATCCGTCGTCAGCAATGCCTTCCTAATCTCGGCATCGGGTTCACCCACCTGCAGCCCCGAATTATCCCACGCCTCTTGCCACCTCAGCGGCGCTGCAGATTCTATGATATCAATGATGTGTTTGAGTAACACCTATTAGCCCTTCTTGGCTCCTACGCCCGTCTTGGCTGCGGCCTTGCCGGCTGCCTTCTGCGTAGTCTTGGCGGCAGTATTGCGTGCCGGATGCTTGGCGGCTTTGTTCTCCTCAGCCTTGGTCTCTACCTCAGCTTTGGCCTCTTCGCCTTCTTCCTCCACGCTGAAATCCGTAATGGAGGCATTGATGAGCACGTTGTACCACTGTATCAGCTTGCGGATATCCGACGGATACACGCGGTCGCGGTCAAAATCAGGTACAAACGAGCCAAAGTATTCGCGCAGCGCTTCGTTGTCGGCTTTCTTGGCATCGATGGAGGCTACTTTCAGGCCTTCCTTCTTGCCCAGACGTGTCAGCACTTCGCTCAACGGCAGGTCTTCGCCGGTAGTGAACATCGATACATCCGCCAGCGATACAATCTTATCGCGGGCATAGGTCGGCGTACGCTTGCCGTCTACGAGCGATTCCACTATGAGCATATTTTGTCCGTGACTTACCAGTTTGTACAAGCCCGGTTTGCCGGTAACGGCGAGGATATTCTTCAGCATATCGTTCTGTTTTTTACGTCATAAATCAAATTCAGCCCGCAAAGGTACTGCTTTTTTTTGATATGACCAAATTTTTTTTCACTTTTCTCCTTTCACCTCTCATTTTTCGCTTTCCTGCAGCCATTTTAGCAGTCCCGTCATGTCATCAAACACTTTATCGGCACCTGCCATCGACAGGTCGCTGCGCAGCAGTATGCCGGTGTTGACTCCTACCGTCATCAGTCCCGCCGCCTTGCCGGCCTTGATGCCTAAGGGGGCGTTTTCTATTACGCAGCAGTCCGCCTTGCCGTACCCCGACTTCTCCCACGCGCGCAGATAAGGCTCCGGATGCGGCTTGCCGTGCGTCACATCGTGCGCCGTGATCATCTGCTCGCGCCGAAAGATACCCGGAAACCAGCGCTCCAACTGTTCGTACAAATCGTACTGCCCGCCTCCGGTCACGACCCATATCTCGGCTCTCGTCTGCAGGTATTCCAATACCTCGTGGATTCCCTTTAGCGGCAACCCGCCGCCTAACTCGTGGTACACACGCGTCTTCTCGTCGTAGATATGCTGCACCTCCTCGGGCGTGAAGGGACGACGGTTGACCGCGCCCAACCACTCGATGATGTCCTTGCCCGTGCGACCTTCGTTGATATAACACACGCGCGGGGGAAAATCGATGCCGTACTCCTGCATCACGCGTCGCCACGCCTCTGCGTGGTTGGGCATCGAGTTCAGGAGCACGCCGTCCATATCAAAAAAATAGGCTTTCTTCATTTCTTCTGAAACAAATAGGTTTGATCCGTCCATTGGTCACCCTCGCGGCGGTAGAACCGCTGGTTGGTCGTCGCACTCTTCAGTCCGCCGAGCGTTTCGATATAGGGTCCTGTCTTGACATAGTCAAAGACAGCCTGCCGGGACGAGGGAACGAAACTGTGTCCGCTGTACCAGGCGGTCTTGAGGCCTTGTTCGCGCACCAGCATAGCGAGCCTCCGTACTTCGTCGGGGTCTTGGTCTCCGCCCATGAAACATACGCAGGTCAGCCCCGTTCGGTAGCGCTCGATGAGCAGTCTGAGCAGCTCATCGCTCAGCTCCTCGCCGATGTCTTCCCACAGGTGGGGACTGTGGCATCCCGGACAGCGATTCGGACAGGAAGAGATGTTCAGGGCGAGTGTTACCTCGCCCGGAACTTCCTGAAAAACAATATCGTACGATGCTACCTTCAGCATTGACTCTTGCCGTCTGCGTAATGACGCCGTGCCGCTTCCTTCTGTCGTCCGGCGGAGAAGTTGCTCACGCGTTTCATGTATCCGATCACGCGCGTGAGGTAGTCCACATTCTTCGAATGGCAGTGCGGGCACTCCTTGAGGTAGCGTTTGTCAATATGACCGCAGTCGTTGCAGATGGTGTTGGGGATATTGAAGGTGAAGTAATTGCAACCCTCTGCCGCAGCCACGCGCAGCAGCTGACGATACTGCTCTTTCGACAAATGTTCGTTCAGGTTGCAGTGCAGGGCACTACCGCCCGTGAGGTGCTCGATATACTTGCGTCCGTGCAGACGGAAGCGGTCTAAGACGGTCGTCTTCTCGTCTTCTACGATATAGAAATAGCTGTTGTAGCAGTCACGCGGCACGATGTATCCGTCCTCTCTGTCCCACTTGGCGTGCTTTACGCCCACGTTCTCGGCAGGAATCATCTCGCAGTTGAACATGACGTCCTTGTCGCGGTACTGTTTGTTGAGTTTCTCGATGATACCCAACACCTCCTGTACGTATTCGGTATAACGCGGGTTGTCGCTGATCTCGATACCCAGGAACTCAGCAGCCTCTACCAATCCGTTCACGCCGATCGTCAGGTACTGACGGCCGATATTGATATATCCGGCATCGAACAGCGGCAGCATACCCCTGCGCTGCAGGCTCTTGAGGTTCTCGTTATAGGCGAGTTGCACCTTGTGCATCAGGTCCACGATCTCCTCCACATAGTTCTGGTACGGGATATTGTTGCGCACGGCATACTGGATGGAGCGGTTGAGGTTGATGGTCAGTACCGACTTCGATCCCGTCGACACACCGCCTGCACCCAGGGTATACGAGAAGCCGTTGTCGGTGATCTCGTTTCTGAGTCGGCAGCACGACGACAGCGAGTCGGCATTGTCGCTCAGGTAGGTGAAGAACGAGTGTCCCTCGGCATACATCTCGGCCGTGAAGTCGGCGTACTCTTTGTCCTTCACGTCGCCGTCCTCCGACAGCAGTGCCATCGTCTCTACGGGGAAGGTCAGCACGGCGTGCAGACGCTCTTGGTTGAACCATTTCATGAAGCGCTTCTGCAGCCAGTTCAGTCCGTCCCAGTCGGGCTGACTGCCGTCCGGGAAGTAGAAGTTACCGAACAGCGACTTGAAGTAATAACGGTCGTAGTAACTGATGTTCCAGAACACCGACTGGAAGTTACGTGCACCGCTCGGCTGGTTAATGCTGTACACCACCTGCTGGAAGCAGTCGGTCACCACCTTGTCGATCGTGCGGTGTTTCAAGCTCAGATCCACTACCTCGTCTTTCCGCTGCCAGTAGTCCTTGCCGTACTCCAAGCCGATGAAGTAGTTCAGGTACATCAGGAACTCAGGCGTAGCGCAGGCGCCGGAGAGCATCGAGGATACGATGAATACCATGTTTATGAATCCGCCGCAGAACGACTTCAGATTCGTCGGGGGCGTAGCATTGCCGCCGATGGACTTGGTGCCGTTGATGAGCCACGGGTACATCGTGATGGATGCACAGTAGTTGGCGAGGTTGGTCTCGTCGTTCTTGTAGATGAAGTGCTGGTTCAGCAGCGAGATGTACTTATCCGCCAGCTCGCGACCGTACATCCGTTTGATCTGCTCGGTCAGTAGACGCCTGTTCAGACGGATGAATCCCTGCTTGGGCAGCTCTCCGATGAGCGTAGCGATGTTCTTGTTCTCCACGTTGGCATTGGCGTCATACTTACTTCCCTCGGCTGCGTTCTCGGCCTGACAGTAGTTCATCAGGAACTCCAATCGTGCCTGCGTCTCACGGTCCTCACTATGCTGGTTGCGATACAGCATATACGTCTTGGCTACCTTGTAATACCCCTCCGACATCAGGGCCACCTCCACTTGGTTTTGTACCTCTTCTACGCTGATGCCGTTCTGAATGCGAAGATGTGACAGTATCGAACCCAGTATCTCCTCGGTCGCAAACGAATTAGCAGCCAAAAACGACTTCATGATCGCGTTTTTCACTTTGTCGACGGTAAATATCTCTTTCTTCCCGTCACGTTTGATGATATACGTTTCCATCTTTATTGTTTAGTATAAGTCTATATTTTCTACGTTGATATATGTCTATTTGGGCTTTGTCCCTATATAAATAAATATATAAGGTGTGTCTCGTTCCGATTCTTTAGGGGACGAAAACGGCTGCAAAGATACTGCTTTTTTTTGATATGTGCAAACTTTTTGGCAAAAAAATTTTTATGTTGTAGAACGAAGTTTTCCAAAACTTTTTCGTAATTCGCTGATAATCAACGATTTGCGAATTTTATCAACACCCGAAAGTTTTCCATTTTGTAAAACTCGTCTCTCACCTCCCTTTCCCCTCGCGAACAACTCCGTTACCCGTCTTACCAAGCAAAAGGCGGGGCACGATGTACGTGCTCCGCCTTGGGAATGTAGCAAGGATAGCTGTTTATCCCAACACAAGGCTGGCGATCAGGTAACCGATGCCGATGGAGACAAAGGTGGTGATGAAGCCGGCGAGTTGGAAGGAGTGATTGATGACATATTTGCCGATATGCGTGGTACCTGTTCTATCAAATCCGATAGCGGCTACCTCCGTGGGATAGTTGGGCAGGAAGAAATAGCCGTTCACCGCAGGGAAGAGCGCCAGCAGGATGTGCGGCGGGATGCCGAGGGTCAACCCCACCGGATAGAGGGTCTTGGCCGTAGCTGCCTGCGAGAAAAGCATGATGCTGAACAGGAACAGCGGTATCGCGAACAGGATCGGCCATGAGGTGAAGATACCGGCTATGGAACCAATGATGACCTCCTCGTTACCGCGGAAGAAGGTGCTACCCATCCAAGCGACACCGAAGATCGACACCATCGCGTTCATACCCGACGCAAACACATTACCCTTGACCGCCTCTCGTACGTCGGCCTTGCCCACAAACAGGATCAAGGCGGCAATACTCATCATGATAATCTCGATGATATAGTTCATGTTCATCGGAATGCCGTCATAGTGCGGTCGCATAGCAGGAATTGAGCCGAAGAGCACGACCAGCACGACGCCCACAAGGAAGGCCAGCACCGCCCATTTGGCACGGGGGTTGATGCTGACATCGGTATTGGCGTTGTCATTGGCCGTTTCGACATCGTCAAGCAGGCCTTCGCGGACGCGACGTTGGTACTCGGGGTCTTCCTCCAGCGGTTTGCCGACGAAGTTCTGCACGAATGCCGCCACGAAGATCGCGATGAGCGAAGCCGGAACGGTGATGATCATGAT
>CAMJDT010000051.1 GCA_946404495.1 uncultured Bacteroidales bacterium
CGCTGAATAAGCAGCACGTATGTCTGTCCGTCGCGCTCAGCAAAAAGCACAGCATCTGCCGTCACACTTGCTCGCGGCCAACGATAGGCATATAGCCCGTCTGATGTTAGTTTATAGTCTGTCATACTTTTATTATCTCTTTCAATGTGGCAAGGAGGCTTGCCAAAGTGAGCAAGAGATGTCGGTGCATAAAATTTACGATTTACAAATGTGCGATTTATTTACGATTTAATAAATTTACGAATTCAATGATTCGATGAATTGTCTTATCCGGCAGGCACCTTCGCGTAGGAGGTCGTCGTTGAGGGTGAAAGCAAGGCGGATGTAGCCGTCAAAGGCATCTCCGAAGGAGAGACCGGGCGTTACCGCCACGTGCTGCTCGTCCAGGAGCCGGTCGCAGAACGTAAGCGAGTCGAGACCCGTTTGCGAGATGTCCACAAAGAGGTAGAAGGTGGCGTCGGGGCAGCAGAAACGGATCTTCGGCGTGTCCTTGAGCGCATCAAGCAGCACCTGCCGGCGCGCGCGGAACGTATCGCGTATAGGCGCGGCGTACTCTTCCGCGTGCGTGATCGCTTCCAGGGCTGCCCATTGGGACGGAGCCGCGGCACAGATCGCCACGTTCTCCTGCATCTTGATAAGCCGTTTGATGAAATGCGGTTCGCTGATGACGCATCCTACGCGCCAGCCGGTCATGCAGAAACTCTTGGAGGCACTGCCAAACACCACGATGTTGTCCCGGTCGCACCAATGCGCTACGGACACAAAAGGTTTGTCGAAGGTGAGCGAAGCATAGACCTCGTCGGAGAAGAGACAGATACCATTCTCCTGCGCCAGTTGGGCAATAGCCTGCAGCGTCTCTTTGGGATAGACTGTGCCGGTGGGGTTATTGGGCGAATTGACCACGATGATCTTCGTGCGCCCGGTGATCAGAGAGCGGAGATAGTCTATGTCCGGCAAGAAACCTTCCGTGAAACGGTCCGCAATGACGGGTACGGCGCGGCAGAGGAGCACGTTATTGGGGCATTGCGCCCAGGAAGGCCCGATGATGATGACCTCGTCGCCGGGGTTGAGCAACATTCGGAAAGCGAGGTGAATGGCTTCGGTAGCACCGATGGTGATGGCTACGTTCTCCGCCGTCAGCGGCAGCCCTGTCTCTTCCGACATACTTGCCGCCACGGCTTCCCGCAGCGGAGCTATCCCGCCGGCGGCGGTATAGCGCGTCTTATGCTCACGGATAGAGCGTATCGCCGCGTCACAGATGCCGTCGGGTGTAGGTATATCCGGGTCACCGAGCGTAAAATCCACCACGCCCTCGTATTGCAGGGATTTCTTCAGGAGTTTGCGCCCCAGCGTGCCCCGTATGCTCCAAGATAATTCCGATAATTCCATTTTATTCCCTTATTCGTTTACCCGTTGGCCTGATACATTGTAGTATCGGCCGTTTTTCTCAATGATGAGTTCGCCGTCGCGGATGATTTTATTTGTCATTTGTGATTTGTCATTTGTGATTTGGTCAATGCCTTCCGCGGGGATGGCGGCGATGGTACCGAACTCTTTCCAAGTATCGGCAGCGCGGTACGCCTCAACGGCCTCAGCAGGCACGTAGAGCGTTGCGGCCGCCAGATTTACACTGAAGAACGGAATGAGTCCGAGCGCAGGCGGCGTGACGGTATGGCACGTGAAGGTCTCCAGCGCCTTACAATCACCAAAGGCCACCATGTCAATGAAGGTCACGGCATTACCGATGGTCACGTGCTTCAAGGAGGTACACTCGGTGAAAGAGCCTGTGATCGTAGTCACTCCGTTCGGGATGACGATGTCCGTCAGGCTCGTACATGCCACGAAGGACGCGTTGCCCAGGTAGGTAAGCCCTTCGGGCAGGGTGACGGAGGTCAGATGTTTGGAGGACTGGAACGCACCGTCGCCGATAGCGGTCACACTTGCGGGCACGGTGTAATCGCCGCCTTTACCGCAGGGGAACTGAATCAGTGTATCCTTCGCTGTATTGAAGAGCACGCCGTCCTCTACACAAACGACCGTGTTGCCGGGTGCTACCTCAAAAGCCGACAGACTTTCCAGGCGCTGGAAAGCACGTACCCCAAGATACTTGACGCCGCTACCGATGACTACGCGGGTAGCACCCGTGCAATAATCGAAAGCCGAACCGCCGATGTACTCCACATGATCGGGGATGATAATCTCCGACAAAGCATGGCAACCGCTTAAAGCAGCGGCCTCTATCCTCTTCAATCCGCTTCCCCAAGTGATGCTTCTCAGCGAATCACACATCATAAAAGCAGAATATTGGATTTCGGTCACGGTGTTGGGCAGCACGACGTTCTCGACCGTGTAGCTTGTGATAAACGCCATCGAGTCCACAGCAGTCACGGGATAGTTTTTTTCGGCATAGGTGACTGAATCGGGGATGATAACATCCTTCAGGTACTTGTAGTTGGCGGTGTGCTGATAGCGGTCCCAAGTGACGGCAGCCGTGTTTGCCACCGAGTCGATACTATAATAGAGGTCGCCTATCTTCGCGCGCACCATTCCGGGTCTTGAGAGCGGTTCGATGATCTTGAAATCTTTCCATACAGCCGCGTAGATATATTTCGAGAACGCCTCCATCGTTACATAGAGCTTGGCGTCCGGATCGATCTGGAAGAAAGGTAATTCGCCTACCTTCGGTGCCACGGGCGCATAACAGGTCACTGATTTGAGTTTCTTGCATGCTGCAAAAACCGTCATTCCGAGGGAATCGAGGCCACTGCCGAGGGTAACCGATTCCAGGTTATAGCACGCCGTGAACGCCGTTCCTCCAATCCGCTTTACCGAGTTGGGTATCACTACCTCCGTCAGCCCCATGCAGCCGGCGAAAGCAGCTGTTCCTACATATGTCACCCCTTCCGGAATCGAGATCGAGTTGAGCGGGTCGCAATTATTGAACGAACCGTCGCCGATGGCGGTCACGGTAGCCGGCACTGTGTAATCGCCGCCTTTGGCGCCAGGGTACTGAATAAGCGTATCTTTCGCCATGTTGAACAGCACGCCATCCACCGCACAAACGATTGTGTTGCCGGCGGCTACTTCAAACGCAGGAAGCGCATCCGCCTGCTGGAAAGCACGATCTCCCAGATACTTGACGCCGCTGCCGATCACAATACGTGTAGCACTCCTAAAACTCGAAAAAGCCACATCGCCGATATATTCCACATTATCGGGAATAATCAGTTCCGCCACGTTCCTGCAATCCACAAAGGCATGGGCGCCGATCCTCTTCAATCCGCTACCCAGCGTCAAGTAGTTCATGCCGATACACAGATCGAAGGCATGATCACCTATCTCGGTCACGCTGTTGGGAATCACTACCGACGAGATCAACTCTGACTGACGGAAACCATTCTGCCCGATGCGGGTAACGCCTTCCGGAATAGAGATGGTAGTCAGGCTGTCGCACTGGGCAAAAGCGTTATCGGCTACCGCAGTCACCTGATAGACCTGCTCGTTGTAGGTAACCGAGGCTGGGATAATCGCCTCTTTCAGGCCGTGGTAGTTGGTGGTGTCAATCTTCTTTTCCCATGTCACGGCAGCCGTGTTGTCCTGCGTGTTGAGATCGTAATACAGATCACCTATCTGCACATGCTCCATCACCGTCTCTTGTGCCGATAACGGCGATCCGTGAAAAGCGAAAGCCGAAAGGAGCAGCACTGCTGCAAAAAGATTCTTATTCATAATGTTGTGATTTTATATTTTTGGGTTATTACCAGATTTTGATGCGCTTGTCAGGGGCGATGTACATCTTGTCGCCCTCCTTGACGTCAAATAGTTCGTACCAATCGTCTATCTGCGCCACAGGGCCGTTGACACGTGCGGGGTACGGCGAGTGGGTATCCTTACCCATCATCTCCGTCAAGGTCTCGAGCGCGTATTTGCTATGGAAGAGATGCGCATAGCCTCTGAAGAAACGCTGTTTCTGGAGCTTGAGCTGGTCGCCGGTATAGCCGTTCTTGGTCAGGTACTTGCAATAAGCCTGATAGGCGATATTGAGTCCGACGATGTCCGCCGTATTCTCCACTTTGGTTTTCTCGCCGTCGATAAACTGTCCGTTCTGCATCTGCATCTTGCTGTAATGCTCTACTACCATCTGCACACGGCGCTCAAACTCCTGTTTGTCGGCATTGCTTGCCCAGAAATTACCAATCGTACCATCGGGTCCGTACTGCGAGCCGGACGAGTCAAAGCCGTGTCCTATCTCATGGCAGCAGACAGCGAAATGAGCATAGTTGAGCGCCATGTTCACTGCCGGGTCATACATCTCGCTGCTGCACATCACCGGCATGATAAAGATGCCGTTGAAATTAGCCGCATAGCAGGCGTTGACCGATGTGAGCGACATATAGGAGTCAATCAAGGCAAGGAACGCTGCCTCGGAACGCGGCAGCCCTTGCAGCGAGCGGACAAAATCGTAATGGTTCGCGCGAATATTCAGCACGGCGCTATAAAACGTTGTGCAGGTATCTATATCCGCCACGCCGTTCTCCATCCATCGGTCGGGCGCAAAGATATGCATCTGCAAGTTGTTCAGTTTCTCGATAATATTGCGTTTGCCGGCATCGCTGACCCATGTGTTGGCTTGAATGCGCTCGCGGAAGGCGTCGCGCAGTTCGTTGCAGAACTGCTTGATCTCATTCCCTTGCGCCGACATCCAGCCGCGCTGTTTCGCCACATAATACGAATTGGTGTAGTTCAGATAGTTGGAGTATAAAGGCGTGATGGGCACCAAGACCGTAATCATCAGCGTCTGGCTCGCCTTATCTACAGACTCGTACACCGTTGCATCGTAGCAGGCACGATCGAGTTCCAGCCATCGCAATACTTCTGTCCGGAGCTGGTCAAGATCCATCGCCTGCAGCTTGTTGAAGATCTGCGGATCATCCATATGGTCCCAATCTGACTGATCTCCGATGTCATTGATAGTATAGGTGAGAGCGGGGTCCAGACCCAATTCGCTGCACATGGCGCTGAACATGGGCCAGTTGGTTTCGGCAATAGGTTTAGGCGTCTCGCGCGGCTCACCCGTCATCATGCGGAACGCGCCGCGCTGCGAACGCATCTGCTCACGCCTGATTATCTTCTTTATATCCAAGTCCGAGCCTACAAAATCCGATCCATTCGAAGCATTGAAAGTCGGGCATAAGTTCCCGTGTGAGGCGAAGGTGTGGAGATGGAAAGGTGTTTTGTACCCCTCCTTCATCAGTTTGCCCATCACGTGCCAGAGTTCGTCGACGGTTGTTGCTCCGTTGACCATATCCACGGCTTTCGCCATACGCGCTGCACTGCGTTCGGAAGTATCAAAAGCGGTTGACGCCAAGGCCATGAGTTTCAACCCGAACGAACTGTTCATCACGTCTTTCAGGTATTCCTGACTGATACTAAGGAGGTCCTTATCAAAAAAACTGTTCAGCCCGAACTCGCCCGGGTCGGCAGTCTGCCACCATGTGCCGTTGCAATACATGTCAAAATCATCGCCCGGACGGACCGTGGTGTCCATCCATGCGTCCAAGGTCCAAAGACCTTCATCTACCGTGCTCCGACCCGCCGGTTCAACCGGTTCCTGTTTGCAGGCGCTGAAGCTGAGTGTCGCCAACATCAAGGTCGGCAGAATCCATCTATACGTTCTGTTCATCGATTATCTGTTATTAATTAGTTGAGTTTCTTCCACGTGCAATATCCCACCACTCGTAGTTCACCTCTTCGCTGTCTTCGCTACTCCAACAGGTAGCCAGCCAGTCGCCGTCCATTCGGGTTTAGGCAGATCGCCTGCGATGGGTTCGTACTCAGCCGGGGCGTCCGGAGCATTCTGACCGTTTTGGCAAGCAACGCAAAGGGCTACCAATACGCCAAGGAAGCAAGCTATATTAGCGTATTTTTTTACCTGTAACATCATATTTTTCATTGTTGCGAATAATTACTACGTGATCGTTTTCAATTATCTTATACGGACGGCTCTCTTCCGCCGGACGGAGGAGTACCGGTGCTTTCATCGTGCCGTGGTGAGTATCCGCGCTATACGAGATATCGAGATCTCGGGATGTCGGATCATCTACAGCTGTTAGCGACGTGCCGTCGGCGGTCTCGAAGCGCAGCGTACCTGTAGCATCGCTCTGGATCGTTAGGAAGTACAGCGGCTCGTCATCGACCATGATCGGCTCAGCCACGCCTACCAGCTCCTCGCCGATATACGCGCGAATAGCTGAATGCTGACTGCTGATTGCTGACTGCTCAACCATAGCAATCATCGTCATGTTGCTCGAAGCCTTCGGGTTGCTGAATGCTGACTGCTGATCGCTGACAGCCTTCACCCGCTTCGGCGCACTTGCCGCAGCGTTCTTCACGAACTTCATCGTGACGGAGCCTGTGCCGTTGCGACGGAACAGGTAGCCCTGGCCGGGACGCAGCGTCTGCAGCGAGCCTTCCCACTTGCCGTTCTCGGTAAAGACAGCGAACTGCGTACGCGACTTGATCAGGTCGCCCACGGTAGCCTTGTCGTAGTAGTCGGCGAGTGCGTCACGTGTGCTCATCGGCGCGTTGAGCAGGTAGGCGATGCCGTTCCAGCCCTTGCGGATGGTCAGCGTGCGCTGCTCATCGGTGAGCGCCTTGCCCTCGATGGTAGTGTTGAACGCATCAGCCACGCGCATCATGTACATGTTCTTGTAGTTGGTGGCGCTCAGGCTGCCTATCCATGCCGCGCTGTCAGGCGTGACGGTCAGCTCGGCGAACGCTCTCGTGGTCGGCGACTTGACGAGGTCACCCTCGCTGAAGCCGGACTCAATCGGGAAGATGTAGTCCAGCTTGGCGTTGGTCGGCCGCACGTACCACGATACCCAGTTCCAGCCTTCAAGCAGCGAGAGTTGCTGTACCTCACCGGCAGTGGTGCTCAGGCGGATCGGCTCCGCAGGCGATATGCCGCGCATGGCGTTCGCCTGGAACTTCTGGCGAGCCGAGGGCGTGAGGTTGTATATCTTACCCGTGGATGCCTGCCAGAGCTTGAACGAGAGCGGCTTGCCGTTCATGTCGTTGTTGCCGTAGATGGTCAGATAGACGTAACTGGTGTTCGTCTTGTCGGCAAACGTGTTGTTAGCCAGACCTACCAGTTCGCCCTCGCAGAACACAGCCACCTGATCGAGCTCATCGCTGTCGTAATAGCCGATGCCGTACTCGCTCTCGATATACACCTGTCCGCGCAGCGACATCGTGTTCGGGTTGCTCTCCTGATCGATGCGGCTGCTCTCCCACGGACAGCGTGCCTCCACCGTATATTCGACATACAGCGGTTCGCTCAGTCCGTCCTCGTCGGTCAGATAGACGATGTCGGTATAGACACCAACAGGCATCTCGTAGTCCGGGCAGAAGTGTAGCGCTTTGGACTCCAGCGGCTCGATTGAAC
The DNA here is from genome assembly GCA_946404495.1 of uncultured Bacteroidales bacterium. GTDB lineage: Bacteria > Bacteroidota > Bacteroidia > Bacteroidales > Paludibacteraceae > Colicola. The sequence continues at coordinate 7,445 of CAMJDT010000051.1, forward strand.
CGTACTCTTGATCCACCGTCAGCCAGTCGGGCAGCGACTCGATCTTGAACTGATGACGTTTGCCGGTAGTATTGATGATGATGTCCTGATAGCAGTAGAGAGTACCGGGTTCGTTGCTCATTTCTCCATAGTACGTGAAGTAGCTCTGCGTATTCAGATCCCAGCGCAACGGGCAGCGATCGACGAACGCCGTCCACGATACGGGCGACGGCATCGGGTTGCCGTGCAGATCCTCGACGTCACGAACAGTGATGTAGATGTTCTGCTTGTTGATCTCGCCGTCCAGCATCTTCAGGTTGATGAGCAGCTCCTCCTGGTTGAAGGTCCAGCCGAAGTTCAGTTTGCTCAGCAGGCCCTTGTCGCTGGTGGGCGCAAAGTCTGTCTTATCCGCCATGCTGCTGATGGCTGACGACTGATTGCTGATTACTAATGGTACAACCTTCTCCACCACATTGCCGTTGACATCGCGGAACTCGCGGCGGTCGTTGACGCTGAACACCTGCTCCAGGATGCCGTTGGGGTTGAGCTTCTGCTCCTCAAAGGGCAGGTACGCCATCAATCCCATCTCGTCGCCTACGGGCGAAGCGTTGTAGTACTCCTGTACCATCGCAGCGGGCAGCGCCTGCTCGAAGATGGCCAGTTCGTCGATGTTACCGACGAAGCCTTCGCCGCCGAGATACATCGCGCCGCTGATGGCAGAGAGCTTCTTGGCAGCTATGGTGTTGGTCAGCTTGCCATCCACAAACACGGATGCCGTGTTGAACGAGCGGCTTAGCGTGAGGGCAAAGTGATGCCATTCGCCCAGTGACAACTGTGAATTGACAATTGACATCTTATATTCGCCACTATACAGCACCAGACCACCTTGCTCCATTTCGATCGACGTCCCCTTTGTGACGCTGTCGTTGTGAACCCATCCTGCGCGGAAAATCGGCGCAGACTGACTGCTGACTGCTGATTGCTGATTGCTCTTGAACCAGAACATGAGCGTCTCGTCGTAGTTCTCCGAGCGTGCGAGCAGGTCGCCTGCCAGCTGCACGGCTTCGTTGTTGAGTTTGAGCGAAATGCCCTTCTGAAGCACCCATGTCGTACCATTGAGGTAGAGGTTCGCGCCGTTCGCCTTGTCGTACATCACCTCGCCCTTGCCTTCGTTCATCCGGTAGTAGGCGAGCAGTTCGCGCTCGTAGCCGGTCAGGTAGTGACCGTTGGTGGCGGCTATCTCGTCCAGCGTCAGCGCTTTGCTCCAGAGGCGTGCCTCCAGCATATCACCCGTGAAGCCCTGACCGAACACGAGCGGCGACGACACGTTGAACGTTGTCTCGTCGGGCAGCGCACCCGATGCGGGGTCGGTCACCTCGCTCGTGCCGGCGAAGAAGCGCACGGCCTTCTTGTCGTAGTCGAACGTCATGATTACACGCGTGAACGCCAGCATCGGTGACTCCAACTGCTTCGAGGTGATGCGCTCTTGACCCGTCTGTGCAAACAGGCGGTTATCGGCGGTCTTACCGAACACAAAGTCGATACCCTGCACCACTTCGTAGGAGAAGAATTTCTCCTCTCCGTTCGGGTCGGTCGGACGCACAAGCATATCGAGCGAGAACGACTTGCCGCTGAGCGAACGGTTGATCTGCGTCTTGGCGTAGGAGTTAGCCGAGCCGCTAAAGTGGATAGCCGTACCGGCGGTGATACCCGTCTCGTTGGTCACGCCCTTGAGCTGGAAGTTGTTGTCCTCGTCCAGGTAGTTGCCGGCGATAGGCTCCGAGAAGCGCAGCTTAAGGTCATCGCCTATGCCGAGCACGGCGTTGGCGGGCTGCGGATCGCCGAACAGTACCGGCGGACGTGTATCCTTGACACCGCTGATTACGGGCGAGGCCTTGGTAACGAAGCCCGAGCCGTAGCGGCAGTACGATACGGCGCGCAGGTCGTACTCCTGCTCCATCGGGTCGCGCTCGCCGTAGAAGCGGAACGGAGTGATGCGCCCGTGCTCTATCATCGCCTTGTTGCCGGTAGCCAGGTTATAGAGACTGTCGTCGGCATAGAAGGAGCACTGGTTGACCCACATCTCGTCGCTCTCCTTGGTGAGTTTGTACTGGAACTCGATGTGGTCGAAGTTCTTATGGTGGATATTGAATCCGTCGATATCGATAGGCAGGTAGTAGCCTACGCTGTCGTGCTGCGACAGGGTGTTCATTACCCAGTTCTGCCGCGGTGAAGCGATGTTCACCGGACTGGACTCGGGCTGGAAGTGTACGCTGAAGTCGAGGAACGAGTAGGTCTTCATGCAGTCGCCCACGTTGAAGTAGAGCTTGAGGTTCTCATAGTCATCCACTTCGCCGCGCTCCACCTCCATCACTTGCGTAGCCACCTGTCCGGGGGTGAGGAAGAAATCCACACCCTGCGCGAGCGGTGCGCCGTTGATATACACTTTAGCCCCGTGGGGGTTGCTGTCCATTACCAGCGAGAGCGTGAAGCCCGTACCGGTTGACGGGAAGCCGAACTGTACCTGGCCGCTGTTCTTGAGCTCCAGATGGAACACGGCGCGCTGGTTGGACGGCACATTGCTGATCTCATAGCGGTCGATGCTCATTTCCGGCACGGCGATAGCCATGGTGGGGTTGTTGATTACCGAGCCGGGGTTGTAGAACCGGGTCTTCTCCTCCTTCTCATGAATACAATAGGTGGAACCTGCCTGCGTGAAGAACACGTACGAGCCGTAAAGTATATCATCGTTCTCATCCTGATTCACTTGCTCGCGTACGGATTCCGTCGTGCTCTGCCACAGGCTGTCAGCCGGAGCGCGATAGACGCTCACAGTGATGTCGCCCTGGTCGTCAGCGACCAGCGTGAAGCCGCAGGACTTCTTGTTGGTCTTGTCGGTACTCTCGCGCATGGAGGCATTGAAGGTAAGCACCGGCTCCAGCTTGCAGGTCCATTGCGACTGGTTGGTCACCGTACCTAACTTAGTTATATCCTGACCGTCGCCACCCTCACGAAGGTCTTGCAGCACTTTCTCCACCGTTTTGCCGATAACGGCATCACCTGCCTGATCAAAGAACTTGGCCAGACCCTTGATGGTACTGTTCAGTGCGCTTTGTGCGGCTGACGCGGTAGCCTTGCCGGCTTCACCCAGAGCCAGCAGGCCTTGCGGAGCCTGGTTGTAGTTGGTGGTGGAGGTGTAGCTGTCGCTGTGGGTGAAGGTATTGCCGAACGATACGCTGTACGTACCCACGTGCTCGCCCGACTGGCGGGCTATCACTTTCTCCTTCTCGTTGAACACAATCATGTCCAGCCAGCCGACCAGTACACGGTCGAGTGCAGCGATGCGGTCGGGGTACGCCTTGTCGCTGCCGGTAGGCAGAATCATGCGGTACGAGCCGTCGGCAAGAGGTTCTTGCAGACTGGCGGCGGTAGTGGAGTCGATGTACCAATATACAGGCTCGTTCATGGCATCCGCTGCCGCACGGGCTGCTGCTGAATCCGGAAAGTTCATCAGCAGGTTCTGACGCTGCAACGCCAGCTGCGGAATCACGGTCTCCAGGATGTAGTACTGCGAGTAGGCGAAGGTGTTCGAGATCGACGAACCCATCACCACTTTCTCACCCGTTACCAGGTAGTACGGACGGCCGTCGGCACCTACACCGCTGGCGTGTACGTGCATCGTACCCGCCTGGATAGCCGGACGGCGTGCACGGTACAGTGAGTCGTTGATTACGGCTATGGACTTGGCCTTACCGGTCAGCTGACTCAGCATAACACCTACGAACACATCGGCATTCGAACCGATACCGGTCTTGTTCTTCTTGCTGGAGGTGCTGATCTTCTCGCTCGTGGTGAACTGGTAGGTATATTTGGTACCGAAGGATACTTCGTGTACGATAGGCACGGTGAAGGAGAACTGCTTGCTGGTGGTGAACGTTCCGCCCAGATAGGAGCCTACTCCGTTGGGGGCGGATACGGTACCTATGTTGTTCGAATTGTGCATACCGTACTCCGGTGATACGTTCATACCCACTTTGTAGTCATAATTCTCGGTGTAGGAATAGTTGTAGGTGGTACCGTTCTCTATCCATGCCGAGCTGCCATTGCCTCCCGGATCGCGGATGATGTCGAGCATGGTTACGCCTGCATCCACTGCGGTCAGTTCGTTGCCCAGCACGAGGTCACCTATCACATAGGCGCGGAAGGCATCGGTCTCCACCGTGTTGCCCTCGTAGTCCAGCGCAATGCTGACCGTAGAGAGCGCATTCTCGCCGTAGGTCTGCGTCTGGATATGATCGACGGCGAGCCATACATTGCGGTTCTTGCCTTTTTCGTTCAGATCGAAGGTGCTGTGGCTTGTCGAGCTATGCATGCCGTTGCGCACGGTCACCTTGCCGCCACGCTGCGGTACGCGGTCCAGACGCTGCGTGGGGTCGTTGTTGTAGTAGTAATCCTCGTACGCCTGCGCCTCAAACTGGTAACGGCGGTTGTAGCAGAAGATAGGATAACCCATCGTGTAGCTTACTGTGCCGTCGGCCTGACGGGTGTACAGGTCCACTTTCTCCTTGACGTTGGGGTTGATGCTTCCGGCAGCTATGCTCGGCTCGCCGTAGCCATCCTGCTCCAGGCCGTACATCAACTGCTTGAGGTACACGCGTACCGGCGTACGGTAGATGCGGTCATAGACAGCATTGTAATGTACGCTGTCACCCTCGCGCACAACATCGATGGGTTGCAGCGGTGCGTTCGTCAGGTTGAAGGTCTCGCTGCCTGCGCCAGAGGCAAACAGCGTGGAGTAACCTTGCGCCGAGGCCTGTATCACCTTGTACTTCACGGGGAAGAGATCCACCTCAAACTCACCCGTCGCCGGATCGGGATGGATAGTGATGCGTTTTTTCTCCAGCAAGGTGTTCGTTGTGCCCACTACGCGGTAGGGCTCAAACTCGTTGCCAAGTTGATATACGCGATGCTCCACCTGCTGCATCATCGTATCGCGGCTGAGGTCGTTGGGGTCATGCACGAAGTGCGCTATGTTGTCGCCCTCCAGCTGCAGCACGAGCTGCACGTTGTCGCCTATATTGTTGGTACCCAAGCCGAAAGCCTCGGGCAGGTCTCTTTGGTCGATACCGCCGGCCACACGGCCGACCAGGCGCACCTTTGTCTGGTCGTAGAACCGTACGCCGTCCAGAGGCTTGGTGATAGCAAAGGTGTCCTCACCCTCCTCTACGTGCAATATACCTTCGCCCTCGAAGATGTGTCCGGGCTTGAAGATACGCAGCGTGTAGGGCTGACCTATGCTCAGGTTCAGTTCGAAGTTACCGTCCGTGCCGGTCTGCAAGGGCACGCCGTTGCGCAGCACCGTGTCGCCGTTCAGGGTGAACATGGCGCCCGCCACAGGAATAGTGGACAGCTTATACAGCGCACGACCGGTCAGGCGTGCCGTAGAGGTGTTGGCAAAGTTGATGCCCGACGATACGGCGTGGTCGGCCGACAGCGTGACGCTGGCGCTCTGGGCGCTGGTATAATTATAACTGAATTGCGCGTACGTGTGCGTGGGCACGATCGCGTACTGCGTCGAGCTGCTGATGTCGTAGGTCAGACTGTCGAACAGGAACGTACCATCCGCACCGGTGACGACTGATTTGCCGGTTGTACCATCCTGGCCTTCCAGCGCCACGGTCACTCCTGCCATGCCGCTGTTGTCGGGCATAAGGATGGTACCGCTTATCTCGCCGTAGGGCGAACGCCAACCTTCGGCACTCGCGCTGTTGGCGGAGGCTTTGCCGTTGCAGTTGTACAGCGCGGTGATAACATACTCGTAGTGCCTGTTCGGTACAGCCGTCTCGTCGAAGAACGAGTTGTCCTGACCTGTATAGATGGTATCTGCCGAAGCGTCACTGTTCTTCATGACGCGCGTCAGGACATACTCATCTACAGCCGTGGACGACGGTGTCCAGCTGAGCAGCACGCCGCGTTTCTGCGCTCCGACGGCGGCACCCTGACTGGCGGTAAACGACATGATCGTCGCCGCCTCGTCGTAGTACAGGCTCGGACCATGGAGAGCCATTGGTTGCAACTGGATAGAATCCGCTACACGCAGGTCACTATTCGATTGGTCAATACGCACCGAATAGCTGATGTGTGAGCAAGCCATGTTCGCCACGTCTGTAAAACGGGCTAACCACGAGCCGTCCGACAGACGGATGATGCTGTCCTGGGGAATGATGGTCTCGCTGACATATCCGGTCTCCTGAATGGTACGCTGTAGTATTAAACGTGCAGTACGGTCCCACATGCATTTACCGAAATCCGGTACTGTAGCCTGTAGTACTTGATGCAAGCTGTCTATGATATCTGCTTTATACCAGTTCACCACATCTTCAAGAGTTGGACCCTCAAAATCAACATTAACACTACACGATGTGGGACCACCAAATGGGAATAATTGAACTTCAGAATATATAGGATGGATGGTGCTGTTATCAAATATCCGGAATTTTGGTTGAAGGTACGATATAGTATTCTTAACATATACGGTACTACCAATGGGAACAGTGATTGTTCCATCAGGAAGCGGTTGGAAATCAAATTGTACTGTACCATCAGGACGCACTACCTTGAACATTGTCGCGGCTTCAGTCCCTTCATGACGGATTGTAACGGAAGCGTTGCGTGTAGTTAATATACGGTTTAATTCCCAATTAAGGTGACTGCCTTCTTTATGAAATGTCATCTTTGGTACTTCTGCATTGTTGATGTGTATATTGAAATGCACTTTGCGGTTGGACTCATATTCAGGATCAAGCGTATAGTTTTCCTGTATGCTATCCAGCGGAGCCAAGTAGTTGTGCTTGTCTACCGCGGCATCCTTCGAGAAGTCTTCCACCCATCCCCACACGGCTGACGAGGCACGACGCACGCGGTAATAAACCGGTAAGGAAGGTTTCTTTTTCTCGGTGTTGACCAGTTCTACATTGAAGCTCGCAAATGGCTCGTCATCTTCATCATATACCAGGTAATCATTTTCTTTTACGCTGTAGTATGCATTCGTGTCCGCCAGGTAATTTACATTTCCCGTCCACATCTCGCGGCTTTTATCGACATACCGATACGTATGCGACGTGTCGCTGCAGGTCATTGATATGACATCCAATTGTTCGGCATCGGAGAAGTCCGGCTGCGTGGCACGCTGCACCTCGAAATAGTCACCTTCCACCAGGTCTTTCAGCTTCGGGTTCTTGATATGCCACTCCAGCATGTTGTTACCCGTGTACGTACCGGTAGTATCCATCTCCTCCTTCACACTGAAGTCGTAGATACGGTGGTAGGGCGGGATATCCTGCTTGGTGGTTACCTGCTTGGATGTCACAACTTGAGGCTCTTTCATCCTATATACCTTAAATGTGGCATAGAAATCCTTCTGGATCGTATCGGTGGTGGGAACGATCAGGTTGCCGGCACGTTCGGAGGTAGGAATCGAATCTGTCGGGTTCTGCGAAGTGGAGTACTGTATGGGGTCATAGAACACTGAATAGGGCACAGCCGCATTGCCGAAGCCAGTTGCGCCATACTCATTCACTGCGTAGAAGTACGGCGTGAACAGCTGCGCCTGTATCATGTTGCTCTTGCCCTCCAGGCCGGTAGCCAGCGTCCAGTCGAACGTGTAATTGACATTACCCGTCATACGCAGGCTGACATTCACATGCGCACCGATATTAAATTCCACCTGGTCCAGCGACTCGGGTATGTACCAGTCTATCTCAAGCCAGGTCACATAATCGTTGTCGTTTTCCGATTCCTTCTCTTTCTTCACGTTGTACGCGCGTTGCGCTCCATCTGAGGGAACCACCTTACGCTGGCCGTCGTAGATGTTAGTAATTTCCACTACGCCTCTATCAGCATAGGCGGACACCCAGGCGCGACCGTACCCGGTCTTGTCTTTCGCGCTCGGGCCGTCGCTGTTATGCTCACTGCCGAAGGTGAAGATTGAGTAGCTCTGCCCGCCTACAGTGTAAAACACATACGATGAGCCTTGATCGTTGGTGGATACGTAGTAGTCGCGATTACCGCGCGAATACACCGGCAGCTTGAAGTGCACTTTGTCCGCTCCCGTAGTGAGTGCCGAGTAGTGACGCTCAATCTCCAGGAAGTCATTCGCCTGTGCCTTCTCCGCCACCAGCATCATGGCGCACACAGCAATAATCAGTAGAATTGTCTTTTTCATATTTGGGTTTTGTTTGTTATTCTATCATTCGGGGCTGACTGACAAGTTACCTTATTCTTTCACGGTAATCACCAGCGACAGATCACAGTTCTTGAGGATCTCGATCATCTTATCCTCGAGCGTTGTTGTTACAAGCTACCAGCGCCCAAATTATTTAATCTTCTTCCACGTGAAGGTGGTGTTGAAGCGGGAGCCGTCTTCTTTCTCGCGGAGCGCCGACCACTTCATGGTCTCAGCGGTGACGGATTCAATGTCCCACCACTCGTAGTTCACCTCTTCGCTGTCTTCATTGCTCCAGCGGGTAGCCAGCCAGTTGCCGTCCACGTTCCATTCCTCGATATCCTGCAGAAGCTCTTCCCATTCGCCATTCACTTTATGATAATAGGCATACGTGCCATCCGCCTTGTACTCAATGCGCGCTTCGGCGTTGCCGTAGGTCTCGTCACCTGTCATCTCCACGCCTTCCCACAAGCCGATGATGTCCTTGGAGTAATCTACATTGACCTTGACGTATTTATGCGGCTGATTCAGATTCAGGATATCTCCCGTCTCCGTATTGGTACGTGTCTGCACCAGTTTGTCAATAACCTTGTCGTTGATCGAGTTGATTTGACTTTTGAAGCTCACAGTCGGAATGGTTTCATACAGGGTGTTACCCTCCACAGCGTACGTTCCTTCCAGGTGATTTTCCCACACCCATCCATAGGTCTTGTGGGCGGATTGGGAGAAGAACACTTTTCCGTCCGTTTGATACGTGCGGATGGCTCTTTGATTGGTCAATACCTCCACTCCGTCGGTAACTGTTTTCTTCCACTTGCCGATGATCTTGGTTTGGATTTCATTCTGGGTCGGCACTTCGGGATTGTTTTTGCCGTTGCAGGAAGTTGTGAGCACTGCTGCTGCACATATCGTAGCAGCAAGCGCGATAGTAAAAATCTTTTTCATACTTTTGTACATAAAAATTTGCATAAAAACCTACCTTTTACCTATGCATCAACTACTCAACACAGACTAATTCCGAAACGATTGAGTGCGCTTTTGGATGTTTCGGCGGATACAGTCGCTATAGAGCCACGGTTCGCAACTATGGATGTCGCCCACGTTGATAAATCCGGCATATGGCGGATATTCCGATCCGCTATAGCCGCTGACGACCAACACATGTTCGGGTGCCACGGTGACGGAAATCGTATCATGGAGCGTGGCAGGAGTGGCATCAGTACGCCAGTTAACGGGATTAATGCAGACACAGGAAGCGGCTATGACCGGTTGGACGAAGCGCACGTCCTTGACGGTGTTGTAACAGATCGTGACCTGTGTGTCTAATTCGCCTTGCGCCGGACGAATATGTGAACAAAGGGTGTCTTGCGGAGTAATCTTATAGCCCATAACATAAGCAGCCACCAGTTGGTTGAACGTCTCATCGGACATATGTTTGAGCAGTTCGACCACCGCCATACCGCCTTGACTGAAACCGGCTATGACGAGCGGACGGGAGTTATCGCGCTGGGCGAGGAACGCGTCAAACGCCCGGTAGACATCGTTCATAGACAGACGCGTACGATGGTAGATCGTGTCCTCGTTGCGGGTGACCCATCCGTCGATTGTCGTATGACGGTAGAAAGGCGCATAGAAGCGGTTTCCGGGAGACATATACGCTGCTGCACGACGAATCTCTATCGCCATGTGCGCACGATGTTCGGGATTCCAGACGTCGGCATAATGACAGACGAGGCTGTCGTGTTTCCAGTCCTGCTCCCACGTAGAGACGACATAGAAGATGTCCGCTCCTGTTCCTGCGGTATCGCCATCGAGCGTGATCCACATGGTAGTGTCCTGATAGTCCGGAGGAGCAGGGATAAAAGTCTCAGCCGGACGGTTACAAGCCACCAAAAGAAGCATGGAGAGGAAGAATAAGAGTTTTTTCATATATCAATAACGTTTGAGTACTTGCGTCATACAATGGGCAGCTCCGTAGCCGTCAATAAGGCTCTCCAGGGGCACCCACTCCACGGTCACACCGGCGTCAGCCAGACGCTGCTGATAGGCTTTGCTCTGCCCTGCTACCGCCATGATATGCCGGGGCGCAATCGTGAGGAAGTTATTGGCATAGTGCATTTCGTCCTCATAATCAATAGGGATGATCTCAAACCCTCGTCCGCGCATGTATTCAACGAACGGCAGGTCTTTCTGCAACAAGCTGTACGGCTTTGTGCCGGGTTCGCGTGCATAGATGTCGCAAGTGTTAAATTCCGGCTCTCCCGGCTTGGCATTCAGACGACTGCTGACCATAGTACACAGGTCGCGGTCGATGATGTTGAAATGCGTGTCGAGGTGCATCTGCATCTGCCAGTGTTTATGGTCATGTACCACGACGATCGTGTCATGTCCGAAAGCGTCCGCGTCCATGATCTGCCGGATACCCTCTTCGTTGGTACGCATCCCGCAGCCGATAAACGCAACCGTTCCTGCAGGGATATAATCGCCGCCTTCAAGCCGTCCGTCACCTTCTATATGCAGCACAGGCGTCAGTCCTAAATGCTGATAACACAGGTCAATGACCGATGTCTCCACCGCCCTTTGTGGGGAGTTCATGCGACAGATGATGTGTCCGCGAGGTGTGGTGATACTCTGGTCACGCGTAAAATAGAGGTTCATCAACGGGTCATGGACATACTCCGCATCTACGCCGGTGTTGTTATCCGCAGGCAAGAGTCTGACCGAAGGACGGTATAATATAC
>CAMJDT010000052.1 GCA_946404495.1 uncultured Bacteroidales bacterium
CGATTTTTAAGATACCAATCCAGTAAACGAGTCAACCTTTTTCAGGTTTAGTCACTCGCTTCTTCTCTCATGAGTGTACCGAGTCATTCTCGAGGTTTTCTCGAGACTTTTTCGAACCGTTTCCGATTCGATCCTAGACCATTGCCGAGTCAATCTCGAACCGTTTACGAGACAATCCTAGACTTTAGTCCTTCCATTCAGCCAATCACAAGCCAACCTCACTCTATCAATCACCCCTCTTGATTGATTTTTTTGCATGAGACTTTTGAGATTTTTGAGACTTTTAGACAAAATTTTATCATGTCGCTTTGTCGCTGTAAAAAATGACGGTTTGACGGTTTGAAAGAAAGGGAAATCAATGTAACACGCTGATTTTCAGGCATTTAGGGCGATTCCGACAAACCGTCAAACCGTCAAACCGTCACCCTTAATCCGACCAATACCGATTGGCAAGACGCTGTCTATCATCCCGCGTGGACACACAATGTCAACGCCAGCGTTGCCAACTCCTCGGAGAAGGGTAGTATCTATTTCTCAGGTAACTATATGTCGCAAGACGGTCTGGTCAACGAGACCTACTACGAACGTCTCAGCGCACGTGTCAACTCCGACTTCAAAATCGGTAAATGGGTGAAAGTGGGCGAGAACCTCATGGTAGCCCGCTGGAAAAACAACGGTTGCGACGTGCAGAACGACCGCGGTATTCCGTCCCTGACGCTGATGCAACATCCCGCACTGCCGTATCAGGACGCTGATGGTAACTATATCTCGCCGCTGCAAGTCCTCAATTCCGACTATGCCAACCCCGTTCAGCAACTCTATCTGCAGCGCGACAACAACTCGGTTAGCTGGCGTATCTTCGGTAATGCCTTCATCGAAGTCAACCCCTGGGTGAAAGGACTGACCCTCAAATCCAATATCGGTATCGAGCATATTCAGTACCTGACTAACTCCTACAACCGCAAGGCCGAACCCACTTCCGGTAACAGCTTTACCCGTAGCTACGGTCAGGGCGACACCTGGACTTGGACCAATACGATCGCTTACGCCAACGTCTGGAAAGATGTGCACCACTTTGATGCTCTGTTCGGTGTCGAGGCCATCGGTTATAAGTCGCAGGATTTGAGCGGCACACGCAAGGGCTACGCCTTTGAGGATGTCAATTATATGGTCCTCAATTCCGGTTCCGACACGCAGACTAACTCCGGCGGTACCAGCGCCTGGAGCCTGTTCTCCCTCTTCGCCAAGGCTGACTATAACTACGCCGACCGCTATCTCTTTAGCGTAACGGTTCGTCGCGACGCTACCTCGCGTCTCTATATCGAGAACAACTCCGGTTGGTTCCCCTCCTTCTCGGCAGCTTGGCGTTTCACGGCGGAGAAGTTCTTCCCCGACCAGAAATGGATGACCGACGGTAAGATTCGTGTAGGTTGGGGTACCAACGGTAATGCCGCTATCTCCAATCTCTATTCCGCGTATTCGACCTATACCTATGATATTGGTAACTCGTCCTACGACCTCAACGGTTCGGGTACCTCTACCGTTACGGGTATCAAGGTGGCTTCTACCGGTAATAAGAACCTCAAATGGGAGACCACAATGCAGACCAACGTCGGTCTCGACCTCGGCTTCTTCAACAACAGCCTGACTACCAACATCGATTGGTACCTCAAGGATACCAAGGATATGCTTACCGAGCCTCCCGTGCTCTCTGTAGCCGGTGAGAATGCCAAGAGATATATGAACACCGGTGATATGCGCAACTGGGGTATTGAATGGACCCTCGACTATCGTTCCAAAGACTACAGCGGTTTCTCGTGGGGCGCTAACTTCAATCTCTCGCACTATAAGAACACCGTGGTTAAGCTCAACGACAACGTGCACCAAATCGGTGGCGATGTTCGCCTCATCGAGGGCGAAGCAATGGGTGTCTATTACGGCTATGTAGTGGACGGTATCTTCCAGAACGCCCAGCAGGTGGCTGACCACGCTGTACAACAGGGTGCTGCTCCCGGACGTCTCATCTACCGCGACCTCAACGGTGACGGTAAGATCTCTGACGACGACCAATGCATCATCGGTAACCCCAATCCGACTCTCACGATGGGTTTGAACCTCGACTTCAAGTACAAGGGTCTGACCGTATCAATGTTCTTCAACTCCGAACTCGGATTCGACATCATCAACCACACCAAGAACCTCACAGACTTCGCTTGGAACGGTCTGGCCAGCGCCAACAACCGTGGCGTAGCTATCCTCGACGCTTGGACGCCTGAGAACCCCGATGCCAAGATTCCGGCCGTGTCGCTCTCCAATAACAACAACGAGAACCGCATGTCTACCTATTTCGTGGAGAACGGCTCGTATATGAAGATGAAGTACCTCAAGGTCAGCTACGACCTGCCTGAGAAATGGCTCAGCCCCTGGAAGTGCCAGAACCTCAATGTCTTCGCCCAGGTGGAGAACGTATTCACCATCTCCGGCTACTCGGGCCTCGATCCCGAACTGCCGCTCAGTACCTACGGCTCACGCATCGATAGTGGTTCCTACCCGCGTGCTCGTACGTTTACACTCGGTGTTAATTTTGCATTCTAATAGGAAAGGAATAAGGATATGAAAACGAATAAATATATCATCTTGGCTATCAGCCTTATGACGTTGAGCCTTAGTGCGTGTCGTAGTATGCTGGACCAACAACCCTATGGCCAGTTTATCGAGGCGCAGATGGATGAAAATGCGGTGGAAGGTCTGTTGGCATCTGCCTATGCAGGTCTGGAAGCGCACTTCTTTGGCAACAACGAGGCCTTCGCTGGCCCCAGCACCAACTGGATCTTCGACGTCCGCTCCGACGATGCACTCAAAGGCGGCGGTGGTATCTCCATGGAGGGTAATATCCACCAGTATGAGATCAGTAACATCACCTCCGACAACGTGAGCGCACTGGATAAGTGGAAAAACAACTACTATGCCATCTCTCGCGTACACCGTGCAATGATTGCGATCAATAATGCCGAGAGCATTACCAATAAGAATCAGTTCCTGGGCGAACTGAAGACGCTCCGCGCGTTCTACTATTTCGACCTCGTCAAGCTCTTCCAGTATCTGCCGTATATCACGGAGGCCGACGATGCCAGCACCATTGACAACTCCACCTACACGCAGGCGGATATCTATAAGTTCATCCAGAAAGACCTGCGCGAGGCGTACGAAATGATGGATGCCAATTCGCCTTCTGCCGGCCGCTTCAACTGCTATACAGCTGCTGCACTGCTCTGCAAGACCTTCGCCTTTACCCACGAGTGGGACAGCGTCATGAGGTACGCCGACATCGTGATTGGTAGCGGTAAATACGACCTCTATCCCTACTATCAGGATATGAGCAAGATCGATATGAACAATACCTACGAGTCCATTATCGCGATGCAGTGCTCTACGGCCGACGATAATGCGCATATCAACTGGTCTAACCTGCTCAACGTGACCTACTCGGAGACCAACCTCTACGGTACGGGTGACGACTTCTTCTATGCCACGCAGAACCTTGTAGATGCATTCCAGACGGATGCTGCCGGACTGCCTTATCTTGAAACGGCTCCCTCCGGACATATTTCGGCATCCTACACCGGTATTATCGACCCGCGTCTCGAGTTCACCGTAGGTCGTATCGGTTTCCCCTTCCGCGGCCATACCTACAACGAGAAGTGGTGCCGTACCAAGGATGTCTATGGCGAGTATTCCAATAAGAAATGCTGCGCCGATCCGAGTGACGACCGCGTCCTCCGTATCTGGCCTTGGGGCGGTAGCCCGCTCAACTGGTGCTTCCTGCGCTATGCCGACATACTTCTTCTCAAGGCTGAGGCTTGCGTCGAGACCAACGACCTCGCAGGTGCCCTCTTCTACGTCAATCAGGTACGCGACAAGGCCAAACGCTCGATCGATGCTACCTATGTGCCGATGGATATCGACCCGACGCTGGCTAACTACAAGGTAGAGCCTTACGCCACCTTCCCCTCGCAGGAATATGCCCGCAAGGCGGTTCGCATGGAGCGCCGTCTCGAACTCGCACTCGAGGGACACCGCTGGTTTGACCTCATCCGTTGGGGTGATATCGTCAATACGATGAATGCCTTCTTCACCTCCGAAGCGGCTTTCCACTCCTACTATTCCACCGCTCAGATGAGCGCAGACGAGATTTATCTGCCTACTCCCTACGAAGAGGTGATTAACTCAAACGGATTGTATAAATAAGTTAAATGCTTAATTCGTAACGAATATGAAACGTATATTTTATATCATGACGCTCTTTGCAGGACTGCTGCTCGTAGGATGTACGCGGGTGGAACTGCCTGAGGCAGCCAACAGTGACCTGCCTACCGTGCAAAACCTGCAATACTCCGTAGCCGGCCGTGACCTGACGCTCAGTTGGGAACTGCCCGACGCTAGCGGTCTCAGCACCAAGATGGTAGGTATAGAGGTGATAAAGAATAGTTCGGAGATTACATCTATCGATACGCTCTGCACCTCCTATCTCATCAAGCGCGCTCCGGTGAATACCCAGCTCTCCTACGCCGTACGTATCAAGTACGCCGACGGTCGTGTCTCCAACAACCAGGCACTGCTCTTTACCATCGACTACGAGGAGAAAGCCCGCCCCGCTTTTGTGCTGCTGGCTGACGATATCGATGACCTCGAGTCTGACGAAGAGAAGGGCGCAGCCCTCTGGTTCAAGGAGAACTATGTGGATACCGGAGACGGCAACTTCATGAAACTGGAAGACCTGAAGAATATCAACTCGGGCGAGGTATCGATGATCTGGATTCATGTGGACCGCGTAGGTATCGCGCAAGGAATCGAGGGACTACCCGAGGAACTGACCTCTGCAGCCGTCAAGACCTCCGTGCGCAACTTTATTGACAATGCCGGCGGTAACGTCTATCTCTCCAAACATGCGACCCAACTCGTTGTGGCCTACGGACGTGTGAAGGATAAATTCCTGCCCAATATCTTCAATTCCGGTGACGGTTCCGACGGAAGCGACGTGTGGTCCATCAATGCCAATATGGTAGGCGGAACGTACGACATGCGCTCGCATGCGATCTTCGCGGGTATGACCCAAAATGCAGATGCCAACACTACTTATCCGCTTGTAGGTCCTGTCTATCGCTACGACCATAACTGCCTTTGGGACCTCAATGCCATCACCTTCTCCAAGTCCGGTGACGACAACTTCGATAAGTTCCAGAAGGAGACCAATAGCGAGATCCTCGCTACCTGGGGACAAGTCGTAGACGACGCCGTAGCAGGCCTCATCCTCTTCAAAGCCGACGAGGATGACCACCTCGGAACGGTCATCTGCAACGGTCTGTCAGCCTATTGCTTGGGCAATGAAGCCAATACCGAATACCAAGCAAACAACGAAAAACTTACTCAAAATATTATCGAGTATCTTAAATAACTCAATTTAATTAACCCTTTTAAATCCAATTAAGGTATGAAAAAACTTTATGTACTTGTAGCTTTGGCTATGTTGGCATTCACCGTGAATGCAAAGAACGCTTTCCTGCTTCTCGAGAGCAGCATCTCTAACCTGCCCGAAGAGATGTCCCAAACCGAACTCGGTGACATCGCTGAGAACCCCGAGCAGAACGCTGCTAACTGGTACAAGGCTCAGTTCGTTGACAAGAGCCTCGGCGTGTTCATCTCGACCTCTGAAATCAGCTCCGCGCTCGCTAACGGTATCTCCTGCATTTGGGTGAACATTGATCGCCAAGGTCTGGCTGACATCAAGGACGCCGGCATCTCTGACGGTGTGATTGCTGACCTGAAGGCTTATGTTGAAGCCGGTGGTAACCTGTTCCTGACCAAGCAAGCTTGTAAGATTGCTCATCGTATCGATCGTATCTACGATCCGTCCTGGGGATCCGACGGTTATAGCGTAGGTGGCGACATCTGGTCGATCAACCCCCAAGTAGGTCTGTGGTGGACGCTGGCTGAATCGCGTCGCGACAACTCCGAGCATCCGATCTATGCTGACATTGACACCATTCAGGTTTACAGCGCAACGATGACAGATGGCGAACCCGCTACGCCTTATGGTACCTTCCCGCTGGTTGGCATGGTTCCCCGTTGCGACCGCAACATCGCTTGGCTGGACTACTTCCGCAAGGATCCCGAGAATCCGACACAGGCACTTAGCGCTGATGATGCTGTAGCAAGAGGCATCGAGACCCACTATGCAAATGACAACCCTCTCCGCTTGCCGGACTTTGAGGAAGACTGGAATGTAACCGTTATCGGTATCTGGGGACACGTTCAGGATTTCTGCGGTGGCGTTATCGTAGAGATGCACCCCGATGAAGATTTCAATGGTACTGTATTCGCTATCGGTGCTAGCGCTTATCAGTGGGGTTCCAGCAACGACTACATTGGTAATATCAAGAAGATGACCAAGAACGCTCTTGGCTACCTCACCGCCCCTGAGACCGCTGTTGAGAACGTAGAACTGGATGCTAACGTTCAGGGTATCTACAACATCTTCGGCCAGAAGGTTGAGACCATGCAAGCCGGTCAGATTTATATCGTTAACGGTAAGAAAGTATTGCGCTAATCCGCACTACGCAAACTACGCAAACTACGTAAACTACACAAAACAATGAACATCCGCACGTTTATTACGATGCTTCTCACGGTCACGGCGACTACGGTTGCCGTGGCCGTTACGCCCGTTCTCTCCCTGCCGATGGAGATGGATAGCGAACACCAGGTCACCGACACCATCTCCTGGCACTCCTATACCGTGCGTGGTAAGCACGCCTGCAGCGTGCCTGCAGCTATCGACAACGGTCTGCGTACCGACGGCTACTCGTCCTACGTCCAGATCCCCCTCTCTAACTATGAACTCTCGACTTCGCAGCTCACCATCTCGCTCCTGACGGCATGTCAGACCTATCCGATGATGAACGCCAACGAGGCTGACAACAAGATGGCCGCCATCATTTCCTGCCTCGACGACTCCAAAAAACAGGGCTTTGCCTTCTACCTTTTCTCGCAAGGCAAATTCGGCTTCTCCATCTATATCAACGGTGAGAAGAAGACCATTACGCCATCTACATTCTTCCCCCAATATGAGTGGGTCCACCTCTGCGCCACCGTTGACGGCGAGAACGGCACGATCGCCCTCTACCAAAACGGCCAAAAGGTTGCGTCCAATTCGTACGCTCAAGGCACCATCACGCCTATGACCGGCAACCTCTTCCTCGGCAAATCCTACAAGGACATCCTCGCCGGACAGTTCTATCTCAATACCTATAACGGCATCCTCGACGATATCCAAATCTACAATGCCGTCCTCTCCGAATCCGAAATACAAGACTTGGCAAATGTCAATTATCCATACGGCGCAAGCAGATCGGAAGAATTGTCAACTGTCAACTCTCTCAACTATCCGCAAAATCTCTATTTTGAGGATATCAACCGTCCCCGCCACCACGCTATGCCGGCCTCCAACTGGATGAACGAATCGCACGGCATGACGTACTCCGACGGACGCTATCATGTCTTCTTCCAGAAGAACGCCAACGGTCCCTATATGGCACGTCTGCATTGGGGGCACGTATCCTCGCCCGACCTCTGCAACTGGACTGAGGAACGTATCGCCATCGTGCCCGGCAAATCCTACGACATCAAAGGCTGTTGGTCCGGCTGCGTCTTTTCCGACGAGGCCATCACCGGCGGCAATCCTTATATCCTTTATACCGGCGTTGACAACGGACGTGCGACGATTAACCTCGCCTCGCCCCAAGACTCGACCCTCGTTCTGTGGAATAAATCGTCCAAGAACCCCGTCATCAACGGTACCCCCGCCGGCTACTCGGCCGACTTCCGCGACCCCTATTTCTTCCGCTCCGGCGACGAAGCCTACTGCATCGTCGGCACCTCGCGGGGTGGGGTGGCTTCTACCTCGCTGCATCGTTACAACGCCTCCACAGGCGTCTTCGACTATACCGGCTATCCTTTCTTCACCGGCTCTGACGTAGAGCGCTGCGGCTCCTTCTTCGAGATGCCCAATATGACCCGAATGGACGATCGCTGGCTCTTTACCGCCACGCCGCTCGGCACCGCTCATGGCGTTCGCACGATCTATTACGTCGGTTCGGTCAACGAGGATGGCACTTTCCTTACCGACCAATCGGAACCCCTTACTGTCGAGCTGCCCGGCTTTGCCCGCGACGGCTACGGACTGCTCTCGCCGACTATTTATCAGCATAACGGCAAAACCCTCGTCCTTGGTATCGTGCCCGACAAACTGGCTACGTCCATTAACTATAACCTCGGCTATGCGCACACTCTCTCGCTGCCCCGCGAGTGGTCGCTCGCGCCCGATGGCACGCTCATCCAGCGCCCCTATGAGGGACTCCAAGCCTTGCGCTCCGATACATCTGTTACGATCGCCTCACAGACCCTCTCCGGCGACCTTTCATTGGAGCCCGTCTCCGGACGCGAGATCGAAGTGCGCGCACAGTTCGTCGTCGCAGAGGCGGCCTTTGGTATCAAGTTCCTGACCAACGATGCCGGTCGTGGCTGCCGTGTGTATTATGACCCCGCTACCGCTCGCATCACCTTGGACTGCTCTAACCTCACGCGCCGCGTCAACGACCAGGGCGTCTTCGACGGCATCTATACCTCCGAACTGCCCGCTACTGTCCAAGCCGGCGATACGATGACCCTCCATCTCTTCTTCGATCACTCGGTCCTCGATCTCTTTATCAACGACCGTTGGGCATCCTCCGTACGCATCTTCCCCACCTCCGAGTCGTCAGTCGGCGTCTCGCTCTTTGCCGATGATGCTACTCCCCTCCTTGGTGCCGAAGCTTGGACAATGCTACCCGGCGAAGCCGACTTTCCTCCCGAACCTCTCCCCGAACCCACTGACCTTCAGAAGGAAATATCAACTGTCAACTGTCAACTATCAACTGTCAAAGTCCTCCGTGACGGCCGCATCCTCGTCCTCCGCGACGACGACACCTACACCCTCCTCGGAGAAAAAATTGAGTAGAATATATAGACTACCCTGAATATATAGACTACACTGAATATATAGACTACACTGAACTACGGCAAACATGATACCTTACTGCCTACGGTAAAAAAATGCATACCACACACCTACTCGGTGTTAATAGAGTAATAATTTTCTTCATCAGTTAATCACCCCCTCGCTGCTCGTGAGAGTCGCGAGGGTTTTTTCAGCCTGCAAAGGCAAAAAATGAAAAAATAGTCCAAATAATTTGGCTATATCAATTATTTTTTGTATCTTTGCAAACAATTTAACTAAGAACAACTATGTCATTCAATTTTGACCATTTAGCAGATCATATCGTCAGCATCCAAAATACGCTGTCCGCTAATGCTGTACACGCTGTTAATCTATCGCTTACGGCCCGCAATTGGTTAATCGGATGGTATATCGTTGAGTATGAGCAGAACGGAGAGGACAGAGCGCAATACGGTGAAGCTCTTCTTAAGAATCTTGCCAAACGCATCAATATGCGTGGGTTGGGTGAAAGGCGCTTGTACGAGTTCCGCCAGTTATACAATGCATACCCGCAACTAAGCGAACAAGTATTTCCTTTCGTGCTGAAAATCAGCAAGAAAGAAATATTGCGGATGCCGTCCGCAATTTCTTCGGAGGGTGCTGATTCGCCAATTTTGCGGTCGGCATCCGCAATTTCTGCTCCGATAGCACTAGAATCATGGCAAACGCCTACGAATAAGCTATTCAGTAGCCTTCCTGCTTCACATTTGCTCCTGCTTTCTAACATTAATGAGCCCCTCAAAAGGGCGTTCTATGAACACGAGGCTATTGCCGGTTGTTGGACATACAAAGAATTAGACCGACAAATATCATCCCTCTACTACGAACGAATGGGCTTGTCGAAGAATAAGCAGTTGCTACATCAAAAGGCTTTATCCAAGACACCGTTGCAACCACATGACATCATTCGTGATCCGGTTACATTGGAGTTCCTTCAACTCCCCGAACAAGCAGCCTATACGGAAACTAAACTGGAAACAGCTATATTAAATAACCTGCAACAATTCTTGTTGGAAATGGGTAACGGATTTTGTTTCGAGGCTCGTCAGAAACGTATCTTAATTGACAATGACTATTTCAAGGCAGATTTGATTTTCTACCATCGCATCCTCAAGTGCCATTTGATAGTTGAACTCAAGACCGACCGTTTCCGTCATGAGTATGCATCGCAATTGAACATGTATCTCAATTACTATCGCCATGAGGTGATGCAGCCGGACGATAATCCTCCGGTAGGCTTGCTGCTCTGTACTGACTATGGTAAAACGACCGTGCAGTATGCAACGGAAGGCTTATCTGATAATTTATTTGTAAGTAAATATAGGCTGCAACTACCGTCGGAAGAAGACATCGAAAAATTTTTGGATGATAGGAGATAGTTATGCCGGTCATTCTTTCCATTTAAGTGAATCCTCTTCATATGAACTAACAAGACACAACAAGACGTAATAAGTAATAATCGTTTACTTCGGTAAGAAGTAATAAGAACTTGGCGTATATCAAATAAAAGCAGTACCTTTGCAGCGCGAAAGCAGTACGTACCTTGGAATACGGATTTTTGGGTGTGCAAAGGCAAAAAATGAAAAATTACGCTAAATTATTTGCATATGTCATTTTTTTGTCGTACCTTTGCAGCGATTTTGGGATACTATGTATCCGTGAGACGAAATAGAATAGAATAAAATAAACATATATGGAAGCAGTAAGACAGATATCGTATGATACAGGCATCAGCGTCCCGGGGAATCCTATGAAGGGTATAGAGAGGAAAAAAAACAATGCACAACCTGTGGAGGAGTATTTAGGCGATTGGAAAATGCAACCTATGCGTGCTTGGGACGATGTATATGAGGATCTCTGCCGTGAAGTTGGTTCTGCTTATGGGTTGAATGATATTCGAGAGGCATAAAGATGGGACAGTTTGATCTAGACAGTACGGATTGGACATGAGGCGTGTCAACTACAAAGAAATGGCGATACTATATTCGGTAGAAGAAGACATCGTTTATATACATCGCATTATGCCCCAAAGTATGATTATATTTTAAATATAATACACATCTAACTTGCGGATGTAAAATGCAAGTCGCTGGTGCCGACAGCGTAAAAAAGCGGTGACATGTTGGCAATCAAACCCGTGAGGGGGAGAAATAGCGTTTATTGACGCTTTGTTGTTGATGTACTGAAACTTCGCAACTTTCGGAATTAAAAGTCAAAACAAAGTAACCAATAGATGCCTATAGGGTATGACTTTACCCTGTTCTGCCGTGTAGGTGGAATAGTTCGTCATATCAGCGTAGGTTTCCTGTTGTTTATTTGACTTTTAAGGCAATGCGAAGGCCTCAGTGCATAAGTAAACAGCACGAGGCCTGCGCTTTTTCTCTATGTGTATGTGCGAACAATAATATAAATATAAAAACATTATGAAAATGAAAAAACTTTTTAGGTTATTGGCACTCTTCGTCGTGCTGGTAACGAGTGTAAACTCTGCGTGGGCATGGTATAGTTTCACGAGTGGTAAAACGATTTACTATGACAACCATATAACGCAATGGAATAATATTTATTTACGTGTAGGAAAATATGGTAATAATGGTAATAGTAATGATGCATACCAAATCACAGATTTAGTCGCTGGAACAAAATACCTATATTCATATACCCTACCTTCGTATAATGAATATGAATTATTTTATTTTGCAAATAACGCAGGATGGACAGGTTCTAACCCCGTTGATCAGCCGTATATTGAAGATGGAGTAAATAAACCTAATGACTCATGGGCTATTACTGGTAGAACTGAATATTTTAAATGGAGTTTGGATGAAATGCGCACATTTGAGCCGAACTCAAAAGGAGGAACATATGCTGGTGCAGATTGGTACAATGTTACCGTACATTATAATGCTGTAGATATATATACAGTTTCTATTGTAACACCAACAAATGGTACGATATCTGTAACCAAATTCAACGGAAGTTCCTATGATGCATTTTCTAGCGGTTCTAGTGTAAAGCCCACTCAAATAATGAAAATCATAGCCTCTCCTAATTCTGGATATGAGTTAACAAATTTGAGTGTTGATGGCGCAACTCAAATTGATGGAGGAGATACGTATTATGTCACAGGAAATACAACAATCGAAGCCTCGTTTGCTCCAACGTATACTGTTTCCATTGACAAGAACAACAATTCATATGGTTCTGTTAACGTTTCATCCGTAGAAGCTGGTTCTGTTACGCATCCCACAATTACTGCAACACCTAATACAAATTTTATTTTCCTTGATTGGGGTTGCACGTCTGGTGTGAGTGTTGACGTTTCAAGTTCAAGTGTCAATGGTTCTACAGCGACTGTAACGGCAACTGCTGATGGTACAATAACTGCAAATTTTGCAGACCAATATGCAATTGCAGGAATTGCGGCCACAGGAACTACTGCCGATTGGAGTAATTTCCGCGGATTGCCAAATACAGGCACTAATACATATAGCAAAACATACACTTTGGCGGAAGGTAATTATTCATTCAAAGTGGTAGATAGAAAAAATAGCGTTTGGTATACCGCAGGAAGTGTAACAGTCAACCGTGCTAACCCTTCCAAGACCGCTAATATAGAAGGAGGAGAAGGTAATCACATGACATTAAATGTTGATTTGGCAGGTGATTATACCTTCACATTCAATTCAAACACAAAAGCCTTAACCATCACCTATCCGACATATACAGAGGCATTATCATCGATGACGGTGACAAAAGCAGGCAGTAATATATGCGGCGGGGATGGTTCGACATCGGATAAAGCATGGAAGATATATACATCGCAGGTAGCCTCGGCTAATTTGACGATGACGGTATTGCCAACTTCATCCAGTCAGGGAGGAACAATCAAGTATGCTGTTAACTCAACAGAAAAAGGAACCGCAACAAGTCCTCAAACCATAACAGCCAGTTCGCTCAGTTTGAGCACAACACCCACCCTATATACCTTCTCGGCTTATTTCAAAAAGGGCTCATACAAGAGTACCGGCGCAGAGCAAACGGTTTCGTACTATATTCAAAAAACGAGTGACCCTATCGTGACATTGGCAACTAAAATAGGCGGTAGTGCAGCAACCAATGCTGATTTAGGAGAAAGTCCAACAATTACCTTGGAAGCAAGTGTTGCGAACAACCTGGTTACGGCCAATTCCAACTTTACTTATTATGTAAAAATTCCGGGTGCAGCTGATTGGTCAGTCGTAACAAGCGATGGTAGTGCAAGTGCGACTTACACGCCGGATACTGTAGGCGTGCATCAGTTCAAAGTAAAATGGACTCATACACAAGACTGGGAATCAGACGCAGTCGATTTCGAACTTTGGAAGAACTATACGATTTATGTATGGGATCCTGATAACTATGCAAAACGCGTACATATTTATAACGGCTCGGGTTCCGTTCATGCATGGAGCAGTACAGATGAGAGAATGGCATCTCTTTCTTCCACTTGGGGTACAGGTTGGTATTCATTCAGTATTCAATATCCGACTTACAACAAAATAAAAGTTCATTTAGATAGCGATTCTCCGGATGTTAATGCACAATCAGTAGAATACACTTTTACTAATGAGCCATTAGAATCTCACAATAATGTATATTTGCGTTGTACATACAAGGCAAGTGAGAATTGGTTATTGGCAGGTGGCATTGCGCACCCCGAACTACCGGAAGTTACAATTACAGAAGTTAATGTATATGCGACAAAGATGGTGGTAACCGTTGCTATTGACAACCACTATTCATTGTTGACTACTCATTCCATTACTATCAATGGAGTAGCGATGGATGGTTCACGCACAGGAGACATAACGAATGTGGGAGGTGGTACATATACCTACACATTGACAGGTCTTACCGATAACACCGATTACACATTCCACGTGGTAGCGACCAATGGTGTCGGTACGACCAATAAATCGGAGGTTATCACAACATTGGCAAAGATGCCGATAAAATATATGATTAAGGTATCTTCCGGTTTGATGTCCGGTGCATATTGGGGTGCAAATAGCAAAACAACCATAAAAGTTAAATATGAGAATGCAGAAACCGGTATCTCCGGAACTGATGAGGTGAGCCGCAAAAAAGCTGATGAACATTGGTGGTGGTACGAATATACGTTTGAGGATAGTCCTATTTCATTCTTTGTATGCAATGCCAATAGTGATCCGTCAAGTGGAAGTCTCGGAGCTAATCGTTCCGTTGAAATCTCTGGTGCAGACGCAAATAGTTGTACGGAAGTAATAAATGAAACAGAAACAGGAACCAGTTATCATAAAGTTCGCGAACCGGAGAATGGCTTATGCGGAGTCTATTACTATTTGAAATATAACAATGGAGCGAAGACTTATATATCTAACCGGATTAATTCTGCAAGCGACAAGATGTCTATCTTCATTGGAGCATACAATGGTGGTTCTCCTGGTGGGCGCTCTCTTAAATTGTGTAAATATACTACCGGTTGGGATGAAACTGAAATCTTCTCAACGGTCAATCCTACTGATTCAGCTGTGTATGTCATTTCCTTTGTGGGAGAAGATTTTGAAGCCTCTACGAGTGTATCAGATTGGTCGTTTACAAAATATACAAGAGACTACTACATTCGTACTGACCATGCACCGGGCGGCCGAACCAACTATCGAGGCAACACGAATAAGATGCAATATTCAGACTATGCGGCTAATGTGACCGGTTCTACGTTTGACCACTATTTCTGCAAATGGGTACAAGGAGCAAGTGATGATAAACGAAATGTTTCATTTACGGTCGCAAATGAGTATAACGACAACTTGTTGAAAACGCCATCAGAAGATAGTTATTATGTAAGCGATGACTATGCAACAGGAGATGGCTATTTGAAGCAAAATGCAAGTGTTCGTTTCATGTATGATAGCCGTAAGAATAACTTAAGTCGAGCTTATCTGTCCGGTTCGTCTTCTCAAAGCGATTATTTCTTGGTGTTGAAAGGAAACGAAAGTAACCATTTGTATACCAAAGCAGATAAATCTGCCACTCACTCAACGAATGGTACGGCCGATTGGGCATTCTTCGGTGACAACAACAACTGGATTTATGAGGTGGATGTGTATGCTGTTCCGGGTACGAGAGTCAAACTGACAGCACAGATGAAGGATAAGAACAATGCCAACAAGACGCAAAGTTTCTTGGGTGATGACTCAAATGTCTCATTTGATGCAGCATATACCCATTTGCTGATAGGTGGTACAGGAAGTGATGCATACCAAATGCGTGTCATTTATGACTTTAAGACCAACCGACTGATGACAGCATGGATTCCTACAGAATTGACAGGCAATTTAGCAATTAATGCAGATGTGATGTTGGTTCGCGAAGGACAAGAAGAGGCAGCTCAAATAACACTTAACAGTCATGATTTGACAAATGTACACACGGTGTATGCAGTAATGCAATTTAACCGTTGGAAACTGAACAACCGAGCTAATCCGGAAGACATGACCGTGGAGCATTGCGCATCGGAAGAAGGAACAAACAACTGGGTTTATAGTGAATCGGTTACTAACGAACACCATCCTGTTATAGCAGAAGGCAATTCCGGTTGGTTGTCACGTTACGAGCGCGACTTGTATTGGATTTCGTTCCCGTTCGATGTAAATCTGAATGAGGTGTTTGGCAGCGTTGGTACGTATGGTACACATTGGATTATTGAATATTACGATGGTAAGGGACGTGCACAAAACGGTTTCTGGGTAGACTCTGAACCGAACTGGAAATTCATTACCAATGTAAATACTACGTTAAAGGCTTATGAGGGATATATCCTGGCTCTGGATTTGGATTATTTTGCCTATAACAACACAACAACATGGGCGAGCAATATTCAGCAAGTCGAACTCTATTTCCCATCCGGCAGTAGTTCGGCTTCTCCGATAAGTATTAAAACAGATAATGTGGATGTTGATATTGTTCAAACAGGTTATGAATGTTCAATTCAGCGTGATAAACGTTATATCAAGGATAGTTATTGGCATTGTATCGGTACGCCGAGTTTTGCTGATGTGACGCATAACATAAATACGGGTTGGACAACAGACCAAGGTGAAAATTCAAGTGTTGTTGATGCAGGCGATTATCCGAATAGAACGGACTGGACTAGTAAAGATTTACCCTATCTGTATGAATGGAATCCTGAGGATAATACGCTTATTCCAGTTAATAGGGCAAACTATGAATTTAAAGCCATGTGGTCTTATCTTGTACAATATAACAGAGATACGATACGCTGGGAGCAAATACCAACAACTTCTGTTACTGCTGTAGCGGCCCGCATGACGGAACTGCCTGATAGAAACTTTAATTTGGTATTAAAGTTGAATGATGAAGAACAAGACCATACTTATGTGCGCCTGACCGATGATGCCAATGTCTCGACGGCCTTCGAGTTCAACTACGACTTGTGCAAGGAGAAGAACGGCGGCAAGGGCAATATTTGGACGGTAACTAGCGACGATATCGAAGTTGCCGGTAATAGTCAGCCGCATCCGTTGACGACGACGATTGTGCCGGTAGGCGTGAAGATAGCGGCGAACGGAGAGTATACCTTCTCGATGCCGGAAGGCACGAACGGAGGCGATGTATGGCTCATTGATAACGTCAACAGCTCGCGCACCAACCTCGGACTCATGGATTACACCGTTAATCTCACGACCGGCACCTACGAAGGCCGCTTCTCGCTCGAGTTCCCGGTTCAGAACGTCGTGACCGACATCGAGAATGCAGCCAATGCCAACGCCAATGCCAATACCGAAGCCCGCAAGGTATTCATCGGCGGCCGACTCTATATCCTCCGCGACGGAAAGACCTACGATGCTACCGGCGCACAGGTACGATAGAAACGAAGTTTTTTCCCAGACCCTCCCAGCAAGGAGAGGTTAATTTCATAATGATTTTCGCTACCGCCACTCGTGAGAGCCGCGGTAGTTTTTTTCTCCGTCCATTCCCCCGGCATTGTATGCCGGTCGTTCCATTTGGCGGTATTTTTACCGCCATTACCCGCTGTGCTATTATTTTTCATTTTGCTCGCATTTTTTGCGAGCACTCGCCTCTTCTCTCATGAGTGTACCGAGCCATTCTCGAGACTTTCTCGAGTCAATCTCGAGACAATCACAGGTCGTTTCCGATTCGATCCTAGACCATTGC
>CAMJDT010000053.1 GCA_946404495.1 uncultured Bacteroidales bacterium
GACAGCTATTTCTGGGAGCAGTTCCACAACGTACCGGCTGAGGCCAATGCAAGGATCAATACCGAAAGCCCCGCTTGGGCGATTGACAGGCTGAGCATTCTGCACATCAAGATCTACCATATGCAGGAGCAGGTCAACCGTACCGATGTGAGCGCCGAGCAACATGCGCGCTGCGAAGAGAAATTGGCGGTACTGAACGAGCAACTGCAAGATATGACCACATCGATCGGCCAACTGCTGGAGGACTATGCCGCCGGACGACGTATCATGAAGGTCTATCGTCAGATGAAGATGTACAACGACCCGAGTCTGAATCCGGTGCTCTACGGGAAAAAGGGGTAAAGGGTAAAGGTTATTGGTTATAGGTTATTGGTTATAGGTTATAGGTGAAGAGGGTGCTGGTGATACGGTTTTCGGCCTTGGGCGATGTAGCGATGCTCGCGCCTGTGGTGCGTGCGGCGGCGGAGCAGAATCCGGACGTGTCGTTTACGATGCTGTCGCAACAGCGTTTTCATGACCTTTTTCAGGATATGCCAGCCAACGTCGTTTTCCGCGGGGTTGAACTCAAGAAACAATCGCTACGCGACATCGTCAGCGAGTTGGGGAGCTACGAGTTCGTAGCCGATATGCACGGCGTGATTCGTTCGGTCTATATCCGCACCGCTCTGCGTCTTAGGGGAGCCAAGGTGGCCGTGATCGACAAGGGACGCCGCGACAAACGGCACCTCACCCGCGGCCGGCACACGCCGCTCAGGCACACTACCCTTCGCTATGCCGACGTGTTTGAGGAATTGGGGCTGACTGTACAGTTGCCCGAAGCGACACATACGGAGGGAGAAGGTATCGGCATCGCACCTTTTGCGGCGCACGAAGGTAAGATATACCCGATTGAACGGATGGAGAACGTGGTGGAGCAGCTTAGTCAACGGGGCATCCCCGTCACCTTGTTCGGCGGGGGCAGGAAAGAGCAGGAGATACTCGGCACGTGGGCCAATCGATATCCCGGCGTGCGCTCCGTAGCCGGCAAGCATAGTTTAGCCGAAGAATTAGCTATCATGCGTGGGCTACGGCTGATGGTGACGATGGATTCGGGCAATATGCACTTGGCTTCGCTGGTCGGTACACGTGTCATCAGTATCTGGGGTGCCACGCATCCCTACGCCGGATTCTTAGGCTACGGACAGCGCGAGAGCGACTGCATCCAGCGTGCGTTAGACTGCCGTCCCTGCTCCATCTACGGCAATAAGAAATGCCGCTACGGTGACTACCGCTGCCTGGACATCCCGGCCGAAGAAGTCGCGGAACGTATCGTAAAAGCCTACCAAGAAACGGAAGCATGAAGATCGTCCTTAACCCAATATATGAGCACCTCCGCACGTGGATGATGTCGCTGCCGGAAGAGTTCGACCGGCAGGGCGAAGTCATCTACGAGGAGCGGAACAGCATCCGAACGATTCAGACGGCGGGGTTAAGACTATGCATCAAACGCTTTCATGCTCCGAGGGGATTGAATCGGTTGGTTTATACTTGTCTCAGACGCCCGAAAGCGCAACGCGCCTATGAGAATGCCCTCCGACTGCAGAAACTTGGTATCGCTACGCCGACGCCGGTAGGCTATCTCTTGCAATACAAGGGGGGACTATTGGCAGAGTCGTATCTGGTGACGCTGGAGAGTAAACTGAAGCAGACCATGTACCTCTTCCGCGACGGAAAGATAGAAGGTCGCGAGGAGCTGATCGCTGCCTTTGCGCGCTATGCCGCCCGGCTGCATAATGCGGGAGTCAGGCATAAGGACTTCTCGCCCGGCAATATCCTATTGGACAAAGACGAGAGAGGTTGGCACTTTGAGTTGGTGGATATCAACCGGATGCGCTTCGGACGCGTCAGTCAAAGGGGCGGTTGCAAGAACCTATGCCGCCTTTGGGGTAAGAGCGATTTCTTTGAGCTGCTGGCGGAGACCTACGCCTACGAACGAGGCATCAACGAAGAACAATGCCTTCGATGGATTCAGCAGGCGAGGCACCGGTTCTGGCGAAATCACGCACACGACCATTTCGTGACCGATGATACATTCTCAATCGGAGTTATTATCTCTACCTATAACAACCCCAAATGGCTGGAGAAGGTGTTCTGGGGCCTACGCTGCCAAACCCACCGGCCGCAGGAGATTATCATCGCCGACGATGGCTCGGACGAGGCGACGCGGAAGCTCATCGAGCAATACAGCCACGATTTGCCCCTCCGCCACGTGTGGCACGAGGATCAGGGATTCCGCAAGACGACGATCCTGAACCGCGCCGTAGAGGCTGCAAAGGCCGACTACCTGATATTTATGGATCAGGATCTGATTCCCCGCAAGGATTTTCTGAGGCAGCACTACCTGCATGCCAAGAAGGGACATTTCCTCTCCGGCGGAGCGATACTGATTCCCAAGGAGCTGAGCGAACGCTTGAGCGAGGAGGATATCGTGAGTCAGCGGGCCTTCCGCATCAGCTGGCTGAAAGCGAACGGGATGCCGTGGAACTGGAAGATGAGCAAGCTGACAAGCAACCGCTGCTTCGCCCGCCTGATGGATGCCGTGACGCCGACCAAAGCCAGTTGGAACGGCGGCAATGCCTCTACCTGGCGCGAGTATATCGTGCGAGCAAAGGGTTTTGACACCCGTATGCGCTACGGTGCCGAAGACCGGGAGTTCGGTCAGCGACTGGAGAACGCCGGCATCACCGGTCTGCAACTGCGCTACCGCATCCCCCTACTCCACCTCTGGCACGAGCGACCTTACCGCAATCCCGAGGACTGGGAACGCAATAAAGCGATCTGGGAACAGACCCGCAAACAGAAACTAACAGAAACACAATACGGCCTATGACACTCGCAACACTCATCATATCCGTGTACCGCAACACCGACAACCTCCGGGCTATTCTGCGAAGTCTGGAAGCGCAGACCTGTCAGGATTTTGAGGTCATTATCTCCGAAGACGGTCAGTCAAAAGAGATGGCTGAATTGGTGGCCTCGTATCCTTGGCGTTGGCCGATGCAGCACCTGACACAAGAGCATCAGGGTTGGCGCAAGGAACGGATACTGAACCTGTCGGTAATGGCAGCCCGCACCGACTGGCTGATATTCATCGACGGCGACTGCGTGCTGCATCCGCGCTTTATGGAGGCGCATATTAGGCACCGTAAGCCCGGCGTTATACTGGCCGGCAAGCGGATTAAGCTCAATAAGGAGTTGTCGGAACGGGTACTAAGGGGCGAGAGTCCGAAATTATGGCCGTATCTATTTAGTCGTCGCGGTTGCCGATATGTAGAAGAAGCCTTCTACTGCTCTGCCGCGGAATGGCTGCGCCGCCCCGTGAAACACCTGTTGGGCAGCAATATGTCGATGTCGAAAGAGGACCTCGTGGCCATCAACGGATTCGACGAGAACTACACCCTACCCGCTACGGGCGAGGACTACGATATCGAATGGCGCATGCTGCGTAACGGATGCAAGATCGAGTCGCTACGGAACTTGGCAATCCAGTACCATATATGGCACCTGGAGAACTGGCACGACCACGATGAGAACATGATTTACTGCCGCCAAATGCAGGAGGCGAACCAAATAGTGTGCAAGAATGGCATCACCAAACATACATAACACCGCTGCGGTGACCGTTTGGTACCACCCCGGAGAGAAAGAGGCAGAAGCCGTGCAGCTGTACCGCGAGCAGGTGGCCTTTACCGTGGTTGTCGACAACAGCGACGAGGACAATCGTGCGCTGCTGAAAGGCATGGAGAAGGTAGTGTATCTGCCCTTACACAGCAACCAAGGCATCGCGGCAGCGCTCAACCGCGGAGCAGAATACTGCCTGGAGCAAGGCGTCGAGTGGGTTCTGACGATGGATCAGGATTCGCGTTGGGATCAACAGAGCGTGACGGACTATATGCAGGCGGCCTCTCGCTACGAGGAAATAGACAAGGTAGCTATTTTCTCGCCGTTTCAGGATTGCGACGGTCATCCCGAAAAGCATCATCGAAAGGGAGAATACGAGCAACGCGAGATGGTGATGTGTTCCGGCAACCTGTTACGACTACAGGCATGGCAAGAGGCAAAAGGTTTTCGGGAGGACTTCTTTATCGACATCGTTGATGAGGAGATCTGCTGTCACCTTAGGCAATTGGGTTGGCAGGTAGTGCGCATCAATGCCATTCTGCTGACGCATCACTTGGGGAACGGAGTGAGGCACACCGGACTGACCAAACACGCCTATACCGCGCATCCCGCCTGGCGCTACTACTATATTGCCCGTAACATCCGCCGCATGCTGCAGTTATATCCAGCTATGCGGCCGTACTACAAGCATCAGGTCTATAAATACCTCAAGCGTCTCTTCCTATACGACTTCGACCATAAGATCGATAAACTGAAGGCTTTCTACAAGGGTTGGAGAGCCGACCGATGACCGCGCTCTATCACAAAGAGCACGAGGGCAATACACTGCGGCAAGACATGTGCGCCAACCGGTTCGGTCATACACTGCAGGAACAGCGCGAATAGGAACAACCACAAGAACACGCGATTTTCTCCGATCGGCAAGCAAGCCGCTACCACAAACAGGGCAATAAACGCCAATAGCCCGAAGATACCGATCCCCAACCAATACAGGAGGAAAGCATTATGCGGATGATGTGTCTGCATCGTCTTGCCTTGCGCGGCAAAGGCCGGATTCAGTTCAATGACCGTCGCAATGAAACCATTGTACATCACCGGATCCGTATAGGCTTGCTCCACATATTGCACACTGAGCGTCGAGAAACCGTATCCGGTGATCGGTTTCTGTTTCGCCATCCGTAGGGAGTAATCCCAAATAGCGACACGCGCTTCATGTCGGAAGGCATCGGGTCGAAGACGAGGTTTCAGCAGCATCACAGTCAGTACAGCCGCCACAACCAATACAATGCAGGCCAAACCGGCGTAGCGATTTCGGCGGAACATCGCGTAGATGAGCGCGACGCCTACTATCACCAGCGAACCGATCGCGCCGATTCGTCCGGCGGAGAACAGAATCACACTCCACGCTATCAGCATCGCAATGACGAGCGCTACCTTCTCCCAGATATTCTTTATCGTTCGCCAGGCACACAAGGCCACCACCAGCGCACCGTTGATGTAGAGATTCATCACCATATGCGAGTTGATGTGCGTGCGACGCAAGACCTCCCAGCGTTCAAAGGAATAGTAGTCGTGGAACTCATCGGCAAAATAGTACAGCCATCCGCAATGGAGGAACATCACAACAGACGTTCCCAGCATCACCCACGCCACCTGTCGCAAGGTCAGTTTGGAGGAGAAGCCTAAGATCCCCATTATTCCGACATAGAGGAACCACTCATGTTTATGCCATTGGAAATGGAAGTAGTCGGTTGCAGGCGTCGGATCGAAGAGTTGGCGAACAGGTATCATCAGCCATAGGACAATCATCACCACATACAACCAATGCTCACGGCGCCAATGCCAGCCGCGCCAAGGTTTGGCAGTCCATAGATACACCGCATACCCGAGGCCGAAGATGATACAACTGATCTTCTGATAAACAGTCCAGCCGTACGGAATCGAACTGATAAGCATCAACAGGCCTACCACCGGAAGCCATTGGGAGATGATCTGTAGTAAGGTGCTCTTATTCATCGTTTCGTTATAATTGATCTGCCGTTTCCATGACTACTTGTATATAGGCGCGCGCCTGCTGCTCCGTGGTGCCTTCCTCACCGATAAGGATACGGTCGGCACGCGCATCGATGACGACGGTGTCGGTCGGGGTGATGAGTCCGAAGCCGTCGTTGAAGCTATAGAAGGCGTAAGGCTTCGTAGCGGGGGAGAGGATATCCTTGCCGAAACGGTATGCCGATATATCTACGCCCATTTGACTGAGTAACGTAGGTACGAGGTCTATCTGCGAACAAACCTGCTTCACCTTCCTCGGCTTCCTTACGGCTCCGCCGGCGATAAGCATCGGAATCTGATAGCGGCTGGGTTCGAAGTTCTGCACATCACCCGGATACGGATAGCCGTGGTCGGCCACAAGCACGATGAGGGTGCTGTCCCAGTTTGCGCTCGTACGAAGCCTATCTACCAAGGCGCCGATGCAACTGTCGGTATAGGCGATGGAATTGAGGTACGGATGTTCAAATCGCTCAGAAGCGGGCACCTCAAAGGGTTCGTGGCTACTCAGCGTCAGGACCACATCCAGCGTCTGCAAGGCTTCACCTAAGGTATCGCGTGAGAGGAGTTCATCGCCCAAACGGCTGAGCAACAGATGATCGTGCGCACCCCATTTACTCCGCCGCTCGTCGTGGGAGAACGACTTATCGCTCACCCGCTCCTGAAAACCGCTCGACACCAGGTACGAACGCATATTGGTGAAGTCCTCATCGCCGCCGTACCAGAACTTGAGCCGGTATCCCTCCGAGAGGAGCGACTTACCGACTCCCGGCAACTGCTGCGACTTAATCGGCACGGTCATGAGCGAGGAGGTAGGTTGACCGGGGAAGGCACTCATGGTTGCGACAACGCCGCGGTCCGTACGATAACTGGAGGCATAGGCGTTGACGAAGTCGATACCCTCCTTCTTCAGCCGACTGACACACGGCATCGCCTCCAAGGCGTTCGTGGAGAAACTCTCCAAGATCAGCAGTACGATACGCGGGCGGTTTGTCTTGAGTAGCGACTTAGCCGCTCCTTTGCCATTGGCGCTATGCATAAGGGCTTCCACACGCTCCGTAGCCTCCTCATCCGGCATATAATGATAGCGCGCGGCATCGAAGGTGTTCTCGCCCACGGACTCCAGGATATTAAACAACGGATTCACCGCTGAGATGTTCAGCTGCTGCCGGTCGCTGAAATAGACGCGACCTGTATTCATCGTAGAGGTGGACACACTGCCGCGTGCCGGCAGGAACAGCAAAGCCGTCACCAGCAACAGGACTGCACTCTCCCCTATCTTCCTGCCGATGCTCCGCTCCCCTAACTGAGTTGTGAGTTCCGTATACCGCGTTCCGATAAGCGACACATACATCATCCACCAGAACAGCCACAAGCCTGCCAACGCAACCGGCAGAACGACCCACTGCCTCGTCGCTATGCAGGCTATTACCATTTTGGGGTCCTTGAGATAGACAAACACCGTCTTATCCAAATGGAATCCCCACGAGGGGAACACCGCCAGATCGCCGATAAAGGTCAATAGACACAGCCCTAAGGCTATCTCTGTCCACGCCATTTGCAGCACCTGCTCTCCGCGAGACGGAATCCATGTGCCGATAATAGTCATCAGACCGCACACCATCGTGATATAGGCCGCTACGCTCGCGTCCAGGGGCAAGGCGTGCCACAGCACCTGCATGAACTCGCTTACACTTGCGCCGCCCAACCAATGCCAATTGGCCAGCATAAACACCGGCTTCTGTACCAGCATAAACAGCAGCCAGTACAGATACATCTTCGCAATATAAATCAGTCGTTCTTTCATCGATAACCGTTATAAATCCACTCCAAACGTAGCAATGATCCCGGTCGGAACGGTCAAGATGACCGAAGCGCGGGTAGCCTGCGGGATATCCTGCACGAAGGCCATCTCGGCCAAATCGTGGCAGAAGTCCCAGATATTGTAGCACTCTACGTTGAGTCGCATCGTTGTTTCCTTGACCTGCCATTTGCCCTGCAGGTGCAGATCGAAGTTATATACCGCGCCGTGCCGCGTGCCGAAATTGCCGTCGGTGGGGTTGGTACCGCGGGAGGTCTCAGGCAGCAGGGCAACTTGGTTGTAGTCGTAGTAGTAATGATACGAGGTAAAGGGCTTGCCGTCGGTCCATTTGATGGTCAGACCCGCCTGCAACCACTTGCAGATATTATACCCAAGGTAGAAGCGGGCGACGAATCCCTTGTCCAGATCCATCCGGCTCACACCCGGATATTTGGCTCCCTGATTGGCGACCACGTTGGTGGTGTTGGGGTTGGCGGTCGTCTCAGAGAGCACTCCTATCGTATTGCTGTTCGCGCCGTTACCCAGACCCGTATAGCCGGCCGCCTGCATCGACTGCCAACTGATACCGACCGTGACTTTGCGACCGGTGTAGGTATAGCGCGTCAGCTGCGAGAAGTAGTACGGCGAGTTCATCAGGAAGTTACTGCCGAAGCCGGGCGTAGTGCCGACGCGATAGTACTGCTCACCCGGGTTGAGGTAGTAGATCTGCTTGCCGTCCTCGTTCTGGTAGAAACCGTAGTCGGCAGGCGCGCCATCGAAACAGGTGTGCCAGACGTTGAAGAACTTACGGTAGTTATTCTGCAATACGATTTCGTGCTGACCGTGCGGGCTTTGGAAGCGAAAACGTATCGGAATCTGCAGCTCGAAGTAGGAGGTCTGTCCCAGTCCCGAAGCGTAAGTATGATAGCGGCCGCCGGTAGTCATCAGCAGCTTGTTGGTGCCGGCCTGATAGACCTTGGCATTCATATAGTCATTGGAGAAAAAGCGCAGATAGTCCGTGGTGAACGGTACGCGCTGATGACCAAGGCTGACTCCCAGTTCGAACCACTTGCAGGGATGTACGTCCAGCACAAACAGTGCCTGCCAGTTGGGGCTCACCTTACTCTTACCCCCTCCTAACATGAGCGCATCCAGCGTCAGATCCAGCCGGCCGTGGATATCGAGGTTCTTATCGACCGTATAGTCGGCACTGAGTCCGACTGTGTTCTCCAGAAGGCCGCTCACGTAGGCACGGCTCTCCCACTCATAGCGGTACAGATCGGTTTTCAATGTAGCTATTGGAGAACGCAGATACACCTCGTTTTGGAAGTGCTCGCGGTCGGGACGGAAATAGAAGAGCGAGTTATAGGCATCTACATGCACGCTGAGCCAACGCCACACCTTCTCGTCGTACTTCACCGTCCATCCTACCTCGTGGGTCTGACCGTCCGCTACCCAAGGACTGAAACTCTCGCCGTCTTGGTCGATGACATTGCGGGCGAACTCGAGGTCGGAGTGACAAACCGTATTGCAGGCATAGATGAGGCTCGTCTTTAGGTCTCGGCGAAGGAGGAAGAGTTGACCAGAGTAGTTCTTGGTGTCGAAGACCTCGTTGTAGTTATAGAGGTACTCGCTGCCGCCATCCTCCTTGCCCGAGAAATTGAGTCGGTAGCCGAGTTGCTCAAACGCGCGATTGGGTTTCACGGGTAGCACACCGTCCGCCTGCACCTTGTAGTACTGCGCCCGATAGAGAGGGTCGTTCAGTATCAGGCCGGTCTCGTCCTCCTTGGTCAGGAGACGCTGACCGTAGACGGCATAAAGGTGCTGCCGATAGGCGTTGCCCTGCTTGTCACGAAACGAATAAGCGGCATCCGCCGTACCTGCGCCCGCCTGATGACGGCGATCGGTGATATGTTTCCAAGTATCGGCACTCTGCATCGCCGAGCGGTGCGAGATATTGATAATGGCCGTCGTGCCTGCGGCAGGGGCTCCGTTGCCCACCTGCCCGAAGTTATAGCGCACCTCGGCATAGTCGCGTGCGGCACTGTCGAGCGAGAAGCGCATTCGTCCGCTATGCGTATCCAGAATCAGGTCGTAGCGCTGCATATTGGTCACATACACCGTATTGCCCGGGGCAAACCGATCCTCCACCCGCACGCCGTCTATCTCATAGCCCGTCATCGTACAGGGCAGACCTTCGACGGCTACGTTGAGTCGGTCGGCCAACCACCACTGACCGGTAGCGTGTGTCTCCACGATGGTGTGATCGTTGAGTGCCTCGAGGTAGTAGATGAGGTCGCTGCGGTGATACCACGTACGAAAAAAAGCGGCGGGAACGCTGTCGCTTCCGTCTGCCGCCGTATGACTCACCTCCTGTGCCTGCGCGCCCGCGTATAGGCATGAGAGTACCGCTACTATCCAAGCCCTATATCTCACCGCTGCGTTTCTGCTTAACCGTACCCCAGAGGTCGAAGTTATAGACCAAGCCTATCCGCACGTGGTGGAAAGGATAGTCCTTGATGCCGTACTGATACTGTACGTAGGGCTCAAAGCCCTGTATATGTCCGCTCAATAGCGCCTTGATGCTCATCGGGCGGTCGCCGTGATTCTCCCAGCCCATATATCCCGACCAGGTGCAGCGGAGACTGATCCACTCGTACTTGGCAAAGAGTTGCAGCCCGTACAGCAGCGCATCGTTCTGCCGACCATTGTCGGTCTGCCAGCAGAGGAAACCCAAGTCACCCGAGAGACGCAGCTCAATCGACGAATCGCGGCTATCCGCGAAGGGGAAATAGCGTTTGCGGCGACCGATGGTCTTATGCTTCTGACCAAAGTAAAGCGACTTACCGGCACTCACATCAAAGAAATACCCCGGGCAGTCGTAATGCCGTGCCCTGCCGAACTGTCCGCCGCTGGCTGTCTTCAGTCCTGCACGGATGGCAATATCCGGCACCCAGGTGGTAGCTTTCCAGATCTGTATATCGGTCGTCACATACACATCGCCGGCTCCCGAACCGCGGAGCGTCCCCAGCGAATCAGGATCCTGGATGCGGGTGGTCTTCTGCCGCCCGGGCGGGATACCGTACCACTCATAGACGGGCATCCAGACCGTGAGGTTAACCCTATCCGTATAGAGCGGCACGCAAAGACGCGCAAACAGATCGGCCGTCCAGTCCTTCTCGCGACCGAGGTAGCCGTCTGTCGCCAACTCAAAACGCATCATCGGCTGCGTCCTTCCGTCCAACATATCGGGTATAGGAAAGGCATTCGGACCGAAATAGAGGGGCGCTATTCCCGTGGGATTACCACCCAATTGAGGCTCCACGATCGGCACCTCCGAAAAAGCAGCAAGGGCGGCACTCATCAGTACCGCCAAAGCTACGAGTCGATATGCGTGTCGGCTTAACATCCGAACAGGTTCTTAAAGAAGTTACTCTTATCCGCTGCACCGGGGCGCACGTTCTCCGAACTCTTCAGTTTCTCCATCATCGCTTTCTCCTCCTTATTGAGTCGCTCGGGGATATAGACGCCCACATTAATCAGCAGGTCGCCTTGTCCGTAACGTCGCGCGTACTGGTCGATGATCGGTAGTCCCTTGCCGCGCATGCGGAGCACCTTACCCGGCTGCGTACCCGGCGTGATCGTGATCTTGGCATCGCCCGTCAGGGTCGGTATCATGACCTGCCCGCCGAGTACTGCCGTCGGCATATCCAGGAGCAGGTTGTAGACCAGGTCATTGCCTTCGCGAATGAGATCCTTATGCGGTTCTTCCTCGATGAGTACCAACAGGTCGCCCGGCACACCGCCTCGCGGAGCGGCATTACCCTTGCCCTGAACGGGGATCTGCATACCGCCCTGTACACCGGCAGGAATCTGGATCGTAATGACTTCCTCGTCACGCACGACACCCTCGCCTTGGCAGTACGGACATTTATTCTTAATGACCTTACCCTCGCCGTGACAGGTCGGGCACGCGTCTTGCACCTGGACCATCCCAAAGATACCGCGCTGCGTTCTCACTACGCGGCCGCTGCCCTTACAAGTCGGGCAGGTCTCACCTTCCTTGCCGTCGGCCGAACCCGTGCCGTTACAATGCGTACAGGGAACGAGCTTGCGCACCTTAATCTTCTTCTCCACACCGTTGTTGATATCCTCCAGCGTGACGCGCACTTTGACTCTGAGGTCGGTGCCGCGACGAACGCGCGAACCGCCGCCCCGACCGCCTTCGAAGAAGGAGGAGAATCCGCTTCCCATTCCCCAGCTGGCGAACAGGTCGCCAAACTGCTGGAAGACGTCCTCCATCGAACTGAAGCCTCCGCTGAAGCCGCCTGCTCCGCCTACGCCGGCGTGCCCGAACTGATCGTAACGCTGACGTTTCTGCGGGTCGCTCAGTACCTCGTAGGCCTCCGCGGCCTCCTTGAACTTCTCCTCGGCCTCCTTATCACCCGGATTCTTATCGGGGTGATACTTGATAGCGCACTTCCTATACGCCTTCTTTATGTCTTCGGCGCTGGCGTTCTTCTCCACGCCCAACACCTCATAATAATCACGTTTTTCTGCTGCCATAACTATACCCTTTCTAACAATAACCTATCACCTATAACCAATCACCTTTATTCGCCTACGACGACTTTTGCAAAGCGGATGACTTTTTCGCCGAGTTTGTAGCCTTTTTGGGTGCAGTCGATGATCTTGCCTTTCTTGTCCTCGCCGGCGGCAAAGGTCGTTACGGCCTCGTGTTCGTCGGTATTGAACGCGGCATCGTTGGTCTCGATCGCCGTCACGTGGTTCTGCTCGAGGAAGGCCAGGAACTTCTGATAAATCAGGTTCATGCCCTGCTTGAGCGCCTCCACGTCTTCGGACGTATTCACCGCCTGCATCGCACGCTCGAGGTCGTCCACTAAGGGAAGCATCTCGGTGAAGATACGTTCGCCGGCAGTCTCCATGAGCTCGAGTTTCTCCTTGTTGGTACGACGACGGTAGTTGTCAAACTCCGCCATCATCCTCAGGTTCTTGTCCTCCAACTCCTCTACGCGCGTCTCCAGTTCCCGGATGCGCTCCTCGGGCGTCGGTTCCTTCGTCTCCGGAGCATCATTCAGCTCGTCTTGCGAGCGGTTCATTTCATCATTCAGAACCGAAGGTTCATCATTCTCTAACTCTTCTATATCTTTCTTAGCCATCAATCTTAAATTTTAAATCGTAAATTTGAAATCTCAAATTGCGTGCCAAGGCACGCTGTCTGCCATTTTGTCAGTCCTAGGCGGTCAGAACAACTCGGTCTGTCCGTTGCGAATCAGGCTCTTGCCCAGATGTTTGTAGGCCAGTTCGGTCGCTTCCCGTCCCCGCGGGGTGCGTTTGATAAAGCCTTCCTTGATGAGATAGGGTTCGTATACGTCCTCGATCGTGCCGGCGTCTTCGCTCATCGCGGTAGCGATCGTCGTCAGGCCGACAGGGCCTCCGCGGAACTTATCGATGATGGTGGTCAGCAGTTTGTTATCGATCTCATCCAGACCGAAGGTATCAATATTGAGTGCCTCCAAAGCATATTGCGCCATCTCGATGTCGATATTTCCGTTGCCCTTTACCTGCGCAAAGTCGCGTACGCGGCGCAGCAGGGCATTGGCGATACGCGGCGTACCGCGGCTGCGACGGGCGATCTCGCCGGCAGCTTTGCTATCGATATCTACGCCCAAGAGACCTGCGCTGCGTTTGATAATGCCGGCAAGGATGGTAGCATCGTAGTACTCGAGATGGCAGTTGATACCAAAACGCGCGCGGAGCGGTGAGGTCAGCAGGCCGCTGCGGGTGGTAGCACCGATGAGAGTGAACTTATTCAGGTCGATCTGTATCGTTCGTGCCGAAGGACCCTTATCGATCATGATATCGATGCGGTAATCCTCCATCGCGCTATAGAGGTACTCCTCCACGATAGGC
The DNA here is from genome assembly GCA_946404495.1 of uncultured Bacteroidales bacterium. GTDB lineage: Bacteria > Bacteroidota > Bacteroidia > Bacteroidales > Paludibacteraceae > Colicola. The sequence continues at coordinate 13,445 of CAMJDT010000053.1, forward strand.
GACAGGCGGTGTATCTCGTCGATAAAGAGCACATCGTTCTCCTCCAGACTCGTCAGCAGTCCTGCCAGGTCGCCGGGTTTATCCAGTACGGGACCCGAGGTCACCTTGAAGCCTACGCCCAATTCATTGGCGATGATCTGACTCAGGGTGGTCTTGCCCAGACCCGGAGGGCCGAACAGCAAGACATGATCCAGACTCTCGTGACGCATGCGGGCTGCCTCCACGAAAATCTTCAGGTTGCTCACGATCTTTCTCTGTCCCTGAAAGTCCTTAAAGCATAACGGGCGGAGGGCATTGTCCTGCTCCTTCTCCGTCATCTGTCTGCGTATATCAAAATCCTGTTCCATATGCTACGTTTTAGTTATCGACCGTCGTTATGACGTAATGACGTATGCGACCGTCGTAATGACGTCATGACGGTATGACGTTATGACGACAGGGATTCGGTCGCCTGTCGGAAGAGTTCCTCTAAGTTCTCTATCTCCTCCATCTTCTTATCTGCCTTTATCTCGCCCTTGTCGATGATAATGACGCGGCTGCAGAGGGCTTCCACCTCTTGCAGGATATGCGTCGAGAGGATAATGGTGAGCGGTGAGAGGTGAGTGGTGAGGGTATCTCCGTGAGCCAGACTGCGAATCAGGCTGCGGATCTCAGTCAGTTGGTTGGGATCGAGGCCGGTGGTAGGTTCGTCCAGTACCAACAGTTCCGGACTGCCTAACAAGGCCTGCGCCAAGCCTACGCGCTGCCGATAGCCTTTGCTCAACTCGCGGATATGCTTATTCCTCTCCGGCGTCAGCCCCACTCTACGGATCAACTCCTCAACATCCAATGTACAATCTCCAATTTCTGAAATACTTGCCATGAAATGCAGATATTCGGCCACATACATATCCTCGTACAACGGATTCTGCTCCGGCAGATACCCTATTCGCTCCGGCACCTCGAGAATCCGCTCACCGCTAACCGATAACCGCTCACCTTTATCGGCATCCCAGATACCGCATAGGATCTTCATCAGCGTCGATTTGCCGGCTCCGTTGGGTCCCAAGAGGCCGACGATTTCGCCTTCTTCCAACCGGAACGAGACATCGCGCAGCACCTGCTGCGTACCGATATGTTTCGAGATATGTTCTACTCTAACGGGCATAGTCTTCCAATTTACGCGGCAAAGATACAAAAAATAATTGATAATTGAAAATTGATAATTGATATTTTTTGTTTTTTCGTCTAAAACATGCATTATTCCATCTAAAACAACAAAAGAGTCACCCGATCGGGCAACTCTTTTGTTAAAATATTCCGTGCAGGAGGATTACTTAGGCTGCTTGGGGAAGTTAAAGTGGTAAGCCACCTTCACGCCAAAGTCAAAGTAACCCAGGCCCTTTGCGTAGGTATCCGTAGCGGAGAGGA
>CAMJDT010000054.1 GCA_946404495.1 uncultured Bacteroidales bacterium
CGTTTACCAATGTATCCGTCACGATTGTATCCCTATGAAAGGCACGACCGTTCCACAGATATGCCTCCCTATCGCATGCTTCTACTTTCAGAAGGCTACCTGTCGGTTCCAAGAGCGACAGATGCAGCGTAATGACTGAGTCACAATCGTTACTACCGACTACCGTATCGCGATATACGCTATCCGTCGTCAGACGCTGTCCATGCCACAGCAACACATCGCCGCGGCACAAGGTCGCCGTCGTATCGCTATACAGGCGCTGTCGTACCGTAAGCCGCAGCATACAGATAGAATCGCAGCCTACCCCGTTCACCAAAGTATCCACTATCGTCGTATCGCGATTAAATATCCGTCCGTACCAAGTGAACGTCTCATAGTCGCAGATCGAAGCGACCGTCAGGCTGTCCGTTGGTTCCAAGAGCGACAGGTGCAGCGTAATGACGGAGTCACAGCCGTTACTGCCTATTACCGTATCGCGATATACGCCATCCGTCGTCAGACGCTGTCCGTGCCACAGCAACACATCGCCGCGGCACAAGGTCGCCGTCGTATCGCTATACAGGCGCTGTCGTACCGTAAGCCGCAGCATACAGATAGAATCGCAGCCTACCCCGTTCACCAAAGTATCCACTATCGTCGTATCGCGATTAAATATCCGTCCGTACCAAGTGAACGTCTCATAGTCGCAGATCGAAGCGACCGTCAGGCTGTCCGTTGGTTCCAAGAGCGACAGGTGCAGCGTAATGACGGAGTCACAGCCGTTACTGCCTATTACCGTATCGCGATATACGCCATCCGTCGTCAGACGCTGTCCGTGCCACAGCAACACATCGCCTCGGCACAAGCTCGCCGTCGTATCACTATACATCCGCGGTCGAACCGTAAGCCGCAGCGTACAAATAGAATCGCACCCTACCCCGTTCACCAAAGTATCCACTATCGTCGTATCGCGATTAAAGGTCTGCCCGTACCAAGTGAACGTCTCATAGTCGCAGATCGAGGCGACCGTCAGGCTATCGGTCGGTTCCGATACGGTCAGCCGGAACGGTTCACTCATCACACGGCAGTTCGGGCTCTCCAAATTACCCGGCGCCGACACCGCTACACGGTACCAACCGGCATCCATTGCTTGCGGCACAAATCGTAGGGGCAGCGAGTCGGCCTTGACCGTCCAGTTCGCACTATCCAATGAATACCACCACCGATAGGTCAGCGTATCGCCGAAGACTCCGTTATCCTCCCACTCTGTTTGGAACAGATACGGTTCACCGGCGCAAACCGTATCCGGCGATACCACCCGTATCGGCGATGCACACAAGCGGATCTCGATATCATCCAATGCGAAGTCGTTGCCTGTATAAGAACCGACTGCGTTATTGCGAATACTGAGCCGCACAGCATTGATACCTTCCGGCACAGTGAAATTCATACCTACCAATTGCCATTCGGCCGTCTCACGCCATGACTTTGAATAGTTGTTCCAATCATGCGAGATAGTATCCGTATTATACCGTGCTAATTCAACTCCTGTTACCGGATGAGTAAGAACAAACGATAGCTTTGGATGCAAATAGGGGCGATTATTGCGCCACACAGAATATTGTCCGGCGGTGGTAAGGTTAGCCACATAGGCAGAAAATGTCAACTTAGAACCGACACATAAGTCATCTATCACGGTGCTATAGAAAACATCATTTCCGCTGCCCGTACCGTCAATCTCCAATAAGTATCCACGCGTGGTGTCTCCGAAATAAGTATGATCATCCATGATATGCCACACAGAGTAGGTAGGAATAGAAGAATTACGATAACCTCGTTTGGCAACCAAATATTTACCGGCTCCCATGTCTGCTCCCGGATCGCTGGTTTGCAACTTGTAAATCTGTTGATACCCGCTACTCATACCGGGCACCGGTGTCGTACTCACCGCCGGATCGCTCGGATCATTGCCGCCGAAGTCCTCGCGGAACAGCAACACGCCGTCCAGGCACAGCGAATCCGATTCGGGAGGCGTGCAGTCTTGTACGGTTAATCGGAATGGTTCGCTCATCGCGCGGCAGTTCACGCTCTCGATATTACCGTTACCGGCTACGGCGACACGGTAGAATCCGCTGTCGGCCAACTGCACCGCCGGCAGCACCAAGGTATCCGACACAGCACCGCTTATCTCTGTCCACGTCACGCTGTCCGCCGAGTACCACCACTTATATTCCAGCGGTTCGGCAAGTATGCCGTCGTTCGTAAACTGCGCGACCATGACCGCCGTCGCATCCACGCAAAGCGTATCCTCCGCCGCTATCGTCACTGGCGGCAGACAGAGGTGTATCTCAATATCATCTAATGCGAAATCATTGCCCGTACCGTTGCTTGCCACATCGTTATAGATGTACATCTGAATGGACTCCACTCCGGCGGGGACGGTGAAGTTAATACCAAACAACTGCCACTCCGCCGATGTCAAATTAGTCCGAGCGGTAACCCAATCCTGCGACCAGTCGGGTTGGATATCGCCTGTAGACTGCGAGGCTAACTCCGTACCGGTAGTCGGGTCTTTGAGCACGAACTTCATGCGTGGATAGACATAACCGCGACCGTTTTCAATTAACCAAACCAGTTGTCCCGCATAATGCACATTGACGATATAAGCACTAAAGGTCAGTTTCGTTCCGGCGCACAGTCCGTCTATCCGCTTCGTATAGAACGGTACCGCGTCGCCTCTTCCGTCCACCTCCAGCAGATAGCCGCGGGTCTTGTCGTTGAAATAGGTATGATCGTCCTGCCGATGCCACTGTATACCGTTCTTCCAACCCTCCTTGCGAAGCGTATAGTTACCGCTCCCCAGCGAATTGCCGGAGTTATTATAACTCGAACTCATACCCGGTACGCTCTCCAGACTCACTGCCGGGTCATCCGGACTATTACCACCGAAATCCTCGCGGAAGAGCAAGGTGCCATCGATGCACAGCGGTTCTTCACACGGTTCGGTATTAACGTTCAAAACATAGTAGATGCTATCGAATCCGCAGAAACTACGCAGCGTATCCCGCAACGTGTCTGCGATGCTATACAGGCTGTCTCGCCAAAGGATTTGGCTTATCGTATCACATACAATGGTATCCGTCCTTATCGTGTCCGGTGTCATACAGAGCCGAATCTCAATATCATCAATCGCAAAATCATTGCCCGTCGTACCGGTGGTATTATTATAGATGGTCAACTTAACTTCTCCTTGTCCGGAAGGAACGGTAAAATTCATACCGATCAGTCTCCATTCAGCGGACTGCTGCCAACACATATTATCCCCTATAAAAGCGGAGTCAAACGGGATATCTCCGGTGTCATAGGTCGCCAATTCGGCATTTGTCAACGGATCCGTCAGTACAAATTTCAATCGCGGATAAGCATAATAACCGGGGCGTCCCACATACATACCCCAGGTCATAACATTCGCCACATACGCGGTGAAAGACAATTTGAGGCCCTCACATAGTCCGTCTATGGTCGTTGAATAAAAAGCGGCATTATCTCCTTCACCGTCTATCTCCAACAGATACCCGCGCGTCAAGTCCCCAAAATGCGTATGATCGTCCTGTAAGTGCCACTGAGAAGTACCGGTTCCGTTCTGGTATCCCTGCTTTGTTAGTATAAACTTTCCGTGACTCATACCGCTTGTACGGCTCGTACAAGGGGTATAATTGAGAGACATACCCGGTACTGCCCCACGAGCTGCGGCGGCATTGCTTATCACTTCCGGATCACTCGGGTCATTGCCGCCAAAGTCCTCGCGGAAAAGAAGAACACCGTCGGTACAGAGATTCTGTGCGGACAGCGTTCCGAGAGGCACGAATAGAATACAGGTTAGCAATATCAGAAGCCACTTTCTCATTTCTCCAGATGCTCCAGGCTTACATGTTCGGCCGTAACGGGTTGGTTGATAAAGATGCGGGCGGAGTCGGAGAAACGGTCGGCGGCTTCGGTGGTCAGATAGCGGCAGGTGCCGCCTTTGGAGCAATCCTTTTCGATCTCCGGATGACGGCTTAGATAGTCCGCGAGGCTGTTGGCCACCAGTTCGCCTTGGGAAATGACGGTGATTGGTGATCGGTGATCGGTTATCGGCAGTTCTCGGAGGTAGGCCTCTATCTTGGGCAGCAGCAGCGGATAGTGCGTGCAGCCGAGGACAAGGGTATCGATAAGCGGGTCGCGGGCGAGGAGTTCGTCCAGGTATTTCCTCACAAAGAAATCCGCGCCGTCGCTGTCATGCTCGCCGGCCTCGATGAGCGGCACCCAGAGGGGGCAAGACTCCTGAACAATGGACAATTGATAATTGACAATTGATATTTTTTCGTTGACAGTTGACATCTTTTCATCCATAGCAGACATCTGATGCTGCAGTTCGATGACGTAGCTCTCGGAGGAGACGGTGCCGGGGGTAGCGAGGATGCCGATGTGGCCGTTGCGCGTCAGCGAGGGCACTACCTCCACGGTAGGCCTGATGACGCCGAGTACACGCAGGCGGTCGGGGTCGATGTCGTGCTGCTGGATCGTGCGCAGCGCCTTCGCGGATGCCGTGTTGCAGGCCAAGATGATGAGTCGGCATCCTTGCGACTGCAGATAACGCACCGCCTGCAGGGTGTAGTCATAGATGACGGGGAAAGAGCGCGTGCCGTAGGGTGCACGAGCGTTGTCGCCCAAGTACAAATAATCGTACTTGGGCAACTGCTCGCGGATCTTACTCAGGATCGTCAATCCGCCGTATCCACTATCGAAGACACCAATCTTCAATTGTCAAATTCCTAACGAGGCTTTGATGGCGGGAACGCGGGCTTCGGCTTCGGCGGTTGCCTTGTCGTAGTCAGCCGGCGTAGGCATCGTAGCGGGTATCTCGAAGTAGTATTTGATCTTGGGCTCGGTTCCCGAGGGACGTACGCTGATCTTCAGGCCGCCTTCGGTGAAGTACTGCAGCACGTTGGATTTGGCATCCAGCAACATATGGATCGGTTTCTCCTCCCACTTGCCGTTAACCAGTGCGCGCTCGATGCTCTGCTGGTAGTCCTTAGTGCGGATGACCTTCTCGCCGGCGATCTCTTGCGGCGGGTTCTGACGGTAGTTGGCCATCATTGCCTTGATCTCGTCGGCGCCCGACTTACCCGGACGCACGATATTGATGGTGGTCTCGCGTTGGAAGCCGTACTCCATATAGATATTCAGCAGGTACTGATAGAGCGACATGCCTTGATCCTTAGCGTAAGCGGCAATCTCGCAGATGAGGCAGATAGCCGAGGGCGAACATTTGTCGCGCACTGCGTCGTAGGCCATGAAGCCGAACGACTCCTCACCGCCGCCGATATATTTGCGTTTGCCTTCCCACTCACGGATACGGCCGGCGATCCACTTGAAGCCGGTGTACTCGTCGGTCAATGTCACGCCCTGACGGTCAGCGATACGACGGATGACCTCGCTGGTCACGATCGTCTTCACCAGGTACATGTCGTCGCGCATCTTGCCCAGACGCTTCATGTTGTTGATGATATAGTAGCAGTACATCATGCAGGTCTGGTTACCGTTGATGATGACCCACTCGTTCTTGTCGTTGCGGCAAACGATGGCGATACGGTCAGCGTCGGGGTCTGAAGCGATCACGAGGTCGGCGCCCAGTTTGGTTCCGAGGTTCATACCAAGGGTCATCGCCTCCGGGTTCTCGGGGTTGGGGCTGACTACGGTGGAGAAGTTACCGTCGATCACCATCTGTTCAGGAACGACGTGGATATTCTGAAATCCCCAGCTGCGCAGGCACATCGGGATGATCTGACGTCCGGCACCGTGCAGCGGCGTATAGACGATATTGAGGTCCTTCTGGCGAAGGATAACGTCCTGGTCAATCATGACGGTCTTAACGGCCTCCATGAAATCGAAGTCCATCTCGCCGCCGATGATCTGGATGAGGTCCTTGTTACCGTTGGTCTTGACGTCCTCCATCCGTACCTTATTCACCTCCTCGATGATACCCTGGTCGTGCGGCTGCAGCACCTGACTGCCGTCCTCCCAGTAGGCCTTGTAGCCGTTATACTCCTTGGGGTTGTGGCTGGCAGTTACGTTCACGCCGCCCTGACATTTGAGGTGACGGATAGCGAACGATACCTCGGGCGTCGGACGCAGCGACTCAAACAGGTACACCTTGATATTGTTGGCAGCAAACACATCCGCGACGGTCTCCGCAAAGAGGCGACCGTTATTGCGGCAGTCGTGACCAATCACTACGCTCACCTGCCCACCCTTCTCCAGGGTCCGGAAACCGCCTTCGCGGGCTACTTTATTGAGATAGTTAGCGTAGCCTTGCGTAGCTTGTGCCACGATGTACTTGTTCATTCGGTTGGTGCCCGGGCCCATTATGCCGCGCAGGCCGCCGGTACCGAACTCCAGCGTGCGGTAGAACGAGTCGATCAACTCGGTTTTGTCTTCAGCCTCCATCATCTGCTTGACTTGGGCTTTCGTCTCGGCATCGTAATTGCCGTCCAACCACGTCTGTGCCGTGGCCATAATGCGTTGTAATTCTTGCGGTTCCATGATTGTATTATTTTGATTTATGATTATTTCAATTTTCTATAGGCTTACGCCCTATTTCCCAAAATGTGCTGCAAAGGTACAAAAAAAAAATGACATATGCAAATAAATTCGCATTTTTTTTGTCAAAAGTCAAAAGTCGGGAGTTGTGAACCGCAAAAAGTCTCGAAAAAGTCTCGAGAAAACCTCGAGAATGGCTCGGTAAAGTCGGGGAAAGATTTTTACCGGGATTTGGAATACAAAACATCGCAGACTCTAATGGAATCTGCGATGCATTGTAAAAGATGTCGGAATCCGCTTAATCGTCATCCATAGCAGCGTCAACGGCTGCGCGTGCGGCTTGGATCGCGGCGTACTCCTCGGCGTTGTGGACACTGAGTTTCTGGAACTCACGGAGTCCGGTACCGGCAGGAATGAGGTTACCGCAGATCACGTTCTCCTTCATACCCTCGAGGTAGTCTACGCGGCCTTGGATAGCCGATTCGTTGAGCACCTTGGTGGTCTCCTGGAAGGATGCGGCCGACATGAACGATTTGGTTCCGAGTGCGGCGCGGGTGATACCTTGCAGTACCTGCTTAGCGGTAGCGCACTGAGCGTCACGAGCCTCCACAAGTTTCTTATCGCGGCGACGCAGCGACGAGTTCTCGTCGTGCAGACGACGTGCGGTAACGATCTGACCGGCGTGGAGTACCTCGCTGTCACCGGCATCGGTAACGACTTTCTTACCCCAGATACGGTCGTTCTCATCGAGGAAGTCGAGTTTGTCGACGAGTTGTCCCTCGAGGTAACGCGTATCACCGGCCTCCAGGATCTCGACCTTGCGCATCATCTGACGCACGATGATCTCGAAGTGCTTATCGTTGATCTCCACACCTTGGAGACGATAAACGGCCTGAGCCTCGTTGACGATATAATCCTGCACAGCTGTGGGACCCTTGATGGCGAGGATGTCGTCGGGAGTGATGGCACCGTCGGACAGAGCCACACCGGCGCGAACATAGTCGCCTTCCTGCACGAGGATCTGCTTGGTCAGCGGGATGAGGTAGTTCTTCACCTCGCCCTGACGAGAAGTCACGCTGATCTCGCGGTTACCACGTTTCACCTTACCATAGCTTACCTCACCGTCGATCTCAGCCACGATAGCGGGATTAGACGGGTTGCGGGCCTCGAAGAGCTCGGTTACACGCGGCAGACCACCCGTGATATCGCCGGCCGTACCGAACGAACGGGTCTGTGTGAACAGGTTATCACCGACCTTCACCTCGTCGCCGTCAGCGTGCACCAGCATCGCCTTGACAGGCAGGTTGTAGGAACGGAGGATCTCGCCGTCGGCACCGATGATATGTGCCATCGGCATCTTGGTCTTATCCTTGGTATCGGTGATGGTCACTTCGCGTTTACCGGTCTGCTCATCGGTCTCCGTCTTGGAGGTGACACCCTCGATGACGTCTTCGTAACGGAGGCGTCCGGCCTGCTCGATAACGAGGCTGGCCTTATAGGGATCCCACTCACAAACCTGCTGGCCTTTCTTGTATTCCTCACCCGGGGTGACGAACAACTTGGAGGCGTAGGGGATATTGAAGGTCGTGAGGACGACACCGGTGTGCGTATCCACGAGTCGCATCTCATTGAGACGGCTGACTACGATGACATCGCCTGCATCGGTCGTGATCGTACGCAACTCGTCGATCTCGATACGTCCGTCGCGCGGGATAGCGTAGGTATTCTCGGTAGCAGCGTTACCGGCCACACCACCGGAGTGGAAGGTACGCAGCGTCAACTGAGTACCGGGCTCACCGATGGCCTGTGCGGCGATGACGCCGACGGCTTCACCCTTCTGAACCATCTGACGGGTAGCGAGGTTACGTCCGTAGCACTTCGCGCAGACACCGTGTTTGGATTCGCAGGTGAGCACCGAACGGATCTCCACTTCCTCGATACCGGCGGCATCGATGGCGTCGCATTGTGCCTCACGAATCTCTTCGCCGGCAGCGACGATGATGTTACCGTCCAGGTCGTGAATATCATGAACGGATACACGTCCGAGGATACGCTGAGCGAGCGTAGCGACGACGTTATCGTTCTGCTTGATGGCGCGAGCGGTCAGACCACGCAGGGTACCGCAGTCCTCCTCGGTGATGATCACGTCGTGCGATACATCGACGAGACGACGAGTCAGGTAACCGGCGTCGGCGGTCTTCAATGCGGTATCGGCCAGACCCTTACGGGCACCGTGCGTCGAGATGAAGTACTCGAGCACCGACAGACCTTCCTTAAAGTTAGACAAGATCGGGTTCTCGATGGTCTGACGTCCTTCAGCCGCACCGGCTTTCTGGGGCTTTGCCATCAGACCACGCATACCTGCCAACTGCTTGATCTGCTGTTTGGATCCACGGGCTCCGGAGTCCATCATCATGTAAACGGAGTTGAAACCTTGGTCGGCGGTCTCCATATGCTTCATGAGCACCTCGGTAACCTGTGCATCAACCTTGTTCCAAGCGCCGACGACGTTGTTGTAACGCTCGTCGTCACCCATTTCACCGAAGTTATACAGCTCGGTGATTTGCTCTACCTCCTGGTTACCCTTGGCTACGATCTCGGCTTTCTCCTCAGGGATAAGGATATCGTTGAGGTTGAAGCTCAGACCACCCTTGAAGGCCATCCGGTAACCGAGGTTCTTGATATCGTCCAGGAACTGCGCCGTACGAGCCACACCGCAGGTCTTGATGACCTTGGAGATGATAGACTTAACGGCACCCTTCTTGAGCGTCATATTCTGGAATCCTACCTCTTGGGGCACGAACTGGTTCACCATCACGCGACCGGGAGTGGTCTCGATGAGTTTGCCGTCGATACGTACCTTGACGTTGGCGTGAATATCTACGCGACCCTCGTTGAGTGCGATGAAGCACTCCTCGGCAGAGTAGAAGATGAGTCCTTCACCTTTGACACCCGCGCGGGGTTTGGTGATGTAATACAGACCCAAGATCATATCCTGCGAAGGCACGGTAATCGGGTTACCGTTGGCGGGGTCGAGGATGTTATGCGAGCCGAGCATGAGGAGCTGTGCCTCCAGGATCGCCTCGTTACTCAGCGGGAGGTGGACTGCCATCTGGTCACCGTCGAAGTCGGCGTTGAAACCGGCGCAAGCGAGCGGGTGCAGCTGGATAGCCTTACCCTCGATCATGCGGGGTTGGAATGCCAGGATACCGTGGCGGTGCAGCGTCGGGGCACGGTTGAGGAGAACGGGGTGTCCTTCCATCACGTGCTCCAGGATCTCAAAGACGACAGCCTCGCGGCGGTCGATGACGCGCTTGGCGCTCTTGACGGTCTTTACCAATCCGCGCTCGATGAGCTTACGGATGATGAAGGGCTTATAGAGCTCAGCGGCCATATCCTTAGGCAGACCGCACTCGTGCATCTTCAGCTCCGGACCTACGACGATAACCGAACGGGCGGAATAGTCCACACGTTTACCGAGCAGGTTCTGACGGAAACGTCCCTGTTTACCCTTGAGCGAGTCAGAGAGGGACTTGAGCGGGCGGTTGGCCTCAGACTTAATAGCCGTGGTCTTACGGCTGTTGTCGAACAGACTATCCACAGCCTCCTGCAGCATACGTTTCTCGTTGCGCAGAATAACATCGGGAGCCTTGATCTCGACGAGTCGTTTGAGACGGTTGTTGCGGATGATGACGCGACGATAGAGGTCGTTGAGGTCAGACGTAGCGAAACGTCCGCCATCCAGCGGCACGAGGGGACGCAGTTCGGGCGGCGTCACGGGGATGACCTGAAGGATCATCCATTCGGGACGGTTGATACCCTTCGATGCGCGGAACGACTCCACTACCTGCAGGCGCTTCAGAGCCTCCTGCTTACGCTGCATACTGCCGTCTTGGTCGGCGCGAGCACGCAGTTCGTAGCTCAGTGCATCGAGGTCGATGGCGCAGAGCATATCATAGATAGCCTCCGCACCCATTTTAGCGATGAACTTATTGGGGTCGGTATCCTCGAGTTGGTCGTTGCCCTCGGGCAGACGGGTCAGCAACTCTTCGTATTCATCCTCCTCGAGCAGTGCGTTCTTCTCAATATAGACGTCACGAACGGTCTGACCTTCCATCACGCCCGGGTTGAGCACGATATACTTCTCGTAGTAGATGACAGCATCCAGTTTCTTGGTCGGTACGCCGAGCAGGGCAGCCATCTTACTGGGCAGCGAGCGCAGGTACCAGATATGTGCCACGGGAACGACGAGTTTGATATGACCCATTCGTTCGCGGCGCACTTTCTTCTCCGTCACCTCCACACCGCAGCGTTCGCAGACGATGCCTTTGTAACGGATACGTTTGTACTTACCGCAATAGCACTCGTAGTCACGCGTAGGACCGAAGATGCGTTCGCAGAACAGACCGTCGCGTTCGGGCTTATAGGTGCGGTAGTTGATCGTTTCCGGTTTGAGCACCTCACCCGAGGAGATACGCATGATCTCATCCGGCGAAGCCAGACCAATGGTTATCTTGGTAAAACCGGTACGTTTGGGAGTCGTATTGTTATTCTTATCAAAAGCCATAATTCTGTCAATTTAAAAGGGTTTAACACTTATTATTCCATCGTAATTGACAGGGCTAAGCCTTGCAATTCATGTAACAATACATTCAACGATTCGGGCAGACCCGGTGTAGGCATCGGTTCGCCTTTGACGATAGCTTCGTAGGTACGAGCACGACCGGTGACATCGTCGGACTTGACGGTCAGGATCTCCTGGAGCACATGAGCGGCACCGTGTGCCTCGAGTGCCCAAACCTCCATCTCACCGAAACGTTGTCCACCGAACTGAGCCTTACCGCCGAGCGGCTGCTGGGTGATGAGGCTGTACGGGCCAATCGAACGAGCGTGCATCTTATCATCGACCATGTGACCGAGTTTCATGAAGTAGGTCACACCGACGGTAGCCATCTGGTCAAACGGTTCACCCGTCTCACCATCGTAGAGCTGGGTCTTACCACCACGGGGCAGGCCTGCTTTGTCGGTCCACTCGTCGAGCTGCTCCATCGTACAACCGTCGAAGATCGGGGTCGAGAACTTAACGCCCAGTTCGGCACCGGCCCAACCGAGGACAGCCTCGAAGATCTGACCGATGTTCATACGAGAAGGCACACCCATCGGGTTGAGGACGATATCTACCGGCGTACCGTCTGCGAGGAACGGCATGTCCTCTACGCGGACGATCTTGGATACGATACCCTTGTTACCGTGACGACCGGCCATCTTATCACCTACGCGGATCTTACGCTTCTTGGCGATATAGACCTTAGCCATCTGCAGAATGCCGTTGGGCAGTTCGTCACCGATGGTGAGGTTGAACTTCTCGCGCTTGAGTTGGGCGTCGAGTTCTTTCTGCTTCTTCAGATAATTGAGGATGCACTGACGCACAAGTTCGCTGCGGCGCTCGTCGGGCGTCCAGTTGTTGAGCAGCACGCTCTGGTAGTCGATGCTATTGAGACGTTCCTTCGAGAAGGTGGTACCCTTAGCAATGAGTTCGGTACCGATGAGGTCGTATATACCATTGGACTGACGGCTGCGGAGCAGGGTCGAGAGTTTGTCGATGAGCACTTGGCGCAGCGACTCGCTATCGCGACGGAACTTATCGTCCATGTGGCTGATGGTCTCCTTATCCTGCTTCTTCTGCTCGCGATCCTTAATAGCGCGCGTATAGAGTTTCTTGTCCACTACCACACCGCTCAGCGACGGGCTGGCCTTGAGCGAAGCGTCCTTGACGTCGCCGGCCTTGTCACCGAAGATAGCTTTCAGCAGTTTCTCTTCGGGCGAAGGATCACTCTCACCCTTCGGGGTGATCTTACCGATGATGATATCACCCGGCTCGATGTGCGCACCGATACGAATGATACCGTTCTCGTCGAGGTCCTTGGTAGCCTCTTCCGATACATTGGGGATATCGGCCGTGAACTCCTCCAAGCCGCGCTTGGTCTCACGTACCTCTAAGAGTTGCTCTACCACGTGAACCGAGGTGAACATATCCTCACGTACAATGCGCTCGCTGAGCACGATGGCATCCTCGTAGTTGTAACCCTTCCAAGGAATGTAAGCCACCTTGAGGTTCTTACCAAGAGCCAACTCACCGTTCTCGGTAGCGTAGCCCTCGGTCATGATCTGACCTTCCTCTACGCGGTCGCCCTTACGAACGATCGGACGGAGGTCGATGGTAGTATTCTGGTTGGTCTTTTGGAACTTAGGAATACGGTACTCTTTCTCCGCAGAGTCGAACGAGATGAAGTCTTGATCCTCGTCGCGGTCGTAGAGTACAACGATGGTGTCGGCGTCGACGTAGGTCACCGTACCGGTGCCTTCGGCTACAATCTGGGTGCGGCTATCCTGGATCAACTGACCCTCAATACCAGTACCTACGATAGGAGCCTCATTACGCAGCAAGGGCACACCCTGACGCATCATGTTCGATCCCATCAATGCACGGTTGGCATCGTCGTGCTCCAGGAACGGAATCAGCGCAGCTGCGATAGAAGCGATCTGCGAGGGAGCTACGTCCATCGCATCGATCTTATCGGGCGATACTACGGGGAAGTCGGCCTCGAAACGGGCCTTGACCTTGTTGCGGATGAACTTACCGTTCTCATCCAGCGGGGCATTACCCTGTGCAACGGTCATATTCTCCTCGTCCTCGGCCGTGAGATAGAGCACGTGGTCGTTATTCAGATCCACTACTCCGTCCGTTACCTTGCGGTACGGCGTCTCGATGAAGCCGAGGTCGTTGATCTTGGCATAGATACAGAGCGACGAGATCAGACCGATGTTCGGTCCTTCAGGAGTCTCGATCGGGCAGAGACGGCCATAGTGCGTATAGTGTACGTCACGTACCTCGAATCCGGCACGGTCACGGCTCAGACCGCCGGGACCTAAGGCCGACATACGACGTTTGTGGGTGATCTCAGCCAAGGGGTTCTGCTGATCCATGAACTGGCTCAAGGCGTTGGTACCGAAGTAGGTATTGATCACTGCCGAGATAGCCTTGGCGTTGATCAGGTCGGTAGGCGTGAACACCTCGTTATCGCGCACGTTCATGCGTTCACGAATCGTACGGCTCATGCGGGCGAGACCTATACCGAACTGGTTGTAGAGCTGCTCACCTACGGTGCGTACGCGACGGTTCGACAAGTGGTCGATATCGTCCACCTCGGCGTTGGAATTGATCAGCGACACGAGGTACTTGATGATCTCGATCATGTCTTCCTTGGTCAGAACGCGTACGTCGTCGGGGATAGACATATTGAGCTTACGGTTGATACGATAACGTCCTACCTCACCCAGGTCATAACGTTTCTGGGAGAAGAAGAGGTTCTGGATCATCTCTC
>CAMJDT010000055.1 GCA_946404495.1 uncultured Bacteroidales bacterium
GAACGCGAGCGGCATTGGCGGAATTGGTAGACGCGCCAGACTTAGGATCTGGTTCTCACGAGTGTAGGTTCGAGTCCTATATGCCGCACCAAAGACAATTGATAATTGACAATTGATAATTGATATCCTTTTGCTATGAAGCACTCTATCTCTCTACTCTCTCTTTCGCTCTTGGCAGCCGTGTTGATGACGGCTTGTACGCCTCGTGAGGAATCGCACACTACGCCTTCCATCACCCTTACCTATTTCATCTGCGACCCCGTCTACGATGAGAGCGGCGCGATCATCGGCGGTTCGGATACCCTGGGTTGGAACTACGATGAGGAGCTCAACACCTATATCCTCGATACCCTTTACATGGCCGATAGCACGCAGGTCATCTTTGCAGCCGGATTCCGTTCGTTTGACAACAACCTCGTCTCCACCTCCTTTGAGTACGACACCACCCAACTGGCGCTCCAGCTCTATCTGACCGACGAGATACTCGCTGCCACGACGGCTAAGACCGATGTATCCAAAGGGATTCTCTATTTCAATCCCGGCTTCAACTATGTCGGTTTTCCCGTCACCTATACGCCTCGTACCACCGGCGACATTCGCCTCTCCGTCAAGGTGGAATCGGATGCCGGCGAGTCATACTCTCCCGCGTATATCCACCTCATGCAGCCGGTGAGGTAGTTGAAACTACGTAAACTACGCCTTTTTGGCCTCCTGCCACAAGGCTTCCATCTCGTCCAGCGTCAGGTCGGTGATCTTCCGACCCGCTTCCTGTGCCTTCTGCTCCATGTAGTTGAAGCGCTGAATGAACTTGAGGTTGGTCTTCTCCAACGCATTATCCGGACGCACCTTATATAAGCGCGCTACGTTGATGAGCGAGAAGAGCACGTCTCCCATTTCTTCTTCGATCGGGTTCGCGGTACTTGCTGCTCCCTTCTCATCGGGCATTGCGCGCATGGCTTGCTCCAGTTCGCATATTTCTTCCTTCACCTTGTCCCACACGTCCTCTTTCTTCTCCCAGTCGAAGCCGGCGTTGGCGGCTTTGTCCTGGATACGGTAGGCCTTGACGAGCGTCGGCAGGCTGTCGGGTATGCCTTCCAGTACGGTCTTGTTGCCGCCTTTCTCCTTGAGCTTCACCTGCTCCCAGAGGCGGCTGACCTCTTCGGCGTTTTGGGCCGCTTCGGGTCCGTACACATGCGGGTGACGGAAGATGAGTTTGTCGCAAAGCCGGTTGCAGACATCGGCGATGTCAAAGTCTCCGGTCTCGGAACCGAGTTTGGCATAGAAGACCACGTGCAGCAGCACGTCGCCCAATTCCTTGGCAATCTCGTTCTTATCGCCTTTGACGATGGCGCTCGCCAACTCGTAGGTCTCCTCGATGGTATTCTGTCTCAGGCTCTCGAAGGTCTGCTTCCTGTCCCACGGACACTTCTCTCTTAGCTCGTCCATGATCGTCAGCAACCGATCAAACGCCTGCAATTGTTCCTCTCTTGTATGCATAAATTCTTTCTTTCGACTTTTTCCTTTCACCTTTCACTTTTCACCTTTCATCTTACAGGAATCCCAATTCCAACTTTGCCTCCTCGCTCATCATATCCTTATCCCATTCGGGCTCGAAGACAATATTGACCTCCACGTCCTTGATGCCGTCCACCGAGCCGACTTTCTGCCGTACGTCTTCCACCAGGAAGTCCGCAGCGGGACACGATGGCGCGGTGAGCGTCATATCGATTCGGCACACGTCGTCCTCTATATCCACCTTGTAAATCAAGCCCAGATCGTATATATTGACGGGTATTTCGGGGTCATACACCGTCTTGAGCATTTGCAGCACTTTTTCTTCTTTTTCCAAAAACTCGTTCATCGTAACGCAAATTAGGCTGCAAAGGTACTACTTTTATTTGACATACGCAAATATTTTGGCAAATAATGCACTTTTTCTACGAAAAAATAAAAAATATCCGGTCTCAATTTTCACTTTTCAATTTATTTTTGTACCTTTGCGGCCAAATTGCAAAAAATTTGAATAGATAAACAAAAAAAATATTAACTAAAAAACAAAAACGCAATGAAAACAATCAAATTATTGACTCTGTCAGCTATTGGCTGCGCCCTCGCAATGCTGTTTACGGCTTGTGGATCTAGTACTAATTATCCTATTTCTTATACCTACGAAGTGAATCAGGACGGTCAATATCTGAGCTATGATGCGTACGAAGCTAATGAGATCCAAACGGCTTTCGACAAGGCCATCGGCTATGACGGCTATATGTATGTAGCATATCAGTCATCGCAGGACGAACAGATGAAAAAAGCCTGCGAGGAAGTTCAGAAACGCTATGCCGATGCCAAGAGTATCTACCTCAAGTATGACCTCTATCGCATCACGTTTTCTGCAGAACCCGGCACAGAGAAAAAGAAGGAAATCATCGGTTCCTATACGATGGGTCAGGCGCTCACCAAGGTCTACACGTACTACTCCCTTTCCGGCAACGAGGATGAAGCCTATGATGCCCTGAAAGCACAGAAGGAAAGCCTTGATGAGAATGTCTATAAGGCCAGTTATCGCACCCTTCTTTACTTATTAGGCATTCACCAATCTTCCGCAGGTGCTTCGTTCACCCACGAGTCTGTTTTTGATGCACGTTTACGCAGTGATTTAGGCCAATTGGCAGAGGATGTACCGGCATATGATAACTATTTGGCTACTATTTGCGACTCGATTGCCAATGCACATGCAGCCGATACCTTGACCGTAGAAGCAAAGGTACAACTCTTCAAACACCAATTCCTCAAGGAGGGACAAACGGAGATCTGGAATCACACCTTCCTCCCGACGGTACAATAAATAACATTTCTTCCGTACTTTAAGGCGGAGCACACAGGTGTGTGTTCCGCCTCTTTTTTATTATACCTTATGGTGTATTAGATGTGTGAACTTTGTTACTTTGGGTACTTTAGGTAGAATTAAAAATTAAGAATTATGGCACACGTAACATTTAAAAAAGATCATCGTGACGGGCAACTTCACGGGATAATATACATAGTATATTATAGGTACGTGAATGATTCGAGATTGTCTCGAAAAAGGCTCGTAAAAGTCTCGAGAATGGCTCGGAAAAGTTGGAGAAATCGCGTTCGGCAATCGATCGCAAAGAGACGGCAAGGAATGCCGTCTCTACGGGCGGCCGCGGTGATTCACGGGATACCGGGATAACGGGATAACGGTATACCGAACGGCCGCGGATTGAACGGGATACCGGGATACCGACAGAGGCGGAGCACGTACATCGTGCTCCGCCTTTTTGCTCGAATGGAACAAAAAAAACATACAATTCGTAAATTTTTGACCCATTTTATATACAATTCGTAAAAAAATGCACGCGCGTGTTGCATATGTGCCGGATTTTTTGTAATTTTGCAGGCCAATAGTATATACACGCAAAAATAACAACAAAATACAATATAGCGTATGAAAAAAGCAATTCTTTATTTCATAGCTGCGCTGATGCTGGCAAGCATCCCGGCTATGGACCTCATGGCCAAAAGAGCCAGCCACGGAGACTGGTATTTCCGTGAGGAATGGGGTGGTACCCAGTATTCGGCTTACGTAGCCGGTAACGGGAAAGTGCATTACAAGATTCTCACTTACGCCACCGGATCGACTCGAAATTTCTGGGCGTATTCGGATGAGAACAACATCACCCAAGGTTCCCGTTGTTGGACGCAATTGCAAGGATCTGCCGACCAATCGGTCTTCCTGATTTACGAGGCGGACAATAAAGGGCATAACAGGCCTATAGGAGATGGAGGTGAGGGCAGAAACCCCAACGACCGAGGTTGGGTACGATTGAAGGTGCTGTCGGACGCTATCATCGTGACCAATACCTACGACGGTGTGCCTGTACATGTTCCTGCTGACGGACAATGGCATGAATTTTATCTCAAGCGTATGAGTACTGAGGACTGGTTGACCTATCTGGAGTTCGACTATATCGAACCCGCTGCATACGCTAACCAGACGTATAGTGTGGGCAATACGGTGCATTACCGTCGTGAGGGTGAAAAACCGAAAGACCAAGCCAGAGGAAGCCAAACCCGCGTATTGGCGGAAGTGGAGGGCGGCAACCCAGATCCGGCGCCGCAATTGCAAAATCCGTTCCTCTATGTAGTAAACGAAAACGGAACTACCGGTTTCGGTAAGATCGGGGTCCTGTATTTTTCCGTTCAAAAACCCTACCGGTATTGGATAAACGGTACGGGAGATCCTATTACTTGTGATCAAAACGCGGACATGATGTATCTGAATAGCGACGATGTGGTGCGCAGTTTTTACATCTCGATGGAAGTCCAGCGTTCCATGGATACCACGCAAGCGATCATATTGAAATCCAATACGATTAATATTCCCGCCTATCACAAGATACACGATTTCGCGATAAGAGGTTATCGGTATCAAGAGAACTCCAACCAGACGTTTTCCAACGACCGTTACAAAGAGATCTCATGGAAAATCTATTATCCATGGGAGCAGGATATTATAGAAGGTGATATGTTCGAGATTCAGCGAGCCTACCATTCCGATTTCTCGGATGCGCAGACCATAAGCGTCATCCCTATGGAGTATGATTCGACAAAACTCGACTCCATTGGGAACGTGGAAGTACAGACCTATACCTACGTAGACTCGGTGCCTGAGGCATGGTGGAACCCGGTGGATAACAACAGGTATCAGCTATACTATCGTATCCGTCGTGCTTCCTCCGCGCAGTGGGGATGGGAGGGACATGACTTTGCGGCAAGCCTTACGCACTATCCTCAAAATGAGTTCTCGCCCTTCATCTATAACAACAACCTCACCTATAGTCTGGCACAGGATTTCGCGACGAGCCATAAGGTGAACTTCTCGCTGGGTCTGCCCAATAAGAATATGAATCCTGAGCGCAGCGCAGAGAAGCCCGGCTTCAGCTACTATTACCTGGATCCGAAGCAGCGCTTCATCCTGCGTAGGATACTCTCGGAGCTGCAGGACACGGTAGAGATTGTTATCCCGACCGACTCCGTTCAGAAAGCACTCGATGAAGTTCGATTCAATACGAATGACAGTATTTATTCGCGCGGCGCCATTACCATCCGCTATACCGATGTGGCTTCTACGCCGTGTGTCCACTATAAATACGAGGTCTATATCGATACCACCGATGTGACAGTCTCTCGTCCCGATAAAGACTATCCTCGACATCGACCGGTAAACCCCGCTTCGAGCAAAGACCAAAACGTCTATTTCACCGAGGCGGCGAATATCAATACGTTCAGTGCGACGAAGTTGACCTATTCGGACGGCGTGCTGCTGACGTGGGAACTGACGGACGGCAACGTCGGCTACTATACGATAGAGACCCGTCCGGCAGGCACAGATTCCGCATGGACGCTGGTGGTAGATAGCCTGTATACCGGTTGGTACAAAGACATTAGCGCCAACCCGTATGTATCTCCCGAATGGGAATATCGCCTGACGATGACCTATGAGTGCAACGGCAATACGAAGAGCGTA
Organism: uncultured Bacteroidales bacterium; assembly: GCA_946404495.1. Lineage (GTDB taxonomy): Bacteria > Bacteroidota > Bacteroidia > Bacteroidales > Paludibacteraceae > Colicola. The sequence goes on from CAMJDT010000055.1 coordinate 5,552, forward strand.
TCGGACTCTGTAGTCGGTAGCCGCAACCCGTACGGTAAGGTAAGCGGATACGTCCGTTACGAAGACGGTACGGCGTGCCCGAATATCGAAGTGAATGCGTACCGCACGAGCAGCCCCGATGCTCCGGTACAGTCGGTACTGACAGACGAAAACGGCTATTACATGCTGGACAGCCTGCTATACGGCAGCGGCTATGCATACGCCATCACGCCGACGAGCCAGACCGCGCAGTTCGAATACAACCATACGAGCAGCGGAACGGCCACCATCACACTCGACCTCGACGATTGTATCGCAGAGAATATCAACTTCATCAATATATCCTCGGTGCTTCTATCGGGTAGAGTGCTCTATGAGAACACGACAATTCCTGCCCGCGATGTCAATTTCCTGCTCAACGGAACAATGGTGAAGAACGGTACTACGCCGTACAAGACCGACGCATCGGGTAACTTTGAGTTCCGCGTACCGAAGAATTCGGCCTTTACCGTTCAGGCGATCAAGGACGGTCACTGGTTCGCAAGAGACGGATACGTATTTACGCTGAACCGCGTGACGCAGCAGGAGGACAGTCTTCTGACCTTGAGCGAAGGGCTACCGGGTGTACGTATCTGGGATCAGACGAAGGTTCGCCTCATCGGCCGTCTCGCCGGAGGTAGGATACAGGCAGAGAAGACGCTTGGTTTCGGTCTGAGTCAGAATAACTTAGGCGATGACCTGCAGATGGTATTTGAGCTCGAGGGCGACAATATCTCGCATATCGTCAGCATAGCGGAGGACAAGACGATCGATCATATCAACGCCGTGGTACGTCATGACGTACGCGACGGCGGAGTGCTTGACTCGGTGGGAGTGACGGCGGTAGAGTACCAGAAGAAACGCATCATTATCCATCCGGATGCGACCACGGGTGAATACGAGGTGGATCTCTTCCCTGTCAAGTACAAGATCACCCAAGCGACCGCGAGGGGCTATGCGACCCTGTTCTCGGAGGGCAAGACCAGTGAGACGCTCGATCTAACCAACGCTCCGCTGCATCAGTTTACGAACACCGAAGGCGTCAAAGAGGTGGACTATAACGAGACCTACTCGATCACCTATCATAGCCCGATCGCCATCACTTGCACCCAGATGCGGTACGGTATGGAAGTCGGCTACTACGGCGAAGAGACCATCAAACGCAAGAATATCCTCAACCAAAATATCAACGTACCTATTGCCCAAAAGCAGGCAGACGGCAGTTATACCTACCTCTTCGGTGCGCCGGTGTTCAATTCGGATACCTATCAGTTCCGCGTAACGGCGCATGAGGACTATTATTATAACAACGATCCGACTTCGCCGCAGCACGAAGAAGTGCGTCTCCAAGGCGGTACGCTGAAAGTATATAACGGTATGTACGACGCCGTCAATACCGATATCCAGACCACAGAACTGAATGCCAACGGTCAGGCCTATATCACGGTGCCGATCAACTATGTCTCCTTCCTCAAGACCGGAGAGAGTGCGCTGCGCGTACTGGATCTCTCCGTGGAGTACGAAGGTGCATACGTGCAGAGTCAGGCCATCCGCGCCTATGTAACCGGCGACAAAGCCAAAGGTCAGGAGTTCACCGCTTCCACGCACGGTAAGGTAGTGCTGCTGGATATCCTGCGTGATCCTCCCGGATCCGGTAGCTCTGCATTTATCGAAGCAGGTACGACGTATAAATATACCTACAATCTGAATTTGGCTCTTACATTCGGAATAAGTGTATCAATCGGATACGGTACCGCCGCTTCGTATACGATGGGTACGTTTGCCGGTCTCGGTGGTGGTGCGTTTGTCGGCATGAAGACGGATATCAATACCATCAAGACAGTAGGTCTCCCCATCCAAGGCAAATATGTCTATAAGCACAATGCGGTATATACCTTCGCTACGTCGGAGCGAATAGAGACCGGTAGTGATCCGTTCTCGGTGGGTTCGTCTGCAGATGTCTATATCGGTGCGGTGCAGAATGTGTATTACGGTTTGATGGATGCGGTGCAACCTCTTGACTCGCTGACGTATGTCACCTTGGCGGCGCGTTCGGCGAACGGCACGATGCGTTCTGTGGCGGAGGGTACGGATGCCGACGGACAGAAATACTACCTCGCTATCGGTACGGAGTTCGGCGCAGAGAGTTATATAGACGCCACCTTCATCTATACGCAGGATTATATTGAGAATACCTTGCTCGAGCAACTCAAACAGCGCCGCGACGCCCTCTTGATGACGGGCGACAGCGCTACCGTGGCAGCGATAGCTCAGGCTACGCAAAAACCGGCTTACTGGAGCAAGGTGATGCCGAGTGATGAGAACTTCGCACAGGAGGGATACTACGTGATGATCCTGCCGAATAACAACAGAATGTACGATGACGAAGTTGCATCCTACAACCGTCAGATCTTCGACTGGTTCCGATTGATGATAGATAATGAAACGGAGAAGATCAATGCGCTCCGCGGCACCAAAGGAAAACTCATCGGAACCTGGTCGCTCGGCGGATCTACCCGGATTAATCATACCGAGAGTTACGAGTACTCCAATGCCTTCACCTCTCAAATATTCTGGCCGGGTTCATCCGGCAACCTCCCGGGGGCGGATGCGATCGCTATGTACAAATTCTTCGGTAAGACCGTAGGCGATAAATTGACCAGTTCATACAATAAGCTACAGGGCGGTACCAATGAAGACGGTGATCCTACCTATATGTCTCCGTTGGATTTGAAGGGTCAGACACCGGGCGCAAGCTGGTCATTGAACATAAAGCCGATTCTTAATTTCGATATGGTCGTAGATCCGTCCCACGGTGATTCGCATAAGAAAAATACCGGTTTCACGCTGAAGGCGGATGACAGTTCGTACGGTCATTTGGATGTCAGCGTTTACCGCGTGGAAGACAAGCGCAGCGGATTCAATGATGATCCGGATGATACGATGGATGAGACGGACGCCAATAGCAATTACGTCTATGGTTCGTATGTATATTATCTCAACGGCGGTGCATCGCGTTGCCCGTGGGAGGGACCGGACTCGACCCGTTTCTATACGCCGAAAGTACCGCTCTCGGCCGGAACGCTCAAGTTAGAGAACCCCCGACTGGATATCGATGTCCACGAGCGCAGCAATGTGCCGGTAGATCAGGCGGCAGTCTTCACTATCCGTCTGTCCAACGAAGGTGAAATGGGTTACGGATCCGGTAATTTCGCCCTTCCGTTCTCGCTGAGACTGACAGAGGGTTCGAACCCGAAGGGTGCACGTATCCTGATTGACGGTGCGCCGTTGCTGGAGGAAGGCCGTGTGATCCGTCTCGCCCGCGGCGAGGTTGTCACCAAACTTGTGCAGGTGTATGCCGGCGAGGGATATGACTTTGAGGATTTGTCGCTCTCCCTCGTATCGTCTTGTATCGGGAGGACCAAAGGACAATGTACCTTCTCCGTACACTATATGCCGGTGGCTTGCCCGGTGAATATATCCGTGCCTCACGACAAATGGATCATGAATACCCTCTCGCCGCAAGACTCTGCGGGATGGTATCTGCCGGTAGTGATTGACGGATTTGATGTCAACTATCGTAATTTCGATCATATCGAGTTCCAGTACAAACTCGCCACGCAGTCGGACGATGCATGGGTGAACCTCTGCTCGTATTATGCGAACGACAGCCTCTATGATAGGGCTTCGGGAACCAAGGCTATGATTAGCGGCGGCCGTATCGAGAACATCCGTTTCTACGGCGAACGTGACCCGATGGAGCAGAAATACGACCTGCGTGCCGTAGCCTTCTGCCGTCACGGCAACAGCTTTATCACTCGCACTTCGACCGTGCTCTCCGGTATCAAGGATACCCGTCCGCCACGCGTGTTCGGCGAACCCGAACCGGCCAACGCGATCCTTGGCATAGGCGATCACCTCAGATTGCACTTCAACGAAGCCATTGCCGGTAACTACCTCGATGAGGACAATAACTTCCAGGTCATCGGTTATACCAACGAGTCGGGAATCACCACCGGTATATCGCTCCATTTCGACGAGACAGAGGCTTCGTACGCCGAATCGAAAGTGGTGCGCTCGATATCCGATAAGTCCTTTACGATCGATATGCTCGTCAAGCCGACCGATCCGAATGCAGCGGCTACCTTCTTCAATTACGATACGAAGGGCAAAAGAGCCTTTGCGTTCGGTAAGACGGCGGATAACCGCCTGGTAGCTACGCTGGGCGACCATTCCATCTATTCCGATACCCTACCCGAGCCGATGACGGCCTTCACCCGCATCGCGGTTGTCTATGATCATACCCGCCATTCGGTACGCTTCTATGCAGGTACGAAAGATGTAACCGATCCGTCGGTTGCCCCCTTCCCGTCGGATATCCATTTCGAAGGCAGTGCACCGCTCTGCATCGGTAAGGGCTTCCAGGGTAATATGATGGAGGTGCGCTTGTGGACCAAGGCGCTCGGCGGCGACGAGATCTCGGAGACCTATCTCAAGCGACTCACCGGCTACGAGCGTGAACTGATCGCTTACTATCCGATGGACGAGGGAACAGGAACCGTGCTCAAGGATAAAGCCAACGGCGCGAACCTCTATATCTACGGTTCTACCTGGGAGTTCCAGGAGGGTATTTCGCTCCATATCAATGCCAATCAAAAGGCGAAGATGGACGCCGACCTGCTCTCCCGTTCCAACAAGCAGGACGAGACGCTGATGTTCTGGTTCAAGACCGAAGCCGCTACCGGAGATATCTTCTCCGCCGGAAGGATGAATGATACCATCGGTACGCAGATCGGCTTCGACAACGGCGTGCTGACCTTCAAGAACTACGAGAACACATGGAATCTCGCCGGTAACTATGCTGATAATGCCTGGCACCATTTCGTGCTCACCGTCAATCGCGCCTACAATAGCGTAGCCATCTATATGGACGATGAGATGAAGCAGACATTCGCGGCTACTAAATTGGGCGAAGTGAGCGGCACGATGTACCTCGGCGGTAACGGCTTTGAGGGTAACATTGATGAGTTCGTTATCTTCGAGCAATCGCTGCCCAAAACGCTCATGCAGTCCTTCGGTACCATCTCGCCTGTAGGCGATGAGATGGGTCTTATCGCCTATCTGCCGTTCTCGGAGATGAAGGAGAACAGCAACGGCATATTGGAACAAGTCTTCTCCGTCAACGACCAGCGTATCATCAAGGTCAACGGAGAATCGGTGAAGGCCATGACGCCGCTTATCCTTAGCGTCAACAAAGGTAGGGTGAGCGATTTGGGCGATATGAGTCAGTCGGCACCGGTAGAGGATATCGGCCAGCTCACGAAGCTGAACTTCGACTGGTCGTTCAATAACGACGAGCTGCTGATTAACCTCAATATGCCGGATCGCGAGATCAACAAACAGACGATCTTTGTCACGGTGCGCGACGTAGAGGACCTCAACGGTAACCCGATGGCTTCGCCTGTGACATGGACCACCTTTGTGGATCGCAATGCACTCAAATGGGCGAGGAAAGATATTACCGCCAAGGCTATCTATGACGCACATGAGGAGCCCGTAACGCGGTCCATCCGTATTATCAACTACTCCGGTAAGCGTCATCAGTACTCCATCGAGTCCTTGCCCGACTGGATGTCTGTGGATGCTCCCAGCGGTTCTCTGGAGCCGACGGACGAGATAACGCTGACCTTGTCCTTCAATGTGGATTTGGCCGTAGGCCTGTATACGGATGTGCTCTATCTCAAGGATGAAGACGGACTGAGCGAACCGCTCCGTATCGAATACGAGGTCGTAGCGATACCGCCATACGAAAGTGTGGATAAAGGCAAGTATCCCTTGAATATGTCCATCTGCGCACAAGTCATGCTTGGCGAATCGGTCTATGATACCGACCCCAATGATATCGTCTATGCGCTCTACCGCAATGAATGTGTCGGCATGGAGAATATCTCCTTCGATAATATTGCCAATACCTCCAAGGTCTTCATGACGGTCTTCGGTAACGATGGTATGAACCGTCAGAAGATACGTTTCCAACTCTGGCAGGCTTCCACGGGCAAGGTCTATGACCTCCATACCAACCGTAACGTACTCTTTGCGGATGGCTTCATTTACGGCTGCGACGATGAGCAACCGCTGATCCTTGTAACCAGCGGCAGTGAGACGCAGAATATTGCGATTGAGAAAGGCTGGAACTGGATATCGCTGAATCTGGATCTGAGCAATACCGGCGGCGCAATCGCGGCATGTATGACGGCGAATGACTCGTGGGTGAATCAAGACGAGATTAAGAATACCAACCTTGGTCTGTTCAGCCGATATGACGAGGCAACCGGAAACTTTGCGGGAACATTAGAAGCCCTGCATTACTCGCAGATATATATGGTTCGTAGCGCAGCCGGCAATACCATGCGTATCTCCGGTGAGAAACTGCCGGAAGACTCGATGAAGATTACCGTACGCGGCGACGGGCAATGGTCTGCCATGCCGTGCCTCTTCGATCAGGCTACATCCCTCACCGAAGCTTTGGCCGGATACTACGATAATGCAACCACGGGAGATATCATCAAAGCACATGACTGCTTCGCTACCTTCTCGTCGAACCAACGCTGGGAAGGTAACCTCACGGCTCTGCATCCGGGCGAAGGATACCTCTTCCGCCGTACGGCACCGGGTACCGTCACGATCCCGTTCTATCGTCAACCGGCTTCGGGTGCCCCGCGTCGCGTTACTGCCAACGCGTCCGAGAATCGGGAAGCGAGTGCCGAGAACCGTTATGCCAACCGCCGTGCTGCGACCAATATGACGATCATCGCCCGCATAGAGGGTCTAACGACCAACGACCAACGACTAACGACTCTCAATGTCTTCGTCGACGACGAACCGGCTGCGGTAGCCGAGCCGCTCACCATTGACGGCGAGACCTACTACTTCCTGACCGTTCAGAGCGATCTTGCGGGCAAAGCCCTCCGCTTTGAGTCGGACGGCGAGGTATTGATACCGGCAGATGGCGCCATCCAATACGCTGCGGATGCGCATGCCGGCTCGCTCACAGCCCCGATCGTGCTTACGCCGACGGGCGAGACAGGTGTCTATAAACTCTTTGAAAACAACCATATAGTAATAATTAGAAACAATGAAAAATATGATGTTACAGGTAAGAAACTTCAGTAAGATTGCTCTATGCGTAGCACTGCTGTTAGTAGCCGGTTGCAAGGGGAAGGAAGAACCCGTAGAACCGACTCCCGAACAACCCCAGACGGAAGATCCGTTCGTAACGCCGGGCAATACCGAGGATCCGCATTGGGTGCGGACCGTTGAGAATGACATGTCGTCCTCGATGACGGCGATCGTCAAAGTGTCCTTTGCCGCCCAACCCGGCACGCTCGCTGCATTCATGGGCAACGACTGCTGCGGCGTCGCGGAATACAAAGCGGACTACGGCCTCTATTGGCTCTATATCTCACCTGCAGCCGATGCCAACGCCAATGTCCAATTGAGATTCTATTCCCCGGAATTGAAGCGCATCTTTGACGCCACGTCCACGTTCCCGTTCCGCAACGACACCCAACTCGGTTCCATCACCGAACCCTACACCCCGGAATGGGCCGTAAATACACACAAGTAATAGCCCGGTTGTATATATATTATGGCAACATTTCTGATTATACTGCAACTCCTGGTCGTGCTGGCGATGATCTTCATCGGTGCGAAAGTAGGGTCTATCGGCCTGGGTATCTACGGCATGGTCGGCGTATTTATCCTCGTGTTCTGCTTCGGCCTCGCACCCGGTGAAATCCCCATTGATGTGATGCTTATCATTGTCAGCGTCATCACGGCCTCTGCGGCACTGCAGGCAGCCGGCGGACTGGATTATATGGTACAGATCGCGGCGAAGATACTCCGTCGTCACCCGAACCGTATCACCTTCTATGCCCCGTTCGTGACCTGGCTGTTCTGCTTTTTGGCAGGTACGGCTCACACCTGTTACGCGCTGCTGCCCATCATTTCGGAGATCGCCTACAAGGCGAAAGTGCGTCCCGAGCGGCCGCTGAGTGTCTCCACGATCGCGGCATCATTGGGTATCACGGGTTCGCCCGTGTCAGCAGCTACCGCAGCTATCCTGTCGCACACCATGCTTGGCGGAGCAGGGATAGGCATCAAGGAGATCATGATCATCACCGTTCCGGCTTCGCTCATCGCGATCTTCGTGGCGGCATTCG
>CAMJDT010000056.1 GCA_946404495.1 uncultured Bacteroidales bacterium
CCAAGGCTCAATTATGTTCCACTCTCGCGAGTGTCTTTCAAAATCGGCTGCAAAGGTACTGCTTTTTTTTGAATTATGCAAGTTTTTGGGCAGAAAAATTTTCTCCTTCGGTCCATTCATAAACCTACCCAATCGCCCGATTTTTTCGACTTGTTGGCGAAAATTTGACGAACCTTGTTCAAAAAATGGCATAAAAAATCGCTGTAACTTATTTATTTACAGCGATTTGGGTGGAGAGTGGGGCTCGAACCCACGACACTCGGAACCACAATCCGATGCTCTGCCAACTGAGCTATGACCACCATATACGCTCTTTCAACTTTCAGTTTTCACCTTTCAGTTTTCAAAAGCGGCTGCAAAGGTACTGCTTTTTTTTGATATGACCAAATTTTTCAGTAACTTTTTTTACTTTTTGTGCATTTTTTTGTATTTTAGAGCTCAAACGTCTCTCCTTTAGCAGGAATCGTGATGTTGCGGAAGCCGGATTCATAGAGATGATCCTTGTATTCGGATTGCGCCGATTCTTCGCCGTGGACGATGAAGGTACGCTGCACCTGTTCGGGTCGCAGCGAGCGTTTGAACAAATCCAGCATCTCGCTATAGTCACCGTGTCCGGAGAAGCCCTCGATCTTGGTGATCTGCGCCTTGATCTTATGATCAAAGCCAAAGATGGATATCCACTTGCGGTTGGGATCCTGGATGCGTGCGCCGAGCGAGGTAGGCGTACAGTAACCTACGATAAGGATCGTGCACTTGGGGTCAGCGATGTGATTGGCCACGTGGTGCTTGACGCGACCTGCCTCTAACATACCGCTGGCCGAGATGATGATACAGGGATCGGGGTTGGTGTTGAGGCGTTTGGATTCGTTGATATCCGTGATATAATGCAGGGTATTGAAGCCAAAGGGATCGGGGTCGAATCGCATCGTCTCGCGTACGTCTTCGTTGAGTTCGTCGGTGTACATGCGGAAGACCTGCGTGGCGTTGAAGCTGAGCGGCGAATCAACGTAGACAGGTATATGCGGCAGTGAACCGTTGTTGTAGAGTTGGTTGAGCACATAGACGATCTCCTGCGTACGGCCGACCGAAAAACTGGGAATAATGAGTTTGCCCTTCTTATAGACACAGGTGTCGTCCACTACGCCTAAGAGTTCCTGTTCGGACACGAGCGAGTCTTCGTGCAGGCGGTCGCCGTAGGTAGACTCGCAGATGAGGTAGTCGCACTGCGGAATGAGTTGGGGCGAAGGCAGGATATGACTATGCAGCCGTCCGAGGTCGCCGGTGAAGGCAATGCGCTTGCAGACTTTGGATTTGGCATTGGCATCATCCTCATAGATCTCGAGGTTGACAACGGCCGATCCGAGCATATGGCCTGCGTTGGTGAAGGTAAGGAAGACATCGTCGAAGACGCGGAAACGGCGGTCGTAGTCCACCGAGATGAACAGTTTCATCGCGTGCTGTACATGATTGATGTCGTAGAGCGGCGTGATCTTAGGCTGGTGGAGGCGGTCCATCTTCTTGTTGTACCACTTGACATCTTGCGCCTGGATAAAGGCCGTATCCTGCAACATGAGTGCACAGAGGTCGCGCGTGGCAGGCGTGCAATAGACATCGCCGCGGAATCCTTGTCGCCAGAGATAGGGAATCAGACCACTATGGTCGATGTGCGCGTGGGAGAGGATGATACAATCGATCTTCTCCGGATCGAAACCCAGGTCGCGGTTGTCGCGCTCCGTTTCCTGACCCTTACCTTGATACAGACCGCAGTCCAGCAGGATGCGTTTGCCCGAACGGGTCGTGATAAGATGCTTGCTACCGGTTACTTCGCGGGCGGCGCCGAGAAACTGAATCGTCATAAAGCGTGCTTTTTTAGTATTAGAGGGCACAAAATTACAAAAAAATTTGGAAATATGCAAATAATTTTGTAATTTTGCACCAAATTTTGACAATTTATTGTATATGAAACTGAAAAACACCCTTATGATTGCTCTTGCAATGTTGAGCGCCGGCTGTGCCAAGCAGGAAGCCGAGACGCCGGAGAAACAGCCTATTCAGAAACCGCAGATCGAATTAACCAGCGACAAATTCACCCCGGAAGCCCTCTGGGCGATGGGAAGAATCGGCAGCGTGCAGGTCGATGTAGAGACCGGCTGGATTGCCTATACCGTGAGTTACTATAGCGTAGCGGAGAACCGTTCTACGACCTGGATTCGTATCGGCGTAGAGTCGGACAACGGGTTGGATATCATCGATGAGTTCATCGGCAGCGAGCCTGCGTGGTTCGGCGGAAGCGGCAACTTAGCCTACCTCAAGGGCGGCAAGCTCTATCTCCGTCGCGACCGGGAGGAAGTGCTCGTTGAGGGTACCGAAGACGTAGAGGGATTCCTGCTCTCGCCGATGCGCGATCAGGTCGTGCTCATCAAGCAGGTCAAGACCGTTCCGGCTACCGTGGATACTTATCCCGACCTGCCGCTAGCAAGCGGTCGCATCGTAGATGACCTGATGTACAAGCACTGGGATGAATGGACCGAGACCGCTCCGCAGCCCTTTGTATGCGCACTCAATGTCCGCTACTACGGCGAGGGCGAACGCATCCAATCGGCGAGCGTCGGCGAGGGAACGAACATCTTAGAGGGCACGGCCTTTGAGAGCCCGATGAAGCCCTTCGGCGGCGTAGAACAACTGGCGTGGAATCCCAATAACGAGGAGATCGCCTACACCTGCCGCAAGAAGACAGGCCTCGACTACGCCCTCTCCACCAACAGCGACATCTATGTATACAATATCAAAACGCGTACGCACACCAACCTTACGGAAGGTATGCTTGGCTACGACACCAACCCCGCGTACTCGCACAACGGACAGTATATCGCCTGGCAATCGATGGAACGCGACGGCTACGAGAGCGATGAGAACCGCCTCTATATCATGAACCTCGCGACGGGCGAGAAGACCTTCCTCTCGAAGGGTCTCGACACCGACGTGAGTGAGTATTTCTGGGCAGATGACGAGACGCTGATCTTCTCGGCAGTGTGGCACGCTACGCAGCATCTCTACCGCATCAACCTCCGCGGCGAGCGCGAGGAGCTGACCGACGGACAGTACGACTACGTGCCGGTAGCCTATATCGATAATATGCTCTACTACCTGCGTCACTCGATGTGCGAAGCCAATGAACTCTACCGCGACGGCAAGCAGCTCACCTACGAAAACAAAAATATCTACGACCAAGTTCAAATGGGAACGGTCATCCCGCGCTGGCAGACCACCACGGACGGCAAGCAGATGCTGACATGGATCGTGCTGCCGCCCCACTTCGATGCCACGAAGAAATACCCCACTCTGCTCTACTGCGAAGGCGGACCGCAGAGTCCGGTGAGCCAGTTCTGGAGCTACCGTTGGAACTTCATGCGGATGGCAGCGGAAGGCTACGTAGTGGTAGCACCCAACCGTCGCGGACTGCCCGGATTCGGCAAGGCTTGGAACGAAGCCATCAGCGGCGACTACGGCGGACAATGCATGCGCGATTACTTCACGGCTATCGATGAGGCCGTGGCCAACCTGCCGTACGTAGACAAGGATCGCCTGGGCTGCGTAGGTGCCTCGTTTGGCGGATTCAGCGTCTACTGGATAGCCGGTCATCATAACAAACGCTTCAAGGCCTTCATCGCCCACGACGGTATCTTCAACCTCGAGATGCAGTACCTCGAGACCGAGGAGAAATGGTTTGCCAACTGGGATATGGGAGGTGCTTACTGGGAGAAGGACAACAAGATCGCCCAACGCACCTTCGAAAACAGCCCCCACCGCTTCGTCGACAAGTGGGATACGCCTATCCTCTGCATCCATGGCGAGAAGGATTACCGCATCCTCGCCAACCAAGCCATGGCAGCCTTTGATGCCGCCAAGATGCGTGGTATCGATGCCGAGTTGCTCATCTTCCCCGACGAGAATCACTGGGTACTCCAACCCCAGAACGGCATCCTCTGGCAACGGACCTTCACTAACTGGCTGGACAAATACCTGAAGGAATGATGGAATGATGGAATGATGGAATGATGTAATGATGGATTGATGAAATACAACTACGAATACGAGATAAAATACCAGGAGGTGGACGGACAGAAGAAACTGCGTCTGTATAACCTCGAGAACTACCTCTTAGAGGTAGCTGGCACGGTCGCCGACGACCTCGGTTTCGGCATAAAGGTGCTGCATCCGATGGGGATAACGTGGATTCTGACGCACCTGTCGGTCATCATGTACGAACTGCCGACGCACTGCGAGAAGATTCGCTTTGAGACCTGGATCGAGAGCAACCTGCATATGCTCAGCACGCGTGATTACCGCATCTACTCGGGCGATAAGTTGATCGGTATCTGTAAGAGCGTGTGGGCGGTGCTCGACCTCCAGAAGCGCGAGATCGTCAACTGCTTCGACCTGCCTATCTTCCACGACTGCGTGGACGGCGAGTTCCTCAACATAGACCGCCTCCGGATGTCCGCCGTCACGAACCCGACAGGCGTTGCAACGCACAAAATCGTGTACTCCGACATCGACTACAACGGTCACTGCAACAGCTGCCGCTACCTGCAGGCGATGACGGACGCTTACCTGCCGGATTACTACGGCAAGACCGTGCGCCTCGACATCAATTACACCAAGGAAGCGATGCTCGGCGAGACTACCGAAATCCACTATCAGGTGCTGCCGGACGGCGTACAATACCAGCAAAAGAACGAGGGAGCACAGACCTGTTGTTCCTGCAAGATAACGATCCTCGATCCTGCATAAGATGAAAGAAGAACCTATCTCTGCGTCGGGCAGCAACCGACAGTATATCCGCGTCATCGACGACCAAGGCAAGACCTACATCCGCGTACACGGCACCTCTCGCGAGGAGAATCACGCCTTCATCGGCATGTCGCGGCATTTCCTTAAGCAAGGTCTCCCCGTGCCCCGCATCCTGAGCGTTAGCGACGATGAGATGGAGTATACGCAAGAGGATTTGGGCAATACGCTGCTCTTCGATTATATCAAGAAAGGTCGCCTGACGGGCGTATTCAGCGAGGAAGAGAAGACGATGCTCAGGCGCGTCATGCGGCTCTTGGCACATTTCCAGGTAGAGGGCGCACGCGGACTGGATTGGAACCTCTGCTATCCGATCCCCTGTTTCAACCGCGATGCCGTGCTGTGGGACCTCAATTACTTCAAATACTGCTTTCTCAAGCCGACGGAGTTGGAGTTTCGCGAGGACAAACTGGAGCTGGACTTCCAACGAATGGCCGACCTGCTGCTCCAAGAGGAGGACACGAGTTTCCTCTACCGCGACTTCCAGAGCCGCAATGTGATGATAAGGGCGAAGGGCGAAGGGCAAGAGGCGAATGAGATCTATTTCATCGACTACCAGGGCGGACGACGCGGACCCAAGCAGTACGATGTGGCTTCCTTCCTATGGCAGGCGAAAGCCAACTACCCGCAGTCGCTGCGCGATGAGCTCATCGACGAATACCTAGACGAACTCGCTACGCTCGAACCCGTGTACCGCCAAGCCTTTAAGGCACGGCTGCAGTTGTTTGTACTCTTCCGCACACTGCAGGTACTCGGTGCGTACGGTTTCCGCGGATACTTTGAGAAGAAACCCCACTTCATCCAGTCGATCCCCTTTGCCATCGAGAACCTCCGCCAATGGCTGCGCCTTAATGCGGAGCAGGCCGCGGACTTCCCCTACCTAAGCGAGCTGCTCAGCCAAATGACCGAACTCAAGCAGTTCAAGGACGCGGGCGAGAAGAAACCGCTCGTCGTGCGCATCTATTCGTTCAGTTACAAGAAGGGCATCCCCAACGACGAGAGCGGCAACGGAGGAGGCTTCGTCTTCGACTGCCGTGCGGTGAATAACCCGGGCAAATATGACCGATATATGGGTTTGACAGGCTTGGATAAGCCGGTGATTGAGTTCATGGAGAACGATGGCGAGATATTCCCCTTCTTAGAAGCGGCAGAGCGGCTGGTGGACGCCAGCGTCAAGCGCTATATGGAACGCGGATTCCAAAATCTGATGGTTTCGTTCGGATGCACCGGCGGACAGCACCGCAGCGTCTATTCGGCGGAGCACTTAGGCAAACACCTGAACGAGAAATTCGGCGTGGAAGTGCGGATCACGCACCGCGAACAAAATCTCGAGCGAACGCTTCCGCCTCGCTCATGAGGTCAAATTTGCCGACGTCCATCATGCTATAATCAATGGGAACGTACGCGCGCAGCACGTGCGCGGGCGCGATAGCGAGCAGGAAATCGATTAGCGAGAACCGCGGGCCACGGTCCGCTGCGTATTGTTTTAGTAAGGGGAACACCTCCGGCCGCAGCAAGGACATCCCTGAGAAAGCCAGATGACGGCCGTCGCTGAGCCGCTGCTCGCCGGTCTGAATATTCTTCCACCCTACCAAGCAGTCTTCTTCATCAAAACAGAGATAGCGCTGCGTCTTTCTCTCCGACACCACGAGCCGACCTATCTCCTCCGGCTGCAGAGAACCGAGGAACGCATTTAGGTCGATATTAGATAGGATATCCACATTGCACACCAGCACCGGCTCGTCGGGCACCTTGTTCTCAAACGCATGCCATAGACCGCCTCCCGTCTCCAACAGTTCGTCTCTCTCATCCGACACGCGAATCCGACAACCGAAGTTATCGTGCCTACGGAGGAAGTCGATGATCTGATCGGGGAAATGATGCACATTGACTACGATATCGTCTATACCGGCCTTACGGAGCATCCGGATCTGATACTCCAAGAGCGTTGTTCCGTTCAGCGGTACGAGTGCCTTAGGCAGCGTGTCAGTCAGTGGGCGTAAACGTGTGCCGAGCCCGGCGGCGAAGATCATTGATTTCATCAAATTGATAATTGACAATTCTTATCCTTTCGGAACGATTATTTGATAATTGATATTTACACCGGTGTGCCGACGAAGGAGAAGGCGTGCGGATGACAGCTGACGCGGCAGGGACCCATTATATTCTCCGTGATGCCGTCTGCCTCGAAGAGCAGATGCGCCTTGGTATCCAGTCGGAAATCCGTTCCTTGGAAGGTATGAATGAAGGGCAGCTCGTTGAGTCGTCCATCAAACAGACGCGGCAGCGCCTGCATCACTTGGCGGAAAGTAGGTTTCTCCACGAAGATTCCGTTCAGTACTCCGTCCCGCGGGTCGGCCGTAGGATTCTGGCGTATACCGCCGCCGGAGAAAGGCCCGTTTCCGATCGACATATGATAGAGCTTGGAACGGACCATCACGGGACCATCTACCGATAAGGACATAGGGATAGGCTTCAGATGCAACAGTGCCTTCAGCAGACCGAAGAAGTAATTGACGTGGTGCGAACCGATATAGGGTTTGAGTTTCTCCGCGTTGACGCAGGTGAGCGAGTCGATGCCAAAGCCTAAGGAGTTGATGAACCAGCGGCGGTGCTCTTCGCCGTTCCTCAAATACGTGATACATCCCACATCCACCGGCGTATCCTGACTGTGGAAGAAGCGCTGGAGGGAGCGTTGGTAGTGCTTATCCAGTCCCCAGTAACGTCCCCAGTCATTGCCCGTACCGCGCGGCATGAGACCGACCGCTACCTTGCGGCGCTCCTCGTCGGATATCTTAGCTTCCATGATGCCGTTAATGACTTCGCTCAGTGTTCCGTCTCCGCCGAGCACAAGGATACGTCTATAGCCCTGCTCTACCAGTTCGCGCGCCTCCTCCGTAGCGTGCGCGGCATACTTAGTCACGCGATACACAAAGGGCACACCGTGCGAGCGCATCAGACGCCACAGGTACAAGCGCTGCGCGCGAAAGAAACTCTTACCGGATTTGGGATTTATAATTACAGCTAACATAACTTCTCAATTTGTCTGCAAAGATACAAAAAAAAAAGCAGATAGCCAAATACTATCTGCATTTTTTTGATTTTTTCGGCGGAAAGGCCTCGTTTCTTACTTAAAGAACTCAGCAACTTTCTCGTTCTCGACGATTTCTTCCTGGAAGAAATAGGCACCCGTCTTGGGGCTCTTCACCATTTTGATGCATTTGGTGTGCGTACGACCGGCATTTCCGGTATGTAACGATGCAACCGCTTTCTTTGCCATAGTTGTTTCCTTTCAATTACTTGATCTCTTTGTGCAGCGTATAGCGCTTGAGAATCGGGTTGTACTTCATGAGCTCCAAACGATCGGGAGTGTTCTTGCGGTTCTTGGTCGTGATGTAACGCGACGTTCCGGGCATACCGCTGGCCTTGTGTTCGGTGCATTCAAGGATGACTTGTACACGAGCTTCTTTCGTTTTCTTTGCCATAGTTGTTCCTCCTCTTTATTCGTATAGATACCCTTTTTCGGCGGCCTGCTTCAGCGCAGCGTCCAGACCGATTTTGTTAATTGTACGCAGACCAGCTGCACTCACGTTCAGACTGATCCAGCAATCCTGTTCTACCCAGTAGAACTTCTTGTGGAACAAGTTCACATCGAAGCTGCGCTTTGTATGGCGCTTCGAGTGCGAAACATTGCACCCCGTCATGGCTTTCTTGCCGGTTATTTGACAAATCTTTGACATTTTAGTATATATTTAAAATTTCTTTCGTATTTTGGTTGCCTTTCGCTCTCCCCAACTATCCTCTTTCTCCTCTTCCCCCTCTCACCTTTCACCTTTCATCTTTCACCTTAATCCACGCCTATTTCCGGCTCCTCGGAGCCTACTAAGCGAAAAAGCGTGCAAAATTACAAAAAAAAATTGATATGAACAAATATTTTTGTATTTTTTTTCACTTTTTTTTATCTAAGGTACCTTTTGCCCTCCGAAAAAGGCAAAAAGCACCCTATCCGAGTGTGTTTCTACAACGACTGCAGGCGGCGAAGCGCCTCGTGACAATCATCGCGATTGGAGAACGCGGAGAAACGAACAAACCCCTGCCCTGCTTCGCCGAATCCGACACCCGGCGCGCAGACCACTTGACACGAATTGAGCAGGAAATCAAAGAATTGCCATGAGTCCATTTTGTTCGACGTCTCGCACCAGATATACGGTGCATTCTTACCTCCATAGACCCGATAGCCCAAGTCTTGCAAGCCATCCATAAGGAGGCGCGCCGTCTGTTTGTAGTAGTTCAGATTTGCGCTGAGACCAGCCTTCCCTTCGGCCGTATAGGTAGCCAAGGCTGCGCGCTGGGAGATATAGGAGGCACCATTGAACTTGGTGCATTGCCGGCGCCGCCACATCGCCTGCAGTCCCGTGGCCTTCGGCACGACGGTATAGCCGCAACGCACCGCTGTGAAGCCGGCTGATTTGCTATAGCTGCGAATCTCGATAGCGACCTCTTGCGCCCCATCGATCTCATAGATGCTATGAGGTACGTCCGGATCCTCGATGAAGGCTTCGTAGGCTGCATCAAAGAGGATGATACTATGATTGGCGCGGGCATAGTCCACCCACGCGGCTAATTCCTTTCGCGTCAGCACGGTGCCGGTAGGGTTGTTGGGGAAACAGAGGTAGATTATATCCGCCTTCCGTGCCGGCAGTTCCGGACGGAAGTTATGCTCCGCCACGCACGGCAGGAAGATGATTTCCCGGCCTGCCATCCGACTGGTATCCACATATGCCGGATAGGACGGATCCAAGATGGCTACGCTATTGGCCGTATCGAATAGTTCGCTGAGGTTGCCCAAGTCGCTGCCTGCGCCGTCGCTAATAAACACCTCTTCCGGCGACAGGTGAATCCCGCGCGAGGTATAATCATAGTCCACAATAGCCTGCCGCAGCCAATCGTAGCCGTTCTCCGGACCGTAGCCGCGAAAGGTCTCCACGCGGGTCAGTTCATCGACCGCGCGATGCATCGCATCGCTGATGGCCGCCGGCAACGGACGGTTGACATCGCCTATTCCCAGGCGTAGGATTCGCGCCGAAGGATGCGCCGCCTGATAGGCTTGCGTGCGGTTGGCTATCTCGGTGAAGAGATAGTTACCGGGGAGTTGTTGTAAGTGGGTATTGATTTGCATAATTACGCTTCTAATTGATATTCTCCTCTAAACACTTCCGTTGCCGAACCGGTCATCTGCACTGCGGCAGCATTGTCCGGCCATTGAATCATCAGATCCCCTCCCTGCAGATGCACTATCACTTCGCGTTCGGTCAGTCCCTGCGCGATCGCCGCTACAACCGAGGCACACGCGCCCGTACCGCAGGCCAGCGTCTCACCTGAACCGCGTTCAATCACGCGTACGTCCAGTTCCTTCGGGTTCCGCACTCGTACGAACTCCACATTGGTATTATCCGGCAGCTGCTCAACCGCCTCACGGAAGAACACGGCGTGCGGATTGCCTATATCAACCGCCGTATACGGAATCGTGTCCGCCCCGCAGACTATCGTACACGGTCGGATCGTCGGCGCTCCCATTTGCACCGTGACCCGCTCCACGCACGCATCCGTCACCTGCAGAGTCAGGGTGCGAAGCCCCGCACGGGTCGCTATCCGCTGCTGCGTATTGCGGCATAGGCCGCTCTCGTAGAGGTATTTCCCCACACATCGAATGGCGTTGCCGCACATCTCCGCTTCGCTGCCGTCGGCATTGAAGATACGCATCTCGGCATCTGCCTCTTCTGCGGGCAGGATCAGTACCAATCCGTCCGAACCGACCCCGAAATGGCGATCCGACACGCGCCGTGCCAGTTCCGCCAAATCGGTCGTGGTAATATATTGCGCGACGGCCTTCGGGAAACAGTCTATATAGACGTAGTCGTTTCCCAGACCGTGCATCTTGATGAAAGGTATCGTTTTCATTAGTGGATAAACATCAGTTCTCTGTACTTGGGCAGTGTCCACATCTCGTCGTCCACGATGAGTTCGAGGGCGTCCGCGTGTGCGCGTATCTCCGCCATCAGCGGCAGGACATTATCATGGTAAGCGATCGCCTTGCTGCGTTCGTCCGGTTGCCGGTTGGCTTTGTGGCGCGCGTCGGTCATCCTTTCTACGCCGTCGAGGATCGCTCCGGAGTGATGCTCGATCTGCTTGATGATGCTGTAGTCCATCGCGTTGAGCAAAGCCGTCTCGTCGGCCGAGAACACCTGCTTGACGGCCAGTACATTCTGCAGCAGCATCGTCTGATAGCGTTTGGCGGCGGGCAAGACGTGGTTGACCACCAGGTCTCCCATTACTCGGCTCTCGATCTGCAGTTTCTTGACGTAGGTCTCCCACTTCACCTCGCTACGGCTGTGCAGTTCGGCTTCGGAGAGTACGCCGGTATATTGGAACATCCTGATTGACTCCGGTGAGAGATAGCGGTCGATCACCAACGGCACGCTCGTTTCGCAGTCGAGACCGCGCTCAGCCGCTTCGGCCTTCCATTCATCGCTGTAGCCGTTACCGTCAAATCGGATGGCTTTGCAGTCCTGTATATAGCGTTTGATGACCTCAAAGAGCACCCGCTCCTTGGCTTCGCCGCGTTCGATGCGGGAGTCCACCTCGGCCTTGAAGAGCATCAGCTGTTCGGCTACGGCGGCATTCAGCGCGAGCATCGCGGCACCGCAGTTGGCCGACGAACCTACGGCGCGGAACTCAAAACGGTTGCCCGTGAACACAAAGGGCGAGGTACGGTTGCGGTCCGTGTTATCGAGCAATATCTCAGGGATATTACCTACCCCAAGTTTCATCTCCTTCTTGGCATTGATGATGATAGCCTCTTCGGCGGTAGCGTGCTCGAGGCGGTCGAGGACGGCCGTGATCTGCTTGCCGAGGAAGACGGATATGATCGCCGGAGGCGCTTCGTTGGCGCCGAGACGATGTTCGTTGGTCGCGCTGACGATGGAGGCCTTGAGCAGTCCGTTATGACGCTGAACGGCCATCAGGACGTTGACGAGGAAGGTAATAAACTGCAGGTTCTGGTACGGGTTCTTACCGGGCGCGAGCAGGTTGAGTCCGCTATTGGTCTGCAGCGACCAGTTGCAGTGTTTACCGCTACCGTTAACGCCTGCGTAGGGTTTCTCGTGGAGCAGCACGCGGAAATGATGCTTCTGCGCTACACGTTCCATGATGGACATGACGAGCAGGTTATGGTCGTTGGAGAGGTTGACTTCCTCGTAGATCGGTGCCATCTCAAACTGGTTGGGGGCTACCTCGTTGTGACGCGTACGAACAGGTATACCCACCTTGTGCGCCTCGTATTCCAACTCACGCATGAAGGCGAGCACACGTTCGGGAATAGCGCCGAAGTAATGATCCTCCAGTTGCTGGCTCTTAGCGCTGTCGTGTCCCATCAAGGTTCGTCCGGTCAGCATCAGATCAGGGCGAGCGTTATACAGCGCTTCGTCCACCAGGAAATACTCCTGCTCCCAGCCGAGGTTGGCGTGCACGTGCTTCACCTGTTTGTCGAAATAGGCGCACACCTCTCTTGCGGCGTGACAGAGCGCCGAGGTGGAACGGATAAGGGGTGTCTTGTAGTCCAAGGCCTCACCGGTATAGGCTACGAATACGGTCGGGATACACAGCGTATCGCCGATCAGGAAGACGGGCGACGAAGGATCCCAGGCCGAGTAACCGCGTGCCTCAAAGGTATTACGTATTCCGCCGCTGGGGAAGGACGATGCATCGGGTTCCTGTTGGTAGAGCGCGTCTCCGCTGAATTCCTCGAGCAGCACGCCGTGTTTATCCAGCGTGAAGAAGGCATCGTGTTTCTCGGCCGTACCGCCCGTGAGCGGCTGAAACCAGTGGGTGAAATGCGTGGCGCCGTGATCCATTGCCCACTTGCGAATACCGATAGCTACTACGCCGGCGATGTCACGGTGAATCGTGCGACCGTTGTCCACATCGTCGAACAGCTGCTCCAATATCTCCTGGGCAATATATTCCTTCATCTTATCGCGCGTAAAGACGTCACACGCGAAATAATCTTTGACTCTGTCCTTCGGCACATTGACCTCTACGGGTTTGTGCAAAAATGCCATTTTTAGTGACTCTAATCGAATGTTATTCATTTTTTGTCCTCAAAACTGTGTTATTTTTCGTTTTCAATCGGATTAAAATCCAAAATCGGCTGCAAAGGTACTGCTTTTATTTGATATATGCAAATAATTTTCTACTTTTTCCAAAATTTGTTATATTTTGGGGACATTTCGCTGCAAGGGTGCTTTTTTTTAACAAATTTGGGGGCTTGGGAAGACCAAAGAAAGAGGCGAAGCACCGTCAAAGTGCTCCGCCTCTGGGGAGAATAGCAGAAAAACTATGATTTATTTCTCAGACACTCTCTTTCCCGTCACATCATACATCTCGCCATCAGGAAGGACGATGTACAGAATACCGTTGATGAGGATTTTGCGGTATCCGCCAAGCGTGGCGGATGCATCGACTTCCTCAATACCTTCTGCCACATTGAGTTGTATCACATACGGTTCCCACGGGGTGCCGATATGGTTGTCGGAGACGAAGGTAAGGGTCTTGTCTATTACTCTCTCTTCACCGTTGATGACGGTACGGAGCTCCATCGGCTGGCCTGCACCGTCGCC
>CAMJDT010000057.1 GCA_946404495.1 uncultured Bacteroidales bacterium
CGGGATAGGTCACCAGGCGCTGCTCTTCCTCCTTCTTCTGCTCCGTTGACTCTTTGTGCTGCACCTGTGGCGACGCCGTCGTCTCGTCGTCATGCGATACCATATGGCGCAAAACAACAACGAATAGCATGATCGCTATTCCTGCCAACACCACTTTGACCCACAACCTGAGGTGGGTAAAGATATATTTTATGGTCTCCCACTTACTCCTCGACGGAGGACAGTCTGTATCCATTTATGTACGCGCGGATAGGCTCCGCGTAAAATTTGCTGCAAAGGTACTGCTTTTTTTTGATATATGCAAATTTTTCTTCAAAAAAAATCCTCACGCAGAGTGTATGCGCTTGAAGAGGATGGCATATATGGTCATAAAGAAGTACTTGATATCGGTACGAACGGGGTGAAGGAAGTACTCATCCAGGTACTTATTCTCGCATTCGTATAGTTCCTCAAAGGTCTCCGGATGATCGATATAGAAGGGCGGAATGAGTCCG
The DNA here is from genome assembly GCA_946404495.1 of uncultured Bacteroidales bacterium. Taxonomy (GTDB): domain Bacteria; phylum Bacteroidota; class Bacteroidia; order Bacteroidales; family Paludibacteraceae; genus Colicola. Next base: position 495 of record CAMJDT010000057.1, read on the forward strand.
GGTTTGCAGCGGGTACGTTTGTCCTGCAGTTCCTTCGGATAGGTCTCAAACATGGTCTTGGACAGCGGCCTGACGCCTACCAACTTGACATCGCGGCGGAGCCAGTTGTAGAGCATAGGCAGTTCATCCAACCAGTACTTACGCATGATCTTGCCCCAATGCGTGATGCGGAAATCATCGTCCGACTTGTCGGCTATGTTCATTCCGCCGCGCGAGTCGAACACATACTTCTGGATATACTCCGAGTACGGATGCATCGTGCGGAACTTATAGAAATTGATCATCTCCTTATTCTTACACACGCGCGGGAGGGAGATGAGCGGGCCGTACACCTTCATCTGCTCCTGCGGATAGGGCTGCGAATGACGGTGAGCAAAGACGTACTCGATATGTCCCATCGGAACGATCTCATCTACCTCAAATCCACAGTAGTACAGGCGTCCGAGCACTTCGGTCTTGCTCAGCACACGCTTGCGGCCGTCCGTGATATCGTAGTACAGACGACTCATCAGCAGCATACGCGGGATAATGCGCCGGTAGATAAACCAGGCTACGTAGTAGATATAATTGAGTCCCCAAGGTGTCTCCGTCAGGATCTTATGCTTCACGTACTCCTGCGGGCGGTAGCAGCAGACGTAGCGTCCGTCGTCCGGCAGTTTCTGATTGACAAGGCAGAAGCGACGGTTGATACCCTTGGCGTGATTCAAGAGCGTCAGGTCCACGATCGTGTTATACTGATATTCCGACAACTGCATGATGGAGAAACGATCCCGACTGGCGACGACTTTGGTGAGTTTGCTGTCCAGATGCGCTTTCTCCAAGAGCATGCGATAGTCCTCCTCCACGGTGAGCGAGAGAACCGACTGCCGTACGGCTCGCATCGACATCACGCCGCGCGGTTCGTCCGGACGCGTCACGACGGCATCCTTACGGTGCTCGATGGTCATCGGCGGGACGGTCATATTGAGCGCGTACTTGCGATAGTGCTTAATGAGGATAACGATGGAATCGATGATCATCACGATACCTACCATCCAGGCAGCAACCGTCGTCGAGAACGACCACGGCAGACGCGGCAGGACGATATAGACGAGCGCAATCATCGTGCCGCCGGTAGCAATCATCGACAGCATCTCCTGCCAATACCAGGTCTCCTTGTAGGAACGGTACTTACGGAAGATCCACGCGAGTAGCAGCCAGATGAGCATCATTGCCAAAAAGAGCAGCCAATAGAGCTGTATCTCGCTCTTCTGCGCTACCAGTCGCCACGACACGCACACAACCGCCGCCAGCACCCAAATCAATATGTCGCCTATTATACGCTTATACACATTCTTAACTTATCTTCACAATAATCCGTTTCACACTATTCTTCATGGTCTGTATGACGCGTTCTTTACGCCAGGCGCGGGGATTGTCGGTCCAGCGTTGCGGGTGCGTCGTCAGCATAAGGGACGGCAGTCCGCCTGCACGGATGGCAGCGATGAGTTGGTCGGTGGTATGATAGGTCCACCCCCGCTTGCTCCACTCGTCCTGATACTCGGGTATCTTATCCCGTACGGACACCTTAAATCCGTCCCAGCAACGTCCCGTATCCGTCAGGTACAAGAGCCTCGAGAAGTCGGTATCGAAGTACGGTTCGCCGATGATGCCGTAGTCCCTATAGTCGTACTCCTGCCACAACGCGCGGCCGTCATAGCGGCTCGTAGGCGCACCGTGCATACAGATCGTAGTGACGGGATAAAAAGTGCGAAGAAGCGCTAACTTCTGCTTGAAATGCACTTTCGCACGCGCTTTATCGCCCTTACAGAGTGACATATCCTCGTAGTGATAGCCTATCTCATGACCGAGTGCGGCGATGCGATGAATGATGTCGGGCGCAAAACTGACGGGCACGGAGCGGAAGTAATACGAGGCTGAGATGCCCTTCCCGTGCTCCAACTCCGCCGTCACCAGACTATTCTCCGGACGCTTGTCTACGTCGTGACGGAGGATGACTGTTTTCGGTTCTTTGCCCTCATCAGGCACGATTATTTCTCGGTTCTCGGTTTTCTTATTCCGAATATACTGTTCGTACGTCACGAAGCGATACCCCGCAGCCTTCAGGGCATCCAATAGTTCGCCATATTTCGCTACTGTAAAGTCTCTCATATTATTTATAGAGTTCATTCAGCAGTTGTGCCAAACGGATTCCCGCCTGATACAGCTGCCATTCCATGGTATCCACCCAGCGATAGGCGTAGTGGTAGGTATTGCCGTCGAAGGTATCCTGATAGCGATAGATGCTGTCGGTGATATGATAGTTGCTGACGGTCAGCTCCTCCCACGAGGCCTCCCGAATCTCCTTCTGATGATTACTATACAAGTCCTCCAGCCATTCCGTATATTCGCTATACGACAGCCCGCGGTACTCCACCAGTTTGGTGTCCCAGACGGTGTGCAGGTTGGTGTTCTGCCCAAACCATTTCATCTTGACCTTATTGCCGCCGGCATCGTCCATGTGAGCGATATGCATCGGGCAGAAACGGTCGCCGATGAAGTGAATGAGGAAGACGAGGGCATCCTTGTTGTTGCGATCCTGACGCAGAAGCGCAATCAGGCTGTCGGTCTTCATAAAGAGCCGCCCACCCTCCTTGGGATAATCCGTCAGCATAGCTACCACGGCCGAATCGCTCAGGCCGGGGTTCATATCCTGGAAATGCCAGTCATAGCTATCCGGATAGATGGTATCCGACTTGATCTCGTCCGGCCAGTTGGCCCAATGCACAGGACCGTGCGTGCCGAGGACGGCATCCACATTCTTCTGCGCTTTCTTCGTCATATGACGATACGCTACCTCCGCGATGATCCGGTGTCCCCGCGGACCCCAAGCCATCGTCGGCAGCGACAGCGACAAGATGAGCGCTATGATAACAGTCTTTCTCATATCTGTTCTTTTACCAGGTAATCGTTTCTCGTCGTAGAGTTCCTGATCGTCAGCTCCGCTAAGAAGCCTGCCAGGAAGAGCATGCAGCCCAATATCATCATCAGTATCGCGATATGGAACCAGGGATTGTTGGCAATCAGCATAGCCCGGATGCCGTGATGGAGGGCATAGAGTTTCATGCCGGCTACCACCATGATGGCGATCATACCTACAAAGAACATCAGACTACCGATCAGGCCAAAGAAGTGCATCGGCTGCTTGCCGAACTTATTGAGGAACCACAAGGTCATCAGATCCAGATAGCCGTTCACGAAGCGGTTCAATCCGAACTTCGACACGCCAAACTCGCGCTTGCGATGCTGCACGACCTTCTCGCCGATCTTGGTAAAGCCGGCATTCTTGGCCAGATACGGGATATACCGGTGCATCTCCGAGAACACCTCGATATTCTTCACCACATCCTGTCGATAAGCTTTCAGGCCGCAGTTCATATCGTGCAACTGGATGCCCGTGACGCGACGAGCCGTAGCGTTAAAGAGCTTGGAGGGCAGATTCTTGGTCAGCTTGTTGTCGTAACGTTTCTGCTTCCAACCGCTCACCAGGTCGTAGCCGTCCTCGGTGATCATGCGATAGAGTTCGGGTATCTCGTCCGGCGAATCCTGCAGGTCAGCATCCATGGTGATGACCACATCGCCCTTCACGGCGCGGAAACCGCAATGGAGCGCAGCCGACTTACCGTAGTTACGACGGAAGCAGATACCGTGTACCTCCTTATGCTCGGCACTCAGTCTTCTGATCACATCCCAACTGCCGTCCGTGGAACCGTCATTGACGAAGATGACTTCGTACGAAAACTTGTTCGCACTCATCACGCGAGCAATCCACTCAAAAAGCTTCTCTAACGACTCCTCTTCATTAAAAAGAGGCACTACAATGGATATATTCATACAAAAAATCTCAAAATTCGCTGCAAAGTTACAAATAAATTTGCACATATGCAAAAAAATGAGTAATTTTGCAGCGTTTTTTGTAAAAATAAGGTATAAAATGCCCCAAATACTACATGAAAGTGCACAATTTTTGGACCACAACCCCCTTTGGGGAGTCCTGACCGAAGAAGAACGGCAACAGGTGCAACGTGAGTCCACCATTGTGCGATACGGAAAGAATGAACAGATATACCGCGAACACGATATCCCGGAAGCGGTGATGATGCTGGTGAACGGTAAGGTGCGCATCTATAAAGAAGGAATTGGTCAGCGCCCGCAGATTATACGTATGCTCAAGCCGCACGACTTGTTTGCATACCGCGCGATCATAGCCGGCGACGGCTACAACACCTCCGCCAGCGCCTTTGAGGAGAGTCTGGTCTATCGTATCCCTAAGGATACTTTCCTGCATATCGTGCAGAGCAATAACCGCTTCTGCTTCAGTATGATGGAAATCATGGCACGCAACCTCGCCTTTAGCGAACTGCAGACCGTCAACCTCACCCAGAAGCATATCCGCGGACGTCTCGCCGAGTCGCTATTGACCCTCAAGGCCAACTATGGCGTGGACGATGACGGAGTGACCATCTCGATGTATATGAGTCGCGAGGATCTGGCTAACCTCAGCAATATGACCACCTCCAATGCCATCCGCACGCTCAGCCAGTTTGCCCAGGAGGGTATCGTAGGCATCGACGGACGTAAACTAAAGATATTAAACGAAACAGCCCTAACACGTATTAGTCGCCTTGGATAAAGAAAATATGATATTGAGTTGGTTCACCAACATTCGCGTGGTGACCGAAGATGACATCGCGGACTTCCGTGTCATGCTGATGGATCATCATAATACCGATGACGCGTTTCACGCCATCAGCGGTATCTTTGCCAATCTCTTCGAGCACGGATTGAACCTCGGCCTACTGGATCTACTCCTGATGGCTGCGCAGCACGAGAACGAGGCTTCGATTCGCAATCTTGCCATCGGCGAACTCATCGGCGCCATGACGCTCTTTGATGATGCCATCCGCAAGCAGGACGATTTCATCGAGCAGTTCCTCGAGATTCTGTCCTATGACTACGAAATGGCGTACGAAGCTCTGCTCCGGCTCAATTTCATCCGCAGCCATATGATTGTCATCGGCATGACGCTCAAACCCCTTAAGAAAACACTCGCCTACGAACTCATTATCGTAGGCGAAGAGGCTAGTCAAGCATTTGACCGTAGTTGTTGCTGAGTTGTACCATCTCGTCGTACTGCTCAGGCGACAGGTCGTTGAAGAAATAGTTTTTCGGATCAACCGGCTTATTATGGATCCGTACCTCGTAATGCAGGTGCGGACCTACTGATTTACCCGTGTTACCCACCAGCGCGATGATATCGCCGCGCTTCACTTTCTGTCCCACGCGCACGAGAGCCTTATATAAATGCGCGTATAAGGTCGTGTAGCCGTAGCCGTGGTCCAACTCCACCGTGTTGCCGTAGCCCTGACGCCAACCTACAAACACCACCTTGGCATTACCCGTCGCATAGACCTCCGTACCGATAGGGGCCGAGAAATCCAGACCGGTGTGCATTCTGTGGGTGTGATAGACCGGGTCGATACGTACGCCAAAACCGCTGGCGATACGCTTCAGGTCCTTATTCAGTACCGGCTGTATGGCCGGGATATTCTCCATCTTCAATTCCTGCGTCTCCGCCAGTTCCAATACCTCCTCGTACGACTTGGCTTGCACGTACAGTTCCTTCTCCAGTACGTCCACCTTCAGCGTCAGGTCGGCCGCCAACTGCGAGTTGTTCATCTCCGCCAACTGTTCGTAGTACTCGATACGCTGCGTCGCACCTAGTCGTACCGACTGCGGAATAGGCTCTGCGCCCAACAGCACGCGGTACAGGTTATCGTCCCGCTGCGACAGGTCGGACATCACCACCTGCATCTGGTCCACTCGCTTGTCCAACAGCTGCAACTGCGCCTCCAAGGCCTGATTCTGCTGGATCAACTGCTTCTCCCTGGGAGACGGAAACAGCATAAAGAACACAAAGAAGAACACCGCTCCCAGGCATATGCCGCCCAAGAGATAGCCGCCTGATTTCTTTAACCAGTACCTCAGTCCGTGCTCGATACGCTCCATCGCCAGCGTCTCCGGATTAAAACGATATTTATGCTTTTTCATATTTTAGTCGTTAGTCGTTTGTCGTTAGTCGTTAGTATATTTTTCGGTATCCCGTTATCCCGGTATCTCGGTATCCCGATAACCGATAACCGATAACCGATAACCTATCACCTATCACCTATAACCTATAACCATTAACCTTTACCCTCTTTCCACCAGAAGAAATAGCTATTCTGCTTTCTTTTCTCCTCTTTCGTCCGTGCCACATACACCGGCTCCATCGTATAGGGATTCAGCCCCGTGTAGTACATCGTCGTGCTCAGTGTCATCGGTGTCGGCGTGAAGTCCTGCACCTGTTCCGGCCGGTAATGCATCCGCTTGGTCTCCTCCGCCAGCGCCGCCATATCGCGGTTGGTGCACCCCGGGTGCGACGAGATGAAGTAGGGTATCAACTGCTGCTTGAGTCCGCTCTCTTTGTTCACCCGATGGAAGAACTCCGTAAAGCGTCGGTACTCGTGCCAACCGGGTTTTCGCATCAGCTTCAGTACCGCGTCCGACACATGCTCCGGTGCTACCTTCAGCCGTCCACTCACGTGCCGCGTGATCAGTTCGCGGCCGTACTCCTCGCTCATCAGGTCGTAGCGGATACCGCTGCCCACGAACGATTTCTTCACGTACGGCAAGCTATCTACCGTTCGGTATATATCCAGCACCGGCCCGAAGTCTTGATTGAGATTGCGGCAGATCGCCGGCTGCAGACAACTCGCGCGGGCACATTTCTCGCATAGCGACTTATCCCGACCGCCTATGCCGTACATATTGGCACTCGGACCACCCAGGTCACTCAGGTAACCCTTCCAGTCCTCCAGGTCCTTCAGTTTATCGATCTGCCTCATCACCGACGCCTTGCTGCGCGACACGATCTGTTTGCCCTGATGTGCCGAGATGGTGCAGAACGAACAGCCGCCGAAGCAACCTCGGTGCAGACATACCGAGAATCGGATCATCTCATAGGCCGGTATCGTCTTGCCGCGGTACTTGGGGTGTGGCTTGTATTGGAACGGAAGGTCAAAGATGGCATCCAACTCCTCCGTCGTCATCGGCCGGTACGGCGGATTCACCACTACCCTATCCTGCACGATCGTCTTCGCTACGATCTTATTGCTCTCCGTCTCGATCAGCCGAAAATCCTCCGCATGCTTGCGTTTGTCCTTCTTCTCCTCCTCATAGCCGTAGAGCCGTATCGCATCCTCCGGTATCACTTCTCCCTCCTCCGCCTGATACGCCGTCTGCGGGATATCGTGGGGAATTTTTAATTCTAAATTTTGAATTTTTAATTTCTCCGCAATCTCCACGATCGCCTGCTCTCCCATCCCGTAGATCAACAGGTCGGCTCCCGACTCCACCAGTATGCTTGGTTTCAGGCTGTCCGACCAATAGTCGTAATGCGCCAGCCGCCGCATCGAGGCTTCTATTCCGCCTATTACCAGCGGCACATCGGGATACAGACGTTTGAGTATCCGACTGTAAGTCACCGTGCAGTAATCCGGCCGCATGCCGGCTCTGCCGTCCGGCGTATAGGCATCGTCGTGACGGAGGCGCTTATTTGCCGTATAGTGATTCACCATCGAATCCATACTCCCCGCCGTGATGGCGAAGAAGAGCCGCGGACGACCTAACTTGGTGAAGTCCCGGTCATCGCCCCGCCAGTCGGGTTGCGGCACGATAGCCACCTTATAGCCCGCCGCCTCTAATACGCGTCCGATGACGGCCGCTCCGAAGGACGGATGATCGATATACGCATCGCCGGAGAACAGAATCACATCCGCCTCATCCCAACCACGCAGCGTCATCTCCTTCTTCGTCGTCGGCAAATATGTCAACAGATCCTCCCGCAACTATAACCTATAACCAATAACCAATAACCTTTAACCATTACTCAATCGTCATCCCCAGCCTCGCTTTCATCTCGCCCAAGGCCGGATTCATCGTATTGAGCAGTTTGTATTTCTCCTCCGCCGTAAAGGCCGTCTCCACCTCTTTGCGCTCCGCGACGCGCACCTGCAGTTTCACGAGATCGTTCTTCAGCTCGTCCCTCACGCGGTTCATCACCTCCTTGCCGAAGCGGGCAAACTCCTCTTTCTGCCAGGGATTGGTCAGCGTCAACTCCGCCATCGTCTCCGTCAACAGCACGGGGAAATGCGTCCGGAGCATATCCGTCAGTCGCGCCTCACCCGGAAAGGCCGTACTCAGACCGGCCCACACTTCGTGCAACCGGTCAGCGGTAAAAGGGGTCGTTCGAGGTCCCTCCTGTGACGGGGTTTGTTGGGTCGTAGTAGGCGTCGTACCTGCCTCCGGCATCGATCCGCCCAGGTTCAGACTCGGCAGTTTCTTTACCGTCGGTATAGCCTGTGTAGGCTGTGGTGCCTGTACCCTCGGTGCCGCTACCGGCTTCTCCGGAGCGGGCTTGGATTGTGTTGCAGAAGCCTGAGCTGTTGGCGCTTGTGCTGTTTGCTGTGCCACCGGTTGTGCCTGTGCTTTAGCTACGATTCGGCAGAGTTTCACCAGCGCCAACTCCACGGTCAGTCGTTTGTTCTTGGCCGTCCTGTACTGCACATCGCAGGTGTTCATCACATCCAATGCCTCAAACAACCACGGTGCCGGGCAAACCTTTCCCGCGTCCGTAAACCGCTTGCGAATAGCGTCAGTCGTCTCGAGTAGTACCACCGTCGCAGCATCTTTCGCCATCATCACATCCCTCAGGTGCTGCATCAGTCCGACCACAAACTGCCCGGCATCGAAGCCCTTCATCAGCACTTCGTTGAAGAGCAACATTGCCCGCGTCACATCGCCCTTGAGCGCAGCATCCGTCATTCGGAAGTAATAATCCGAGTCCAACACATTCAGCACCTCGATGGCCTGCTGATAGGTGATCGTCTGACCGCAGAAGGCAACCAACTGGTCGAATATACTCAGCGCGTCACGCATGCCGCCGTCCGCCTTTTCGGCCACCACGGCCAGCGCCTGTTCTTCTACCTCAATGCCCTCCTGACGCGCTACGTACTGCAGGTGCTCGATCGTATCCCGTACCGTGATACGTTGGAAGTCATATACCTGGCAGCGGCTCAATATCGTCGGCAGCACCTTGTGCTTCTCCGTCGTCGCCAGAATAAATATCACGTACGATGGCGGCTCCTCCAGGGTCTTCAGTAGCGCATTAAATGCACCCTGCGACAGCATATGCACCTCGTCGATGATATATACCGAGTATTTACCGATCTGCGGCGGGATCCGTACCTCCTGTATCAGCGAGCGGATGTCCTCTACCGAGTTGTTCGACGCGGCATCCAGTTCGTGGATATTGAAGCTGCGCTGTTCGTTAAATGCCACGCACGACTCACAGGCGTTGCAGGCCTCGTGATCCGAGGTCGGATTCAGACAGTTGATGGTCTTGGCGAAGATACGCGCACAGGTCGTCTTACCTACTCCACGCGGACCGCAGAACAGATACGCGTGCGCCAAATGATTCTGACGAATCGCATTCTGCAGGGTCTCTGTCAGGTTCTTCTGACCCACTACCGACTGAAAAGTCGTAGGCCTGTACTTACGTGCCGATACGATATATTGCTCCATAATAACAAATTTAGCCTGCAAAGATACAACTTTTTTTTGATATACGCAAAAAAAATCGCAGAAAT
>CAMJDT010000058.1 GCA_946404495.1 uncultured Bacteroidales bacterium
ACCAACGACCGCTGGATTACAAATCTAGTGCTCTACCAACTGAGCTATAGAGGCGTTCGCGTTCTACGTTTCTGACCCTCATCAGGGTCCTTTCCGACGAAAGCGGGTGCAAAAGTACTGCTTTTTTTTGATATGACCAAATATTTTTCGAAAAAAATGCAAAATTTCTTCATTTTTCTGCAAATTTGCCAACTTTAGAGTGCAAAACCGTACTTTTTCAGTCCAATTTTGGGTCACTTACTCTCAAAAGCGGGTCTCCGTTCCGGTAGCATCATAGACCTTATCTTGGTGCCGGATATAGAGTCGTCCGTTGCGCATCATCTTCCGTATCGCAGGAGCGTCATCTGTCGGCATCGACAGTTCCTCAGCAGATGTCGGAGTCTCGCTGCAGATCACGCGCAGCGCAAAGCGCGTATCGTCTTGCGTGCGCGAGGTAGTAAAGGTATAGGCCGTCTCCAGGAGATTAGTCACCGTGCCCGTCTGATAGTCGATGAGCTCGACGCGAAGGAGGCCGGTCGCTGCGTACCTCGGATTTAGCGCGAAGGTATATTGTCCCGCTTCGGGCGCACGATAGCCGACGGGGATCGGTCGGGAAGCCTCAGCCATAGATAGCGCATTGAAGGCCAGACGTGTACCTTGCGAGAGGGTGTAGGCGGCTAAGGTATAGGCTTCGCCGAACATCTTCTCGAGGTCGGCGCCGATCTCGTAGGCAGAACTATAGCGGTTACTGAGGATAAGACCTAACTTATCGCTGCTATTGCCGTCCGCCGAACGCAAGATCACACCGGTCTTTATCCTCGTCAGCGTACTATCCAAAGTGCGCTGCTGAACCAAGACCGGCAGATCGCTACCGGCCTGCTGGTTGGCTTGCGCGAAAGTCAGGTTATCGTCTGCCCCCACCTGCACAAAGAAACTCCACCCGGGCAGCAGCGCCGCTTCCTCGGCCTCCAGCTGGATATAACGCGAGAAATCGTGGGTAGGCATTGTCACGTAGGGTACGTCATCTCCGCTGAACTGATAGCACGACATATAGGGTACGCCCAGCATATTCCAGCCGCCGTGACAGGGATTCGCTTCGGCAGCGGTACCGCTATAGGCAGAGAGCGAAACCTGAGCTTTGTGGGTGGTGACGGCATCTACGATAATACTCGCCTTCTCGCCGGCGGCAGTCCAGGCGTTGTCAAAGTCCAAGGGCACTCGCAGGATAACCTCTCCCTGCACATCTACAGCCGTCACAATATACCCCACCCCGGGTTGCAGGGTCGCATCTGCGTTGAGTGCGACCCAGTTGCTGCTGCTCACCCCGCTTCGGGCGCGGGCGTCGCCGTCGTAGGTCTTGATGATATACTGTCCGCCGGCGCCGTAGTCCGACCAGTAGGCCAAGGTTGCATCCGCATAGTCGATCGAGCTGACAGGTGTCGGGAACGGCACAGCCAAGGGATAGTAATGCCGTCCCTCGCCGGCGTCGAAGATATCGTAGTCTACGGAAGCGGTCGTCTTGATCAAGGAGGCAACAGCGGCTATATATACGCGTGCGGAGGTATATTGCTTCGCACCCGCACGTGTCCAACCGTTGCGGAGCCTGAGCGTCGCGGTTGTCAGCGTACCGCTCGTCACGCTAAGCGTTGCGCCGGGATAGACATACAGGGTCGCTATCGTCACGGCATCGTCGTCAAACGAGCCGGCATCCGCCGTCAGCGTGGCGCCGGGCAGAAGATGCACCTCGCGCGAGGCCCAGGCATCCTTATCGGTACTGATGTCTGACATTATAGCATCTGCGGTCACGGCACAAGGGATCATGACCTTCGAGCGGGCTATCTCATCGCCCGAGCCGTTCAGCCAATGCAGGTAGAGGCCTTTGCCCCAATTGGCGGCATCACAAAGGGTCGCTTCGCCGGCATCGATTCGTACGTACTTGGCATCCGTCAGCGAGGCGGCATTGACCGCGCTGAGCGAAGCTGCCGCTGCCGCGCCGCCTTCTACCTGCACGCTCACGCCTGCTACACCGGTCATATCGGCTGCTACGACCAGGCTGTTTGCACCCCACTCGCGAACAGCGGCGTCACGTACCGGCGCGCACCAGACTCGCGGGTTGATGTCTCCGTCCTCGACCCACACGGCATAATAGGTCGTTCCATCCGCGCGGTATCCGTCGCCAGAATTGATGTCTTCACTCGCGATGATGTAGGCTTCCTTTGCAGCATCTATCGTGCCGTCCGCGTTCACATAGGTCTCATCGATCCAGCCGATGCAATGTGCATGATCGGCATCGCAGTCCGTCACGCCATCGACGGCATCGCTCGGCACAGAGGGCATCGTATAATGCAGTCCGCACTTCCGCGTCGCTTCGTTCTCATGCATCCCGTCCCGAAACGTATCCCACACCACTTCCGGGTCGCTGCTATAGGTGATATAGGGCGGACAACAGCGATAGAATTGAACGGGTTGATGACTGGCGGTATAACAAGCGAATCTTTTGTAGGTCGTATTGAACTGCAATGCACGAAACGTAGCTATGCATGAGATAGAAGCGTCGCCGTCCGTTATAGAAACGGTCCAAGACGAATTAGCCAAGACAGACGACAATGACTGCAATGCGCCATCCGTTCCGTCATGTGAGAGGTACTCCTCGGTATCGATGTCATAGAAAGCATAGTATCCGACCAGACTTCCTTGTTTTATTTGGAGTATATGACTATAATTCGGCATCGTGGTTGCATACCGAAGGGTATCGCCGACATCGTTTTTCAGACCGTTATATTGATATTTCGGAGTACCTTTGTCGTAGGTCAGAATTAGATAGTCTCCTACTTTCAACTCGCCTGTCGTCGTGATCTTTTCGTCCTGACAACCGGGCAGATCCTCCGTCAACTCATATACGGCATACAGGGTCTCGTTACTCTGAGGGCGATAGGTATCTCCCGCGGCATAGAGCGTCGGAGCGGTTGTAGTCTCCGTCAGTGCAGAACTGCTCTTCCACCCCACAAACGTCCACCCTATCGCAGCCATCTCTGCAGAAGGCGTTGCCTCCGGAAGCACTACCCCGCCGCCAATCGATGCCTCCGTAAGTTTTTCCGTAGCGCACGTGCCTCCTTGCGCATCAAACGACACGGCATATGCTTCGGTAGCATAAGTAAGGGTATAGGATTGGCAGAATAAGGAGGTATTGGTAGCTTTGATTTGTATAGCAATACTTTGTCCTTCTACACTATAGATTGTAACATCTTTTGAAACATCTACGTACGTAGTAGGACTCCAATCTCCGTACCAATCAGCAGTATTAAAAGCTTTACTAGATATTAGCGTCGTCCACGTTCTTCCTCCATTGATGGAATATTTCAAACTACCCGCACCGGCTTCTGTACTTGAATGCATCGACAGCGTGATATTCGTAATGCAAACGACACCAAAACCTGATAGTGTCAGCGTAGCAGTATTAGGAGATTGAATTTTTTTTGCATCATAGAGGTACGTATTTTCATAAGCAGCTGATGACCCTTCCGGCACATCTCCAGATGCTAGAACAGAGGTTCTTGTATTCACCGTATATGTCACCTGCGCGCAAAAGCCGGCTATAGTGCCTAATACAAAAAAACACGCGCTTATCAGCACGCGTTTTATGTATCCATATTTCACGCTGCAGAGGGAGGGCATAGTTTCTGATATCAGCATTAATTCCACAACTGATTAACGTTTACAACTTGTTTTGGACTCATCTCCGATTTACGAATTTTTTGGACAAAATCCAGTTCATTACGCTTAATTATAAGCGGGTAACGCTCCGGATGGCGAAGCGAGTCGACCTCCAGATCCACATCCAGTTTAGGCCACTCGATAGCATTCTTACCACTCATTCTCACATCCAACACTTCGTTTATGGTAGCATCTCTCATCCAAGGCACACGGTTATACGACAGGAAATAATCCTCTCCCTGCACAGATAACATAATACCGCGGTCGTTAATCATCAATACGTCCGCCGATTTATCTTTCCGAAATGTCGGACTCATATCAATTCGATTTTATCGTGTTGCACATTGTGATATATTACAACATCGCGGCTACACGCATATCAAGAGCCCGACTGATGAACGCATTGACAGACTCTCCGGTCTGTTTCGCCAACGTAACAATACGACTATGCGTTTCAGGATTAATTCGGATTTTCAACTGTCCCGAATAACTCTTATGCGGTTCAAGTCCCTCTTCCAAGCAATAAGAAACATAGTCATCCACGGCTTCGTGAAACGATTCTGTCAATTCTTGGACACTCTCGCCCTCAAAATTGACTAATCCGTCGATGCCTTCGATTTTCCCGTAAAAGCACGCATCCTTCTCCGAGAAATTAACCGTTCCTAAATAACCTTTATAAGATAGTGTATTCATCGTAAATTTATTTTAATAGTCCTCGTATTTGCAACTCCTCCAAGACTTGGCGCAAAGCATAATGCTTAATTATATTACCCGGATGCGGCTTATGCAACATTATTGGGTGCCCCTCTTTATCCTTAAACACAACTCTCGAGCCGGAAGTCTTGCCTTTATTTGATTTTGTGTATCCTAACGATCCTAATAGTCGCTCCAACTCCTCATATGTAAAATCTGACGGCAATGTAAGAAAGCGGGCTATTAGTTTTTCTTTTGTACTCATAGTATATTATTTTGCATTTTCAATAGTACGTTCCTCATCGCTACTACGCTCTCTCATAGATCAAGTATTTATCGCGGTTGGCGGATTCTTGCGCAAAGGGCAGCAGCTCATCGCTCTCCACGAGATCTACCTCCCGATGCAACAAATCCTGCAACTCCTGCTTCATCGCCACATATTGAAACAAACCTATCGGCCGAGTCTTATCAAGATCCACCATTATATCCACATCGCTATCCTTCGTCTCTTCGCCACGCGAAAAGGAGCCAAACAGGTAGGCTCTATTCACCGGCTGCGAAGCAAAGAAATGCTGTATCCGGGGTATCATATTAGCGACTTCCGCACTCGGCATAGTTTATCTCAATTCAAAATCCGCTGCAAAGGTACTGCTTTTTTCTGATATATGCAAATATTTTGGAGGATTTTTTACTAGTGAAATAGAATTATAGTGTACTAGTGCACTAGAGGATTAGTCATCTAGTGCTCTAAGATTTAGAATCCGCGGGCGGCTTTGCGGGCAGCTGTCATCTGCTCTCGTACACCTCCTTCGGCCAGGAAGGCGGCCTCCATCTGCTGCAAAAGGGTCATCAGCCCTTTATCGGCCTGATGAATCAAAGTTAGAGCCGTATTGCAGAGCGTCTCGCGATTCCATTTCGCATAGAAAGGCGTATAATCCGTCACCTCATAATGCGTACTGCAGAAGCGCAGCATCCCCTCGTAGCGTTCATGCGAGGTTGTCCAAAGCGTCAGACCGTTGGAGCGAAGCTGATCCTCGTAGTCCTCGCGCAGTTCTTGCAAGCTACTGCGCGCAACGTTCACCAGATGAAGTCCGGTATCTTTGGAGGTCATATTATCCTCCAGACCCTCTACAATGTTCTGCTTACCGGAGCGAGCGGCCTGCTTCATCTGGTCGTAGGTGCAATCGGAGGGGGTAAGGAAGCGGCTTATATAGTGCACGGTCATATCGTAAAGGATGACGGTCTTCTTATAGGAGAAGAGTTTACGGTAATCGCCAGGGTGAACGAGGAATCCGCCTGCGTTAAGTTTGGTTGGCATAGGGGGGTGTTATTTTTTTAGGGGGATAGTATTCTAGTGCTCTAGTGGACTAGTACTCTAGTGAACTAGTGATTTCTCATACAACGCTCCGGCACAAGCGCGCCTTTTCACGCAACATATCCATCGCTTGATGCAAAGGCATTCCGTTAGCCTCTAATTCAGGAATAGTGATTTGAGGATACTGAGGTCTCTGCGTCATAAGATTGCTCTATAAAAGATTATTCAAATTCCTTATAGAAATTCGCAACATGAGTCTTAAAGGCAGGGATATCTTGCGTGATAGTAGCCCAAAGCATATCCTTGCTGATATGAATATAATCGTGGACTAACACATTGCGCATTCCCACAATCGGACGCCAATTAACCTGAGCGTGCTCCTCTCTAAACTCGTGAGTCAGCATATTCGCAGCCTCGCCTATAATCTCTATCTGCTTAACCAAACCATAGTATAAGAGTCGATTATCAAGCAACTCCTCCTTAGAATAAGTTGCCAACCCATTCTCTATCACACTAATAGCATCCAGTATATGCTCCAAACGTTCCTTATCTCTGCTACGCTCTCTCATAGATCAAGTATTTATCGCGGTTGGCGGATTCTTGCGCAAAGGGCAGCAGCTCATCGCTCTCCACGAGATCTACCTCCCGATGCAACAAATCCTGCAACTCCTGCTTCATCGCCACATATTGAAACAAACCTATCGGCCGAGTCTTATCAAGATCCACCATTATATCCACATCGCTATCCTTCGTCTCTTCGCCACGCGAAAAGGAGCCAAACAGGTAGGCTCTATTCACCGGCTGCGAAGCAAAGAAATGCTGTATCCGGGGTATCATATTAGCGACTTCCGCACTCGGCATCGTTTATCTCAATTCAAAATCCGCTGCAAAGGTACAACAAAAATTTGATATATGCAAGTTTTTGGCAAAATTTTTCAAGGGAAAGGTAGAAAATGGCCGCCAGCAATTTCAGTTACTTACAAATTGTAAGCATCTCATGTGGTCACTCTATCCTTCTTGGCTATGCTCAGTAACGAAATTATGGAAAGCTTGGAGTACTTTCCAATTCCGCGGGTTATCTTTACGCAAGAGGATGCTGGAGAAATAGTGCACATTATCAATCTTCATCCCTTCGCTAAACAACGCATATGCATCGTTCTGCTCATATGTATGAAACCATATCTTAAACAACCTATCGCGATACTCCTGTCGCATATCTGTCGTATCGCAGATATAGAGCATTACCGATTCCTCTTGCGCGAAGAACTCCTCAATAATGACACGCACGGTCTCCTTAATATCATTATCTACGCGAGAGGTTCTTCCGGATAGATTGTTAAGGTAGAACTGATATACGCCCTCTTTATAGAAGGATACATCTTGCATAAAGCCCACAGAATACACCACCTTATATTTCGTGACAAACATGAAGAAATTCTCACCTGTTTGCTCTACTTTATAAGGAGCGCGGCTATTTATAGCATCTATAGAGAGTTGTCTCATAGCGCAACAGATGCTCCGTATCTTTGTTCATACAACTCTCTGGCACGAGCTTCGAAGATCTTTCTCATGCCTACCATCCGACGAAGAGCCTCTAAGCGCTCTTCCTCCGAATTATACCGAACAATCAAGTCATCATCCATAGTTTTTTCCCTTTCCTTTTTACGTTTCACGCTGCAAAGGTACAACAAAAATTTGATATATGCAAGTTTTTGGCAAATATTTTCATCAGAGTATTAACCAATCAGGCCTATAATCTTTTTCAAAAGGTTAACCCCATATTTTTATGCCTTGATTACGTACGTTATACTTAAAGAGTGATGGAGGAGCTGCATTCCACTCCTGCTCGGTATAGACAAATGTATTAAACTCCTGATTGATCTTATTGCCTTGTTCCCAAAACTCGCAGGAGAGGCTCAGTTTGTCATCTTTAGACATCGTCTCAGAAGGCAACAGCGCCAACAGATCCCAATCAGAGTCTTCACGATAATCGCCGCGAGCGCGAGAACCGTACAGATAGAGGGTACTACCTTGCGGCAAGACCTGATATGCTATCTCACGGATTCTATTTATCACTCCAGTTTGGCTCATAATGCGATCTCAAATCGTTTCACGCTGCAAAGGTACAACAAAAAAATGACATATGCAAGAAAAATCGGAGATTTTTGCGGGAAGGGGCGATTTTTCTTTTTCGGGATGACGGGATATCGGGATAACGGGATGACGATGCTCGCCGAGTTAAAGACGACCCCATAAATCAGCAGATTTATCGGGGACCCCGCACGGCGAGAGCAGAACCGCGAGATGACGAGATCACGAGACTTCGAGATTTCGAGACCTGGAGGGATCGAAATCGAGAAACAACACAAAGCATTGCGTCAGCTTTTCACCGACGCAACGGGACATGTGGTATGAAGTGTCGTATCAGCTCTTATGCCGCAGGTATGCCGCCGAGGTCACCTCCGCCGGGAGCGAAACCATTACGCTGAGGAGCCTGACCGGGCTGGGTTGCAGTTCCAGTTCCCAGCAAGGTCTCCATGAGATACTCACCTTCTACTGCCAGAGTAACAGTCTGCGGAACAAGATATTTTGTTTTCATCATATTATAATAATATGTTTTGTTGTGTCAATTATTCGCGGATTATCGACGTAAAGTCGGACCAGTTTTCCACCCTGTTTTCAAAATCCGCTGCAAAGGTACGAAAAAAATTTGACGTGTGCAAATTTTTTTTGAGATTTTTTACTAGTGGAGTAGAATTCTAGTGAACTACACATCCAGTCGCGCAATTGCAAACCGCACTATCCGGTACTCCTCCTGGTTCACCAACCCATGCAGCCGTTCCCGCATCTCACGCTCTTTCTCCGGATCAATCCGTCGCAGCATGTAATACACCAGTTTCAGCACACCCACAATCGTAAACTCCTCTCCCGGCACCAGTCCCAGGTTCTCCAGTCGCCCTTTGATACCGCGATACAGACGCTTGTCGTACAGCAGATGACTATGTGCACACACGTTCCGCACATCCCGCAAGATATTCACATACGACTCAAACACATCCTCCTCAGCCACCGCATACCGCGCATAGATCTGTTGCCGCAACGATGCCTCACGAATGCTCCCGTACAACCGCTGCACCTCGCCAAACATCAGAAACTCCAGCGTCTTCCATGCCGGTGCGTACGTGTCTTCCGGATGCTTGCGGTGATGTTTCTTAATCACCTCATTCCGCTTCAGCTTCTCGTAACTTGCCTTCATCTCACGGATAAAATCCCGCTCCACGCAAAGCGGATTCACGAACCATATCGGATCCGTCTTGTAGTGGTTCGACACCGTGTACGTCATGTACGTCCGAATGTCTGTCTCTATCGTCTGCAGGTAAAACGCCAATAGGTTCCGGAACCGATCATCAAAGTCGTACAGTGCTTCCACTTTCTCCCAACTCGTATCGCTGCGGAACTTATGCTCATCGCGTTTCCGGTATTTCGGAATCTCAAACTGATACCAGTAGAAACCCATGCGATAGTACCCGACACTGAGCAGCATTTTCTTCACGTGCTCTGGGGCGGATATCTTCATCCCGCGTGATTGCAGTTGCGCTATCTGTTCTTCTACTGTTGTTGCAGTCTTCCTATCGGCCATGTCTGATTTGTTTCAAATAAAAGGGAGGCCGTTAAGCCTCCCACGCGTTTCCGTTTTAGAGTGTTATCCCAACGCGTGGAACAGCACTTTACTCTAAGTATAGAGGCCATTATTTCTAATGACGCTGCAAAGGTACTGCTTTTTTTTGATATATGCAAATATTTTTGCAAAAAAATCAATTTTTCTGTAAAAATATGGACACTTTTGATATTGTGATTATCTCTTCCTGCGATTTTTCATTCTGTGGATTTTTGAGATAGTAGGGAAATAGCTTTTTGTAAGTAGCTGTTGCATATGGCTGCTGCGTACCGGATGATAGACGGAGATGCAACGGATTTGGTACCGGAGATAAAGCCGATAGACCAGCGCACCACGCACTATGTCAAATCCATCTACTAATGTTACTTTTGCCATTGTAATTCAGT
>CAMJDT010000059.1 GCA_946404495.1 uncultured Bacteroidales bacterium
CGGTACTGCGCATAAACTCTATACGCTGACGTACGCAGACGAGGGTTCGGACTATGCCGCATTGGCTAATATCACCCTTAACGGTGAGAGCTACGACGGCTTCAACCCGACGACCGTAGACTATACTACACTGCCGATCGTATCAGATTCGATCCTCTTGGTTGCTCCGAAGTTGGCAAACAGCCGTCAGACAGCAGTTGTTACCCAGACGCCGAGTGCAACGGCTGATACATTGGATTATACGATCGATGTAACGGCAGAGAGTGGCTCCGCAACTAAGAGCTACAAGCTGCGTGTCGTTCGTCCGATCAGCAATGATAAGACCCTCAAGGCGATCTATGCAGACGGCGTATTGGTGGATGGCTTCCGTTCGGATAGCACCGAATATACCATCGTGCTGCCGACGCCGGCCGTTAAGACTGCGCAACCGCAGATGCCGTCTATCACCTACCTCGCCGGACATAAAGGCCAGACCATCGAGTTTGCTGCCGGCGAAATGGGCGAAACCACTCCGACCGAGATCATCGTTACCGCAGAGGACGGCATCAGCAACGAGACCTATACAGTCAAAGTGCTGGCTGAACCGAGTCACTGCGCTGACCTCACCGGTATCATGGTCAACGGCATCGCCGTAGAAGAGTTCGAGCCGGGTCGTCACAACTACTCCATCGAGCTCAACACCAGCGACATCGAGGTAGTGGCTGCTTCCGATGACCGCTTCCAGACGATTAACATCATCGAGAACGGTTACAACCGCACGCTGCATGTAACGGCTGAAGATGGCGTCACGACCGCGGATTACCAGGTTAAGATCTACGTGCAGGCGCAGTCCAACGATGCTACGCTGAGCGCTATCCTGCTCGAGCAAGACGACCAAATGGTTGAGCTCGTTGACTTCCAGCGTGCCCTCAACCCGACGCTTAAGTTCGACCCGATGCAGCACTCCTATACCATCAACCTGCCTGCAGGTACTACGGTCGCTCCGGCTGTTAGTGCAAAACTGAAGATGGACGGACAGAAAGTGGACGTGAAGAAGAACAAGATGATCGTCACCATCACCGTTACGGCTGTCGATGGCACGACGAACGATTACACGCTCAACTTCGAAGTACCGAAGTCTAAGAATGCTGACCTCAGTATGATCTTCCTCGATGGTGATAGCCTGCCTGGCTTCACGCCGGACTATTACTTCTACCAAATCAACCTGCCTGTAGGTACACACAGCCTGCCGGAGGTAGTGGGTCAGAAGGGCGAGGCGCGCCAGACCTTGGATGAGGTACAGATCGATACCGATAAGCTCCAGGCTACGCTGCACGTTACGGCGGAAGACCCGACGATGAATAATACCTATATCGTTGTCTTCCACTACACGCAGTCCGATGCGAATACCCTCAATAAGGTCTTCGAGGATGGTTTGGCTAAGTCCACCTTCCACGCAGATGAGTTCTATTATAACGACTCGCTGCCGGTAGGTACACTCGCCTTCCCGGAACTCAGTTGGGAGGAAGCGGACGAATGGCAGACCGTCGTAATGGATACCGTGCTGAATGATGCGAATACCCTCATCCGTCGTATCCATGTTACCTCGGAGAGCGGTAAGAAGAATACCTACCTCTTCACGCATACAATCTGCAAATCGACCGCAGACACGCTCCAAATGCTCTATATCGATACCAAACCGCTGCCGGGCTTCACACCGCTGCAGAACGAGTATTACTATGAGCTGACGGCTGCGTACGCAAACGAACTGACGGACGGCCAGCTGCCGAACGTAGAGTTCCTGGCTGCGGATACGCTCCAGAAAGTGATGATCACCCAGGCCAAAGACTCCCTCAGCGGTAAGTCCCTTGGCTACAAGACCATCGTTTCTGTAACCGCTCCTTCCGGCGCAATGCGTGTTTACACGATCCATTACCCGGTAGAGACCAGCTCCGATGCTACGCTCAACATGATCCTCTTGGCCGGTAAGCCGATTTCGAACTTCTATTCGGAGACCGAGTCCTACCGCATCGATTGGGATGCACGTGCTGCCCTGCCGGTAGTCACTGTGGCTAAGAAAGAAGAGGCGCAGACCTATGATATCATCATCGCCGGTGATAGCATCATGATCGATGTGAAGGCGGAGGATAAGATCACGACCATGCAGTATGCGATCATCTTCAACCGCCAGCTCTCGGATAACACGCTGCTCCATAACATCACCGTCGCAGGTCACCGTGAGTTCATCTTCACGCCGTCTGAGTTCGCTTATGACATCAATCTGCCGTACGGCGAGGATACGATCCCGGCTATCGAGGTCTTCCTCCAGGATACGCTGCAGACCGTACCGGAGCACTTCACAGTCGATACACTCGAGGGTGGTGACATCATGGTACTCATCAATGTCAAGGCGCCGAACGGACAAGACGAATCGGATTATATGCTTACCTTCCATTTCATGAAGAATAACGATGCATTGATCACCGGCATCAAGCTCGGCGATGCTGTACTCGATAACTTCAGCAGCGATGTGATGGAGTATGAGTATATACATCCTTACGGAGTGGATTCCACTGCCTTCTTCACGGCGGAAGATGTAACGGCTACGCTCAGCGACTCGCTCGCTACCTACACCGTCAGCGAAACCAACAACGTGATCTACATCACCGTAACGGCTCAAGACGGTCAGACGGAGAATAACTACATCATCACGCAGAAGATCGGTCTGGATGACGATAACTACCTCATCTCCATCATGCTGAACGATGCACTCATCCGCGGCTTCGATCCGGCGAACACGTTCTATACCTATATGCTGCGTGAAGGTAACATGCCGCCGCTCGTAACGGTTGAGGCTCGTTCTGAGAACGCGAAGATCGGTGAGGTGCCTGTCGTTCAACCGGGTGACACCTGCGTCATCACCGTAACGGCAGAGAACGGAAGCAAGCGTTTCTATCGTATCCACTTTGCGGTATCGAGCATCGACGCTTCTGTTCAGGCAACCGAAGCAGACGTACTGCTCAAGCGCATCCCGGGTACATACACCATCTTTGCCGCTACCATCCGTTCAGATATCTTCTTCGTCCTCTATGACCAACACGGACACATCCTGTACGCGCAAGATAGCTCGCTGCCGGTAGCTAACCCGAACGATGTAGAGGTGGCAACCGACCCGACACGTAGCGAAGAAGAGCGCCTGGCAGATGTCGTAACAACTACCGACAACGGACTCATCCTGCCGATCCGTCCGGGCGAGGTTTACATGTACGGATTCTACCAGGGCGGTAAGAAACTCATCAAGTCCGGTAAATTCTTAGCTTACTAATGAAACTGACTGAATTAATTGGCAATACACCGCTGGTGGAAATCAGCGGTTTGCACGGACAGCAAGCCCGATTGGCACTCAAGCTGGAGTATTTCAACCCCGGCGGGAGTGTCAAAGATCGGGTGGCATTGTCCATGATCGAAGACGCTGAGGCGCGAGGTATTCTCCGCCCCGGCGCCACTGTTATTGAACCAACCAGTGGTAACACCGGCGTCGGCTTGGCGTGGGTAGGTGCCGCCAAAGGATATAAGGTCATCCTCACGATGCCCGATACGATGTCCGTTGAGCGACGCAACCTTCTCGCTGCTTATGGTGCCAAACTTGAACTCACACCCGGTGCGCAGGGAATGAAAGGCGCTATCGAGCGTGCCGAACAACTGCGCAACGAGATCCCCGGTGCCGTCATCTTAGGCCAGTTTACCAATCCGGCCAACCCTGCGGCGCACGAGCGTACAACGGGTCAGGAGATCTGGCGCGATACCAACGGCGAAGTGGATATCTTCGTCGCCGGCGTAGGAACAGGCGGTACGGTCAGTGGAGTAGGGCGTGCCCTCAAAGCACATAAGCCCTCCGTGCACATCGTGGCTGTCGAACCGGCTACCTCGGCCGTACTCTCTACCGGCGTGCCCGGTAAACACAAAATACAGGGCATTGGAGCGGGTTTTGTTCCGCAGACCTATGATCCTTCCGTCGTGGACGAAATACGCACGTGTACCGATGAAAACGCGTACGCAGGGGCACGTACCCTGGCGCGCGAACACGGACTGCTCGTCGGCATCTCTTCCGGCGCTGCCTTCACTACCGCCTACGCCCTCGCCTGCGAACCCGCAAACAAAGGCAAGCTCATCGTTGCTCTCCTTCCCGACACCGGAGAACGCTACCTGAGTGTTTTATAAATCGTAAATCGTAAATCGTAAATCGTCAATGACCTCGGTGCCAACAATATCGCAATTAAAAGAGCTCATTGCCCACCTGCAATCCGTTATTTTCCCGGATTATTTTCCGGCAGTAGATGCTCCTCACGCCCTTTCCTTGCCCGCTGCTTTCTGGTCACAAGTGCCGGAGATTGCGCGGCTGGTCAATACAGACGTAGAAGCCGTGTTGCATAACGATCCGGCGGTTGATGACCGCGGCGAAGTGATACTCTGTTATCCTCTCACATACACGATGATTCATTATCGTGCTGCGCATGCCTTGTATCAGTTAGGGGTGCCCCGTATCCCGCGAATGTTGACCGAACTGGCGCATAGCCGAACCGGCATCGACATCCATCCTGCTGCGCAGATCGGAGACTATTTCTGCATCGACCATGGAACCGGAGTTGTCATCGGAGAAACGACCATCATCGGTTCGCATGTAGTTCTGTATCAGGGAGTTACATTGGGTGCCAAGAACTTTGAATACGATGCTGCAGGACGACCCATCGATGTGCCCCGACACCCGATTTTGGAAGACCGGGTGACTGTGTATTCCAATACCTCCATTTTGGGTCGTGTTACCATTGGTCACGACACCATCGTCGGCGGTAACGTCTGGCTCACGCATGATGTGCCTCCGCACTCTCGCGTCCTCCAGCAGCACGCCATCCAATCCCCCTGCTTCTCCGATGGAGAAGGAATCTAAAGAGTGCTCTTCGGAGCACTTTTTTTACCTCTAATCTCTAATCTTAAACCCTCTAATCTCTAATCTTTAACCCTTTTTGCTGAAAAAGTACAACTTTTTCTTGCGTATATAAAATATATTTTGTACCTTTGCGGCAAATTTGCAAAAATAGGCAATTAATTCTATTTACTAATCATAAAAACAAACAATTATGCGTAAATTTTTCTCATTCATCGTTGCGGCATTGTTCGCAACAAACCTATGGGCAGAAGAAGATGCTTTCAGCAATTTCAGCTTTGACGAAAGCACGGCTCAATTATCGTTCCATGACTCCTTCCATGAAGGACATAGTTTCCCCTCTCGTCTGTACATAGTGCTTTTTGCTGCGGACAAGGTCGATTTATCATTTGGTAATGGTATCCGCATGGATTATGGAATAAACAATGGAAAGGGTGGAGATATTACTATCAGCCTTGGTAATACATTCCAAAAGGCGGTAGACTCTTGTTTCGCATTAGGAGCAGATACGTTGAGAATACGCGTAGTAGGTTGCTATTACGATGAAATCGGATGGTCGCAATCTTATCGAGACAACTATGTTTTTGGTGGTGGTTATGAATATGATTTAAAATACCAACTTCCTTCGATACGTACATACGTTCTTGCCGGACAAAAATACTATTTCTATATGGAAGATGTGCCTGAGGTCGTTAACCTCTCTGCGTACATGCGCGCGCTTGACAAAGTGACTTATGCTTGGCAGCAAAGTACGGATGGCGGAAAAACATGGCAGAGTGCGCCTAATTATGCAACCAACGGATTGGACGCAGAACCGGATTACGGAGGATATTTTACAACCAAAGAGGCGCGCCAAGGACAATATGTGGACTATAGATGCCGTTTTAATAAACTGGGTAAGAAGGAAACACTCTATCGCTTGAACCTGAAGGATGTAAAAGGTGATGTTTATACTACGGAGGTATTCGCTGTAAACTTCGCTTATCCTTGGCAAATCAATGGTGGCACCCAGTTCTGGGCAACGATGGACGAAGAGATATTAATGCCTAAACCCCAAGATTGTAGTGACTATCGTTACGACGCGGTGCAGGTCGTTAAAGTATCAGAAAATAAAGAGAATCCCGACTATTTGTCCATCACCATGCCGGGTTGTCCTTTGAATATCGAAACAATCACTCCTACCTACGTCGTTAAATTCCTCAATGCGGACTATACGCTGCTGAAGGTGGATACGGTTGCGTGCGGCGACGATGTCGAAGCTCCGGCAGATCCGACTTACGGCAACTATACCTTCATCGGTTGGAACAAAGACCTGACAAACGTTCATAGCAACATGTCCGTGTTAGCCAAATACGACATCGGCAATGATTATGACCTATTTGTTTCACTTGATGAACATAAGAACAAAGTGTTCCCTGCTGACTATTTCGAGGGTAGCGAGACGCGTGCGATGGTAGGCGATGTGCTGACCTTCAACGCCGGCATCTTTGCAGTGACCGATGCCACGCTCTACTACGAGACCGCCCAGTGGAACCTCAGCGAACAAAAATGGATCTGGCCCAGTCAGCAGGAAGGTGGCAAGAAAGTGGGTGACTACACAGCCAAGACAACGGGGCTGCTCTCACAAGACATTACCGTGTGCTACGATGCAAACACTCAATTTATTCACCCGTTCGAGCATCGATTGGCCGTGCGCTTCTACCTCTTGATAGCCGGAGTACGCGTGTACAGCGAGCCTTTTGAATTCGATGTTTATTATCCGATTGGCATCAGAACGAGCACGGCAGAAGGTGTACTCGCTGAGAACAATGCCGGCGATATCGCTGTAGGCACACCGGTTATGATTCCGGCACGTAGCAACGACACCATTCACGTCTATGGGATGAACGGATCCGGAGGAGACTGCTTCACTTATCAGCGCGTCATCAAGTCTTCGCTACCTGTGGATAACGGTGTCAATGAGCAAGACCAGGCATACTTCATCGCCCCGGGTGAATTGGATACCATCGTCGTTAGCGTGGCACAGACGGCTGTGGTCTTTGAAGTTCCCGGACAAGGTAAATCGGAATATTCCAAATACGGCAGTAGCACGTACTATGCAGAAGAAGTGGACTGCGGCGGCTCGATTGCTCATATGCCGGAGGATCCCGAAGAAGCGGGTTCGATCTTCCTCGGTTGGGAGTCTTGGAATTCAAGCGACTACCCCGATGATGCGTACTTGAATGTACCTTCAGGCTTCTCTGTCATCGGCTTTACCGCTAAATGGGAAGAAATACCCGAAGTGCCGCAATACCAGGTTCGTTTCTATGGCAAGGACGGTGCGCCGTTGCTGCAAGATACCTTGATCAACGAAGGCGAGAACGCCGTTCCTCCTGTAGCACCCGAAGTTAGCGGCTTCCACTTTGTAGGCTGGGATAAACCGTACACCACTATCACGGCCAATACGGATATCACTGCCCTCTACGGCGAGGATGCCAAGACTTGGACTGTAACCTATTACGATGCGGACGAGACGA
>CAMJDT010000060.1 GCA_946404495.1 uncultured Bacteroidales bacterium
CAACGGCTGGGATGCAGAGAAACGCAATATGGGTCTCTTCGTCAAGGCCATCAAGTCTGCCCTACCCAATGCCGACGGCAAACTCGTCGCCCAAGTCGTCCAAGGCCAATTGGCATAAAGAAAATCGCAGCCCGCAAGCTGCGATTTTTTGATTTACCATTGGTTCATTTACCATTTGTTCATTTATTGGGTCATTGGGTCATTGGGTCATTTTGCTCGCCGAGTTAGCGGCGAGAGCAGAACCTAATTCGGTGGGGTCATTTTGCTCGCGGAGTTAGCGGCGAGAGCAGAACCCAAGTCTGTGGTAATGGCGGCAATCATGCCGCCAAAGTGCACAATGCGGGATAGCGGGATAGCGGGATAGCGGGATGGCGGAATCCCGAGGAGGGATTACTTCTTCGAGGCGTCGTAGGTCTCGATAGTCTTGGTTTGGATGACGACAGAGGTATCACCGTGCTGGTAGTACTGACTCTGCGTGGTAATGGTGCGGGTTACGTTACAAGACACCATCGTGAGGGCAAGGATGCCCAGAGATAGGATAAGCAGTTTTCGCATTTTAGGTTTAGGTTTGAGGTTAACGCCGAATAGCATCCGGCACAATGGACGAAGCTTTCTTTACGCCGGATAGCATCCGGCACAATGGTCGACATCGTCATAGCGGGGTGTTGCGACCGGAGTTAGCCGGTCGAGCTGGACCTATTTGTTCGGCGGAATAGCGCCGAAGAGTTAACAGCGGGCGGTCATACTTACTCGGAGCATTTGCTCCGAGAAGGGGACGAAGAGGGACGATGGCCGTAGGTTTGGGTGAAGCGTTCGCGGGCAGCACGGCGGGCGGGGGTGTCGGTCCAGGTGCGGGGGCAGCGCTGGACGATCTGCTTGCCACGGTAGGTGCGGAAGTAATAGCCGTCGTTGTCGAGCTTGCCGCGGAGGGTTTCGATAGGGATGATGAGGGTAGCAATCATAAGGCAAAAGTATACAACAATATAGCAAAATTAACAACAAACATTTAACTCAAAATTAGGCACGAGACCAGCATCTCAAAGGCGCGAGACTGAGATCTAACAAGGGCGTCAGATGGTCACGGTATTGTGATGTCAAGAATGTAAACGAGATGTAAACGAGGGTGACGGGGGATGGTCTCGTTGGCATCGGGGGTCATTTCTGAATCACGGTGCAAAGGTACTGCTTTTTTTTGACATACGCAATAGTTTGTCCCCCAAGTCGTGGTATTTGTCCCCTAAGTCGTGCAACTCAACCAAGATCCTATACATTTGACTTTTTACCCTTATCTCTATTTTCTTATCTCTATCTATCTCCTATCTTATAAATAATAAAAAAAAAGGTAAAAAGTAAAAAGTATGGAATTGAAAGTGTACATCGCGCAGGCATGCGCACAGGTGTAGCGACACTTGCAAAAACGAAATCGCATCAAGTTGACTTTTTACCCATTTTGATATCTACAAACGAGTTTAAGAGACGAAATAAAAATTTTTGAAAGAATGATGGGGAATAATTTGCATATGTCAGATTTTTTTCGTACCTTTGCAGCAAAATTGGCGCAGAACAAAGAACACACAAAATTATGGCCATCGAAAGCAATCATATTCCGCAGTCCAGTATAGAAATCTATACTGCGCCGGATAATAGCATCCAATTACAAGTCAAGTTGGAGAAGGATACCGTGTGGTTAACACAAAAGCAGTTAGCCGATTTGTTCGGCGTAAAAAAGGCCGCTATCTCCAAGCATGTAACAAATATTTACGTTCAAGGAGAATTAGATCCATTGTCAACAGTTTCCAAAATGGAAACAGTTCAATTAGAGGGAAAACGAACTATAGTTCGTCAGGTTGATTACTACAATCTGGACATGATTCTATCAATCGGATACCGTGTCAATTCCCTTCGTGCCATCTCCTTCCGTCAATGGGCAAACAAGGTGCTCAAGGAGTATCTTGTTAAAGGCTACGCGCTTCGTACAAATATGCAGCTTAAGCAGTACGAGGAACTGAAACAATTGGTGGGTGTGTTGCAGCAGACGATGCAGACGGAGGCGCTGACGACCAATGAGGCGCGTGATTTGGTCAATGTGGTGACGGACTACACATATGCCCTCGATACTTTAGACGATTATGACTACCAACGGTTGGCGATAAGTGATACCGAAGGTACGGAACGATTCCATGCCACGTACGAGAATGCGATGGAGGCAATCCGCTCGCTCAAAGAGAAGTTTGGGGAGAGTTGGTTGTTTGGTAACGAGAAAGATGATTCGTTTAAGAGCAGTATCGGTCAGATCTATCAGACTTTTGGCGGGCAAGAATTGTATCCGAGTGTGGAAGAGAAAGCGGCGATGTTGCTGTACTTGGTGACTAAGAACCACTCCTTCTCGGACGGCAACAAACGTATTGCCGCGACCTTGTTCCTTTGGTTTATGGATCGAAATGGCATTCTCTATACACCGGAAGGGAATAAACGTATAGCAGACAACACGCTCGTTGCCCTCACGCTGATGATAGCTGAGAGCCGCACAGAGGAAAAAGATATCATGGTTAAGGTGGTCGTCAATCTGATTAACAAGAAGAACTGATTTTAGGGACAACAAAGAAATGACCACCGAGGAGGATATCGTTCGTGCTTTCCTGCAGGCCAAAGAGGCCAACGGCTGGAATTGGTCATTTTTTGGGCTGTCAGAGAGTCGTCATTGGTCTTGACCGTCGGGTGACCGTCGGGTGATTGTCGGGTGACCGTCGGTAAAATCCGCTATTGCCACGCTATTTGACGGTGAAAAAATCGCTTATTTTCAGTGAAAACTTGCGGCCTCCTAATACTGCGAGCCGAGATTGTTTCCGGTTTCTTGCCCGATTCAACCGCGACCATCTCGCGACCATTACGGACGTCTTAGGAGAGCTTTGCCAGTTCGGATAGCTCATTCGATAAAATTTTTGCTGTGTCCAATTTGTCCATTATGTCCAAAAGGTGTCAAGGTATTCAGGATAAGAGTCAGTACTGCATCGTCATACATTTTGAGCCGCTTGTACAACTCGTTCTCTTGTTCTTTCTTCATATCTCGGTAAGAGTTATATTCGTAACAAATGTACGTTGCCCGCCTCCTGATTTGTTTCATTTCAGCCTGCAAAGATACAACATTTTTTTCAATTATGCAAATTTATTTCAACAAAAAAAGTCTCGGGGGTGAGAAAAATTCGGGAAGGGATATGTTTAAAAACATATTGGGTAAAAAAAACGGCAAAAGGTTTGTGTATGTGAGAAAATTTTTGTAACTTTGCAGCGCTTTTTTGGGGCCGTTGAGAAAACATTGGCAATTGGCGTTGGCATTGGCTATTTCGACCAACGACCAAAAACAGTAACATTGGCTGTTGGCGTTGGCATTGGCTATTTCGACCAACGACTAACGACAAACGACTAACGACACAACTAATACAATAATAAAACTAATACAGACATGAACAAACTCATTTCATTGGAAGAAGCCGTCGCTAAGATTCATGACGGAATGACCGTGATGATCGGCGGATTTCTGGGCTGCGGAAGCCCTGCACAGATTACCGATGCATTGGTAGAAAAAGGAGTGAAGGACCTCACTATCATCTCCAACGACACGGCGTTTGATAACGTGGCTCACGGTAAGTTGGTGGCTAACCATCAGGTAAAACGCGCCATCGTATCGCACACGGGTACGAACAAAGAGACTGCCATTCAGAAGAATGCCGGTACGCTCATCGTGGACTATGTACCGCAAGGCACGCTGGCAGAGCGTATCAGGGCCAAAGGTGCAGGTCTCGGCGGCGTGCTGACCCCGACGGGTATCGGTACGATCATGGCCGAAGGCAAAGAAGTGATCACCATCGACGGTAAGGACTACCTGCTGGAGAAACCCCTCGGAGCCGATATCGCAATCCTGAGAGCCAACATCGTGGACGAGGAAGGCAATATGGTATTCCTGGGCACGACACAGAACTTCAACCCGCTGATGGCTACCGCAGCCGACTACGTGATCGTAGAGGCCGAGAAGCTCGTGAAACGCGGCGAGATCGCTCCCGAACAGGTGCACGCAAGCGGCATTTACGTAGATGCAATCTACGTTGAAAATTGATAATTGATAATTCTTATCCTAACGGAACGATTATTAGACAATTGATATTTATGGAATACAGGACTAAATTGAGACTGAGAATGAGCGCGAAGGATGCTCATTACGGAGGCAATCTGGTAGATGGTGCTCATATGGTACATTTGTTTGGCGACGTAGCGACGGAGTTGCTCATCATGCGTGACGGCGACGAAGGACTCTTCCGCGCGTACGATCAGATCGATTTCCTCGCTCCCGTATATGCGGGCGACTATATCGAGGCAGAAGGTTGGATCGATAAGGAGGGCAACACGAGCCGTCATATGCTCTTCGAAGCCCGCAAGGTGGCGATAGCCCGTCCGGACATCTCGCCCTCGGCTGCCGACGAACTGGACGAGCCGATCGTGGTATGCCGCGCCAGCGGAACGTGCGTTACCCCCAAAGACTGCCAGCGAAAATGATTTCGTTTTTTAGCGGCATCTTCGGTTTTTCTGTTCGGTCACAATGCACCAACATTGCTCCCTTACAGGAAAAGACCGAATCTGCCGGCTAAAAATCCAAAATCAGAACAAAATAAGATTTAGATATGGAGAAACTGATAATTACTGCTGCTATATGCGGCGCAGAGGTGACCAAGGAGCAGAATCCGAATGTTCCCTATACGGTAGAAGAGATCGTACGTGAGGCTAAGGCTGCCCACGAGGCAGGAGCGGCTATCGTGCACCTGCACGTACGTCGTGACGACGGTACGCCCACGCAAGACCGCGCACGCTTCCAAGAGTGCACAGAGGCGATATTGAAGGAGTGCCCCGACGTGATTCTGATTCCCTCGACAGGCGGCGCGGTAGGCATGACGCCCGATGAGCGTCTGCAATCGACGGACACGACTCCCGTGCCCGAGATGGCTACGCTGGACTGCGGAACGTGCAACTTCGGCGACGAGATCTTCGACAACACGATGCCCACGATGCGCGCCTTCGGCAAACGCATGATGGAACGCGGCATCAAACCCGAATATGAGTGCTTTGAGATGGGTCATCTGGATACCATCCTGACGATGGCCAAGAAGGGTCAAGTGCCCGGCGCTCCGATGCAGTTTAACTTCGTATTGGGTGTGCCCGGTTGCACTCCGGCTACGGTACCCAATCTCTGCTGGCTGGTGAACAGCATTCCCGCAGGCAGCACCTGGACGGTAACGGGCGTAGGCCGTAGCGCCTTCCCGATGGCCGCAGCCGCAATTGCCATGGGCGGTAACGTACGCGTTGGATTCGAGGATAACCTCTATCTCAGCCGCGGCGTACTGGCCAAGAGCAACGGCGAACTCGTGGAGAAAGTGGTTCGTCTGGCTAAAGAGCTTGGTCGCGAAATCGCTACCTCGGACGAAGCACGTGAGATTCTGGGATTGAAACCCAGAAACAATTGATAATTCTTATCTCGGCAAAGCCTCGAACGATCGGCTAAAGCCGTACGATAATTGATAATTGATATTTAATTAACCTCATAAATCGAACAACAATATGCAAAAGCATGGAAACAAGTACGGTGTACACCGTGTGATTGAACCCCTGGGTGTTCTGCCCCAGCCCGCTAACAAGATTGACAACAACATGGACGAGATCTACGACAACGAGATCCTGATCGATGTGCAAACCCTCAATATCGACTCGGCGTCGTTTACCGATATCCACAACTACGCTAAGCAACAAGCCGGCGAAGGTGCTCCCGTGGAGAAGGTGATGGAGGAAGTAAAGAAAGAGATGCTGCTGAACGTTGAGTTGCAAGGCAAACACCGTAACCGTCGTACCGGTTCGGGCGGTATGCTGCTCGGTAAGGTAGAGAAGATCGGTGATGCCCTGAAAGGCAAGATCGACCTCAAGGAAGGCGACCGTATCGCCACCTTGGTATCGCTCAGTCTGACTCCGCTGCGTATCGACGAGATCATCGAGATTCGTCCCGATGTAGACCAGGTGGACATCAAGGGTAAGGCTATCCTCTTCGAGAGCGGTATCTACGCTAAGATACCCGATGATATGCCTGAGAAGCTGGCGTTGTCGGCACTCGACGTAGCCGGTGCTCCCGCACAGACCGCTAAGCTCTGCCAATACGGTCAGACCGTAGTCATCCTCGGTGCCGGCGGTAAGAGCGGTATGCTCTGCTGCTACGAGGCTAAGAAACGCGTAGGCGTAACCGGTACCGTCATCGGTATTGCCAACAGTCCCAAATCGACCCAACGTATCAAAGACCTGGGCTTCTGCGACATCGTGGAGAGCGCAGCCGGTATGACTCCCGTACAGGTGTACGAACTGGTAGAGCGTCTCACGAACGGTAAGATGGCCGACGTGACCATCAACTGCGTCAACGTTCCCGACCAGGAGATGACCGCTATCCTCTGCACGAAGGACGACGGTATCGTCTACTTCTTCTCGATGGCCACGAGCTTTACGAAGGCTTCGCTGGGCGCAGAAGGTATCGGTTCGGACGTTAACATGATCATGGGTAACGGCTACACCAAGGGTCACGCCGAGTTCACCCTGCAAGAGTTGCGCGAGTGCCCGAAGCTGCGTAAGATTTTTGAAGAGTTGTACGCCTAAACAACGCGTCATATGAACGAAAGCAGAAGACATATCTTGTTCCCCAACGTCAGCGACCAGGACTGGAACGACTGGCACTGGCAAGTGAGGAACCGGATTGAGACCCTGGATGAGTTGAAGAAATATGTGCAACTCACCGAGGAGGAGCAGGAAGGCGTGCGCAGCGTATTGAGTACGCTCCGTATGGCCATCACTCCGTATTACCTGAGTCTCATCAATCCCGATGATCCGCACGATCCGATCCGCAAACAATGTATCCCGACGGCAGCCGAGACCCACAAGGCCGACGCCGACCTGCTGGATCCGTTGCACGAGGACGAGGACTCGCCCGCACCCGGACTGACGCATCGTTATCCCGACCGCGTGCTGTTCCTCATCACGGATATGTGCTCGATGTACTGCCGCCATTGCACCCGCCGTCGTTTTGCCGGTCAGAAGG
>CAMJDT010000061.1 GCA_946404495.1 uncultured Bacteroidales bacterium
CTTACTTCGAAGGCAAGAAAGTGTATTCTCTATAACCCCATTATTCACTCTTATTGTATTTCACCGCTGACCGTCACTGGCCAGCGGTTTTTCTTTTTATATACATACGGTCGCACAACTACGCACCAAAGCACTCTATTTCTGCACTTCCCCTTCATTTTTTGCTTATAAACGCGGAGTAAACCAGTGTTCGATGGTGATTGTGGCCGACATATGCAAATATTCACACAAAAAAAATCTGCACCGAAGATGCAGATTCCTTTTTGTGGAGCACAGGAGACTCGAACTCCTCACCTCAACAATGCCATTGTTGCGCTCTACCAGATGAGCTAGTACCCCTCTCGCGTTCGGACCCGAGATCGCAATGGTCGATACCGCTGCGCTAAATCGACAGGCGACTCGGTCCTTCGCTCTCCCCAAAAATCAGCAGATTTTTGGGGACCCCACTATGACCCCCCTATGAGCAGAACTCTTGGGGACCCCATTGGGGCTTTCCATCGAAAGCGGGTGCAAAAGTACTGCTTTTTTTTGATATGTGCAAATTTTTTTTACATTTTTTTCAAAAATACTTGCATAATTGCGTTTTTTTTTGTAATTTTGCGGGCTAATTTGGTAAAATGGACATAAAAGACGGTATAGAATCGGATTGCACGGTCTATTTTCTCGGAATAGGAGGAATAGGAATGAGTGCGTTGGCGCGTTACTTCTACGCGAACGGTCATCCCGTGATGGGATATGATCTGACTCGTTCGCCGCTGACCGAAGAGTTGGAGGCGGAGGGTATCATGGTCAAATACGACGAGGCCGTGGACGAAGAAGTGATGCTGGAGCCGACGGATACGTTGGTGGTTCGTACGCCTGCCGTGCCGGAAGGAAACGAGTTGCTGCAGTACTTCATGCAGCAGGGATTCACTATACTGAAACGCGCGGAGATATTGGGACTGGTGACCAGGCAGAAGAAAGCGCTCTGCGTAGCCGGTACGCACGGCAAGACGACCACGAGTACGCTGCTGGCGCACCTGATGCACGGAACGAGAGCGGGTACGAATGCCTTCTTAGGCGGTATCAGCCTGAACTACAGGAGCAACCTGCTGTTGGCCCCCGAAAGCGAGTACGTAGTGGTGGAGGCCGACGAGTACGATAGGAGTTTTCATCACCTGAGACCGTACATGTCGGTGATCACCTCGATCGATCCCGACCATCTCGATATATACGGCGATGCCAAGTCGTACCAACAGGGATTTGACGACTACGCCGCGCTGGTGGAAGAAGCCGTGGTGATCAAGAAGGGATTCCACGTGGACGAAGGAAAAGTCAGTGCAAAGATATACTCGTACAGCATGCAGGATAGGGATGCGGATTTCTACGCCGACAATATCCGCGTGAGCGAGGGAGAGATACGATTCGATTTCCATCATCCGGAGGGTGTGATAGCCGATCTGAAATTAGGCGTGCCGGTGTGGGTGAATATTGAGAACGCGGTAGGCGCATTGGCTATCGCTTGGCTGAACGGCGTGAGCGACAGCATATTACGAGAGGGTCTGCAGACCTTTGCGGGCGTGAAGCGGCGGTTTAATATCCATGTGTCGACGCCGCGGGTGGCCTACATGGACGACTATGCGCACCACCCGACCGAACTCATGTCGGCCATCGATTCGGTTCGCAAGATCTATCCGCAGCGACGAAACATCGGCATCTTCCAACCGCACCTGTACACACGTACGCGCGATTTTGTAGACGGATTCGCACGCGTGCTCACGCGATTGGACGAACTGATTCTGCTGCCTATCTACCCTGCCAGGGAGCGACCGATACCGGGTGTGACGAGCGAATGGCTGATGAAATGCTGCCGGAAGGTGCCGGGCAACCAATGCAAGGTGTCGGTGGTGGAGAAAGATGCGCTACTCGAGACGATACGCGAGCGCTTACGTCTGGCCGACGAGAAAGGCGAGGCGATCGCGCTCATGACCTTAGGAGCGGGAGACATCGATCGATTTGTTCCGCAGATCACGGAACAAATCTTAGGTGAAAAGTGAAAAGTGAAAGGTGATAGGTGAAAGTTTGGCAGAAGATATTGCTTGGCGTGACGGTCGTAGTGACGGTAGCGGGTCTGGTGACGGGCCTGGGCGTGGCACGCGGGTTGGACACGGAGCGTAGTTGCCGCCAACTGGATATCATCGTGAGCGACAGTGCGGAAAGGCAGATCGTGACGAAGGGGGAGTTGGTAAGGCTGATGAAGACGAACGACTGCTACCCGGTAGGCAAGCGCCTGAAGCATATCTCGACGGATCGGATCGAAGATCTGGTAACGGGTCATCCGATGGTCCGAACGGCCGAGTGCTACCCCACCTCTGAGGATCATATCGTAGTAGTACTGCATCAGCGCGTGCCGCTACTGAAGGTGGTGACGGAGGCGGGAACGTACTATATAGACACCGACCGCGAGCCGATGCCTGTTCGCGAGAGCGTGACGGAGGAGGTGCTGCGCGTAGGCGGGCATGTAGGGGAAAGGATGGCCCGGGAGGAGTTGGCCGATTTTGCCGAATGGCTGCAGGACAATCGCTACTGGAACAGGCGGATACGGGCCGTGCGGGTGGTGGACCAGAAGCATATCTACCTGGTGCAACAACAAGGCGAACCGGTCATCCTGATCGGCGAGATGCAGGGATACGAGCGTAGGCTCAGAAAACTGCGCACCTTTATGGAGAAGGGTTGGCCGGGACTGCCCGACAAACCGCAGTATAAGGAATTGGATATACGTTTTAAGGATCAAGTTATTGGAAGGTGAAAGGTATGGCGAAGCGAAAGAAAGAGGAAGAGCAGTCGGATAAGTTGCCGTTGGTGGCCTTGGAATTGGGCAGCAACAGTATCCGCGCGATGGCCGCCGAGCGCATCGGCGAAGATACCCTGCGCATCTTAGGCTACGAGGAGTCGAATAAGTTCGACTGCATCGATCGTGGCATAGTGACCCAGACGACGGATGCGGGATTCATGATCTCGGAGGTGCTGCGTAAGTTAGGCAACCGCATTCAGTACGACAACCTGCCTACGGCGTTTCTGCTGGTAGGCGGCAGGACGATGCAGAGTGTGCCGGTGGCCTGCAAGCGCGACATGATTCATAAGCGTGTGATCCCTACCTCGCTGCTCATCGAGATGGAGAAGGAGTGCTGCGAGAAGATCGAGTTGCACAACCCCGAAGCCGCCGTGCTGGCGATTATCCCCTCCTATTTCGTACTGGACGGCGTGGAGCAAGAGGAGAAACCCCGTCCGGATCAACGCACGGCGCAGTTGGAGGCACACTATATCGCCTTTGTCGGCAAGAAAGAACTGAAGACCAAGATACAGGACAGCTTCGACCGTGCGGGTAAGTCCATCGAGAAAGCTTTTGTTCGTCCGGAAGCCCTGCTCTCGGCCTTTGCGCCGGATAATCCGGATGCGCTGTACGACGGTTGCGCCGTACTCGACATGGGAGCCGAGACCACAACGCTGACGGTCTTCAAGGGCACCGAATACCTATTGACGAAAGTCATCGCGCAGGGCAGCGACCACGTGACGCGACTGATCACGCATCAGGGCATCTCGCGTCCCAACGCCGAGAAACTCAAGACGCAGTACGGTTTCGCTTCGCCGGAGCTGGTGGAGAAAGACCTGAGGATGCGTATCGCCTCCACGGGCGGCGACAGCATCCGACTGACGTCCAAGGATTTGGCGACGCTGATTCGTCAGAAGCTGGATGAGATCATCGACCCGCTGATGGTGGCGCTGAAGCAATTCGAAGAGCGCATCAGCGTAGTCTATATCACGGGCGGCGGCAGCCTGATGGAAGGGATGGAGGCCTATATACAGAGCAAGACCGGGGTGAAGGTGCTATACGGCAGTCACGCCCAACTCTTGGCCTCCGACACGCCCGAAGAATACTACAGTCCGGAATATGCATCTCTGGTAGGCGGACTCATCTTAGGCTCCGATTACCGCGACGCGCACCCCGGGCAGAAGATACCGCCGGCGAAGATCGGCAAGAAGATAGGTGACCTGGTACTCGATATCTTCACCTATAACGATACCACAGAAGAATTTGAATAAATTGATAATTGACAATTGATATGGCAGAAGAACTTCTTCCTCTCGAAATTGACCTCCAAGAGGACACGATCATCAAGGTGATGGGTGTAGGCGGTGGTGGCTGCAATGCCGTTAACTATATGTACAAACAGGGCATCAAGGATGTGTCGTTCCTGGTTTGTAACACCGATCGCGTAGCGCTCGGTAAGTCGTCCGTTCCGGCTAAGTTGCAACTCGGTCCCGGTCTCGGAGCCGGAGGTGTACCCGAAACCGCGCAGCAATATGCCGAGGAGAACCGCG
Organism: uncultured Bacteroidales bacterium; assembly: GCA_946404495.1. GTDB lineage: Bacteria > Bacteroidota > Bacteroidia > Bacteroidales > Paludibacteraceae > Colicola. The sequence goes on from CAMJDT010000061.1 coordinate 4,363, forward strand.
ACCGTATCAAGGAGGCCTTGGATGACGGCACGAAGATGCTGTTTATCACGGCAGGTATGGGAGGCGGAACGGGTACCGGTGCCAGCGCCGTGGTAGCTGAGGTGGCGCAAGAGATGGGGATACTGACCGTAGGTATCGTGACGATTCCCTTCGCCTTTGAGGGAGCCATCAAGATCCGCAAGGCGATGACCGGTGTGGCCCGATTGGCTGAACATGTGGATGCACTGCTGGTGATCAACAACGAGAAACTGCGTCAGATTTACCCCGACCTGGATTTCCTCAATGCGTTCTCCCGTTCGGATGATGTGGTCTGCAATGCCGCTAAGTCGATCGCGGAGATCATCACCGTACCGGGCTATATCAATACCGACTTTGCAGACGTCTATAACACGCTCAAGAACGGTAATATGGCCATCATGAACGTAGGTCAGGCCAGCGGCACCAACCGTATCACGGCAGCCATCGAGAATGCGCTCAACTCGCCGCTCATCAATACCAACGACGTACACGGTGCCAAACGCGTACTGCTGCAGTTCTATTTCTCCACCGAACACGCGATCCGCATGGAGGAGATTCAGCAGATCAACCATTTCATCGAAGAGGTAGGCGCAGAAGTGGAGGTGCAGTGGGGTACCACCATCGACGACACTTTGGGCGAAGACGTGCGCGTAACGATCATCGCCACCGGCTACGAGGTAAGCGATATCCCCTCGCTGGAGGAAGTGGTGGGCAAGAAGACCATCGATGAGGCGATCAACGATAACTACAAGGACGAGGAGAAACAGCCTAAGGAAGACGAACCCCTGACGGAGATCGACCTGACGGGTAGTATCCAAACACCGCCTGCCGAAGAGAAGAAGGAAGAGGAGAAGAAAGAGGAAGAGGACAAACATGCGCATCGCGGCAACGACATGGACGGCGAGATAGAGATTAACTTTGAGGACGACACCACGCCCGATAAACCGGCTAAGCAACCCGCTGAGCCTAAGAAAGAAGAGAACGGCACACGGGAGAACTCGTCGATTTGGAAGAACTGGATGCGAAACAGAAGGAGTTAAACAATGGAACAGAAAGAAATGAATTTCTTTGACCTGTGCAAAGCGTGCGTCAAAGTGATAATGGATGTAGTGATGTGGGCATGGCAGGTGCTGTGCCAAATGCTGCGGTTGAGTTGGCGGATGTGGTACGTAGTGATCACGCTGACGCTGCTCGGTATCGCCGGCGGCCTGTATTACTCGCGTCCGGATAACAAAATGTACGAAGTGACGGGTATCGTCTACCTGAACGGTCCTACGCTCAATGGTGCCAAGACGCGTTTCGAGGCGCTCAATTGTCAGGCGCCCCCCAAGCTGAACCCCAATCAGACCTTGTGGAAGATGCTGGATGCAGAGGACGGTTCGCTGTTCCTGTCGCATTTCGAAGCCTTCTACCTGCAGGACGGACTCCACGACGGCGTAGCGGATTATATCGACTGGGGCCGCAGCGCACCTATCAAGGATACGCTCAATGTGCGTGTGCCGGATATGCTGGCTCTGCGTTTCAGGATTCGTTGGAAACTCAATGTAGCCTTGGCACAGGAGAAGATCATGGCCTATATGAATGCCGATCCGGCGTTCCAAGAGGCCTATAAGATGGACCTGGCCAATCGGATGCGCGAGTACCAATACGACAAGGATCAGATCGAGAAACTCGACAGTCTGACCTCCGTCTTCTATTTCGAGCAAGGCGAAGCGTACGACACGCCGCAACTCGTGACCAAGAAACGCGGGCAGGTACTCGTGGGCGAGAGGAAGATACATCTCTTCACGGATCAGATCGATAAGTTCTTCCACAAGAAGCAACTGCGCGACACGCGTCTGGCCTACTGCACGGCGCCTGTGGTGATGCAAAATACCTTTGTAATGAGTCCCCGCCCGATCAACCGCATCTCCAAGTCGATGATCATCGGATGCATCATCGGATGGCTGATCGGCTGCCTGATAGGCTTCCTCATCGAACGCAGAAAAGATGTGTTCGCGTGGCTGAACCAGGGGAGGTGAAAGGTGAAAGGTGAAAAGTGAAAGAAAAAGGTCAGGAGTTTGTAATGAACCCCAAAAGTTGAACAATAAACTTTTGGGGTTTTATTATGAAACAT
>CAMJDT010000062.1 GCA_946404495.1 uncultured Bacteroidales bacterium
TTTTAGTTGCAACAGAAAAACCGTTCGCGAAAGTAGCCGTAGACGGCATTCGTGAAGTGGTAGAGGGCGCAGGTTATGAACTGGCGCTGCTCGAGAAATATACCGACAAAGCCCAACTCTTGGAGGCTGTCGCTGATGCAGATGCCCTCATTATTCGTTCGGATATTGTCGATGCCGCTGTGCTGGACGCTGCCAAACAACTCAAGATCGTCGTTCGTGCCGGCGCCGGCTACGATAACATCGACCTCGAGGCCGCTACCGCCCACAAAGTGGTAGCGATGAACACCCCGGGTCAGAACAGTAATGCGGTGGCTGAGTTGGCACTCGGTCTGATGGTCTATGCCGTACGTAACCTGTATAACGGCACGTCGGGCACCGAGCTCAAGGGTAAGAAACTCGGTATCCATGCCTTCGGTAATGTTGGTCGTAATGTGGCACGTATCGCACAGGGCTTTGGTATGGACGTTTATGCTTATGACGCTTACTGCCCCGATGAGGCAATGGTAGCTGCTAACGTGAAGCCGCTGCATAGCGCAGAGGAACTCTACAAGACTTGCGACGTTGTGAGCCTTCATATCCCTGCCACCGCAGAGACCAAGAACAGCATCAACCACGATCTTGTCAACCTCATGCCGAAGGGTGGTATCCTCGTCAACACAGCCCGCAAAGAGGTGATCGACGAGGAGGGTCTGATCGCTCTCATGCAAGAGCGTGCCGACCTTAAGTACATGACGGATATTATGCCTGTCGCGGATGCGAAGTTCCGCACACTCTTCGAAGGACGCTACTTCGCAACTCCGAAGAAGATGGGCGCACAGACAGCGGAAGCCAATATCAATGCCGGTATCGCGGCTGCCAAACAGATCGTGGACTTCATCCAAAACGGCAATACCCGTTTCCAGGTAAATAAATGAAACGATTGGTAAATAGTCTGCTTTTGACCCTTGTGGCCGTTGTGACCTACGCGCTCCCCATCGAGGGCGTAGGCACATGGACACTGGTGGTCGAAGGTACGGATACACTGTTTATTTTTAAGGACGAGATACACCTAAAGAGCCCGGATGGCCCTACCGATTGGTACAGCGATGATGGTTCCTGGTCGGCGCTCAACACGAACGAGGTCTATCCCGATGAGGGTTGTTATTCGGCGAAAGGTTGTCATTTCTGCTGCCAGTTGTACAAGGACATGGACACGCTGGTTCTGGGCTTGGAGACTCGCTGCGATGCCACGGTGCTGAAGGTGACGAAAGGCGATATAAGCTCCCGCGCGCGCACGTATTCCTTATCTTATAATGCAATCGTCTGGGGTGGAGAAGCATGGACCGACTCGGCTGCCGTGATGACAGGTAAGTTGAGCAAGACCATTCTCTTGCCGGCTTTGTATGACACGACCACCATCACGCTCTGCTACGATCCGGACGTACGTTCGGCCTTAGGACTTGCGGCAGCGTGTGTCGAGGTGGACGTACCGATAGACAGCATCAAGGCAGTCAATTTCCAACTGACGTCTTTGGCTACCACCCGCGGCAAAGAGGGGGAGAAATCGAATGAGCGCAACCGCCCGACGAGTCAGCAACTGATTACCGGCTCGGAGTACAGCGGTGCCTTGGAAGTGGCTTTCTATTCGAATCCGACTCCTGCCGCACGCTTCTTCAAATGGGACATCTACCATTCCACGGAGCATCTGGCGACGCGCCGCGATCAGGACATCCGCTATGTCTTTAGCGAGCCGGGTACGTACCGCGTGGTTTGTACGGCGCTCAACGACCTGTGTGAGGCAGACTCGATGGAGACAACGGTTGCAATCGCCGAGTCCTATCTGGCGGTGCCGAACGTGTTCACCCCCAACGGAGACGGCCAGAACGACGAGTTCCGTGTCGCCTACCGTTCGCTGGCGGTGTTCCATATATGGGTCTATAACCGCTGGGGCAAGTTGGTCTATGAGTCCGATGACCCATCCAAAGGATGGGACGGCATGATTGGTCGTCGCCCGGCAGCGGAAGGCGCGTATTTCTATGTGGTGCGCGCGTTGGGTACCGATGCCGCCAAGAACGCCAAGTACATGTCCAAGATCTCCTACAATAAGAAGAAACTGAACGCCGACGAGGCTGTTATCGGGGTGTACCAACTCTCCGGTGACATCAACCTGCTTCGCGGAAAAAGATAAATCATAAATTTGAAATCATAAATGAAGAAATCGATTCTAACCATGGCATTAGCCACCACTGTATTGGCAGCAACGGCTGCCACCAATCCGTTCTTTGACTATAAGAACTGGAAAACGCCGCACGGCACCTATCCGTTCAACGAGATTCATGCGGAGCATTACATGCCGGCTTTCGAAGAGGCAATGAAGCAAGGTCTGAAGGAGATCGACGATATCGTCAACAATCCTGCTGCACCTACTTTTGCCAACACCATCGAGGCCTATGAGCAATCCGGAGAGATGCTCACCATTGTTGCGGGTTGTTTCTATAACCTCACCAGCGCCGAGACCAACGATACGCTGCAGCAGATCGAGATGGAGCTGAGTCCGAAGATGTCGGAGTACTCCTCGACGATTCGTCTCAACGAGGGCCTGTTCAAACGTATCAAAGCTGTCTATGAGCAGCGCGACAAACTCAAACTGAACAAAGCCCAGTACAAACTGCTGGAGGATATCTACGAGTCTTTTGCCAATAACGGCGCCAACCTGAGCCCGGAGGACAAAGAGGTCTATCGTACCTTAAGCGCCCAACTGAGCCAACTCACGCTCCAGTACGGTCAGAACGTGCTCAAGGCCACCAACGCTTGGTCGATGCTCATCACCGATGAGGCGCTCCTCGCAGGTCTGAATGACGACACGAAGTCTGTGCTCCGCACCAACGCCGAGAAGAAAGGGGTAGAGGGCTGGTTGCTCAACCTCAAGCCGACGACCACCATCCCCGTCATGCAAGACCTCGACAACCGCGATATCCGTCGCGAACTCTATATGGCGAACGCTTCCAAGTGCGTGGGCGGTGAGTTTGACAACACCGGCCTCATCGTCGAGATCGTCAACACGCGTCTGGCATTAGCCAAACTGTTCGGCAAGAAGACCTACGCTGACAAATCGCTCTACAAGACCATGGCTGAGACCCCGGAGAACGTCTATAAGTTGCTGGATCAGCTGCGTGATGCCTATATGCCGACGGCTCTGGAAGAAGTGAAGGAATTAGAGGAGTACGCCAAAGCGCACGGTTTCTATGCCGCTCATCTCCAGCCTTGGGACTTCGGTTATTACAGCAAGAAACTCAAGAAAGAGAAATTCGATATCTCTGACGACGATCTCCGTCCGTATTTCGAGCTGGAGAGCGTGAAGAAGGGTGTCTTCGGTCTGGCCGAGAAACTGTATGGCATCAAGTTCAAAGAGAACAAGAAGATACAGGTTTATCATCCCGAAGTAACGGCCTATGAGGTCTTTGACGACAAAGGTAAGTTCCTCGCTGTTTATTATGCGGACTTCCACCCGCGGGATGGCAAACGCGGCGGTGCGTGGATGAATGATTTCCAACCGCAGTATATGAAGGGTAAAAAAGATCATCGTCCGCATATTGTCAATGTGATGAATTTCACCCGTCCGACGGCAGACAAACCGGCTCTCTTCACGTACGACGAGGTACGCACTTTCCTGCATGAGTTCGGTCATGGTCTGCACGGTATGCTCACCAAGTGCCAGTATGCAGCGCAGAGCGGCACCAACGTACCGCGTGACTTCGTGGAGCTGCCCTCACAGTTCAATGAGAACTTCATCGACGAGAAAGAGTTCCTCGATACCTTTGCCAAGCATTATAAGACCGGTGAGGCCCTGCCGCAAGCACTGCTCGATAAGATGCACGC
>CAMJDT010000063.1 GCA_946404495.1 uncultured Bacteroidales bacterium
TAAATATCCGATTCTTACCGCGGAGCATACGCCTCTGGAGTGGCGGTATGACTTCAATGAGCAGGATAACCCCTATCTCATGCAACGCATCATGATGAACGCCGTGCTCAATGCCGGAGCGATTCTTTTTGAGGGCAAATATACGGTTGTGGCACGTGTGGAAGGGGCTGACCGTAAGTCGTTCTTCGCCGTAGCCCAGTCCGACAACGGTATCGACGGTTGGCGGTTTTGGGACGAACCCATCACCATGCCCGATGGCAATAATGCGCCGGCAACGAATGTCTATGACATGCGTCTGACCGCTCACGAGGACGGCTGGATCTATGGTATTTTCTGCGTCGAGCGACACGACGAAACGAAGCCTTTCGACACATCCGCAGCCACTGCAGCTGCCGGTATAGCCCGCACCAAAGACCTTGTGCATTGGGAGCGTCTCCAAGACCTCAAATCGCTTTGCCAGCAGCGTAACGTTGTGCTCTTTCCTGAGTTCGTCGATGGTCAATACGCTTTCTTTACTCGCCCCCAAGACGGTTTCATCGAAACAGGTAAAGGTGGTGGTATCGGTTGGACGCTCACGGAGGACATCACCCATGCCGAGGTGCGCAACGAACGTATCATCTTCGGCCGTAACTACCACACGGTCTATGAGGTCAAGAACGGTGAAGGACCGGCTCCTATCAAGACTGACAAGGGTTGGCTCCATCTGGCGCACGGCGTACGTAACACAGCTGATGGGCTCCGCTATGTGCTCTACCTGTACATGACCGCCCTCGATGACCCTACGCGTATCATTGCCAAACCCGGCGGATGGTTCCTTATCCCCGAAGGCTATGAATACATCGGTGATGTGATGAACGTAGCGTTCTCCAATGGTTGGATAGTAGATGAACCAATGGCCAATGCCAACGCCAATGCCGACACTCGTCGCGTCTTCATCTACTACGCTTCTGCGGACACCCGTCTCCACGTCGCTACTACCACCATTGACCAACTCCTCGATTATTGTCTCAACACTCCCGAAGACGGTCTCAACACCTCCGCCTCCGTGGAGACCATCAAACGCCTCGTTGCCAAAAACAAAATGGCGAAATGATTCAATGCTAAAATAAATGGTAAATGGTAAATGACCCAATGGTAAATAATCTCAAGCACTCGGCACAAGATGTGCTTGAGAATAATATCCTCGCCTATTGGCTCCGACTGCGTGACGCTGACCGTGGAGGATTCTACGGTCAGGTCACAGGTGACGAAGTGCTCGTGCCCGATGCCCCGCGCGGCGCTATCCTCAATGCCCGCATCCTGTGGTCGTTCTCGTCTGCCTATCGTATCCTGCGCAAAAAAGAATACCTGGAGGCCGCTACGCAAGCCAAACGCTATATCGAAGCGCATCTCATCGACCGCGAGCATGGCGGCTGCTATTGGTCCGTTACGGCCGACGGTGTACCCCTCGACACCCACAAGCAGTTCTATGCCCAAGCCTTCATGCTCTATGCCTTCAGCGAGTACGTGCGCGCTACGGGCGATAAGACAGCTCTGCTTTTAGCCGATTCTTTCTTCCGCGTGCTCGAGGACTATGGCCGTGACCGGGAGTGGGGCGGTTATATCGAAGCGGCTTCCCGTGACTGGCAACCCCTCTCCGATATGCGGCTCAGCGACAAGGACGAAAACACCGTCAAATCGCAGAATACCAACCTCCATGTTATGGAGGCCTACACCAACTACTACCGCGTAGCCCCTACCCCCGAAGTGCGCGAAGCGCTCCTCTCGCTCATCGATACCTTTAAGCAGCATATCATGCTCCCCTCCGGACATCTCGGACTCTTCTTCGACGAACACTGGCATCCCACCAACGACCACTTCAGCGCCGGACACGACATCGAGTGCTCGTGGTTGCTTAAGGAAGCGGCAGATGTGCTTGGCATCGATTGCAACGATACCGTTTGCCGATTAGCTGAGGCCTCACAGGAAGATCTGCATGACGACGGCTCAATAGGCGAGCGTACCTGGTGGGAGGAAGCGGAAGCAGTCGTCGGTTTCGTCAACCTATGGCAGATAACCGGTGACATCAATGCTTGGGAGCAAGCTGTACATACATACAGCTATATCTTAAATATGCTTATTGATCGCGAGCACGGCGAATGGTTCTGGTCTGTCCTGCCCGACGGCACTCCCAATCGCAAGGAAGACAAAGCCGGCTTCTGGAAATGTCCCTACCATAACTCCCGCATGTGTTACGAGCTCATAGAGCGGCTATAAAAAGATTTCAATTTTCAATTATCAATTTTCAATTCGAATGAAGCCCTATAAGTTTGAACCCTACTTAAAAACCACCATTTGGGGTGGCTATCAGATAGCCCCGTTCAAGGGTATCTTCACCGCGCAGCCCAATATCGGCGAGTCGTGGGAGATATCCGGCGTACCGGGACATGAGTCCGTAGCCATCGAACGCGGTATCATCGGGGACGTAGACCTTGGTCTTAACCTCACCCAACTCATCGACAAATACAAAGGCCTCCTCGTCGGCGATCGTGTCTATAAGAAGTTCGGAAACAAGTTCCCGCTTCTCGTCAAATTTATCGACTCCCGCCAGGACCTCTCCGTTCAGGTACATCCCGATGACAAACTCGCACAGCAACGACACGGCTGTTCCGGAAAAACCGAGATGTGGTACGTCATCAAGGCCGACGTAGGCTCTAAAATCTACGCCGGTCTCAAGAAATCCATCACCCCCGAAGACTACGAGCGTCTGGTTACCTTCCTTCCAACGACAAACGACCAACGACCAACGACCAATCCTTTCCTCGACGTTATCGCTACCCACGAGGCACACCAAGGCGACCTCTATTTCCTGCCCGCAGGTCGTCTACATGCCATTGGTGCCGGTAACTTCCTCGCGGAGATACAGCAGACCTCGGATATTACCTACCGCGTCTATGACTTCGGACGCGTGGATGCACAAGGCAAACCTCGCGAACTGCATGTCGCCGAGGCCAAGGATGCCATCGACTACCAGGTTTGGCCTGAATACCGTACCTCCTACGACTCCACCAAACCCAACTCCGAACTCATCCACTGTCCGTACTTCACCGTCAACCGCGTCGTCGTACAGGTAGCCGCAGAAGTCGATCTTCATACCGACTCCTTCGTGGTCGTTGTATGTCTCTGGGGAGAGGCCAATATCAACGGCATCCGCGTCAAACAGGGAGAGACCCTCCTCGTGCCTGCCTCCGAAAATGTGCTCTATATCTTCGGTAATGCCACCTTCCTGACAGCTACCATGTAAATCCGATTTGTTTGATACTACCTTTACAAAGGCGATCCGCTCCGCGGGTCGCTTTTTTTTTGTCTATATGTTTAACCCTTAAAATTTTCAACAACAATGAACAACTA
>CAMJDT010000064.1 GCA_946404495.1 uncultured Bacteroidales bacterium
GGACGCTGAATGGGCACGGTTGGGGGCATGGTGCAGGGCTCTGTCAGATTGGTGCAGCGGTCATGGCGAGCGAAGGACACAACTACGAAGAAATACTTTCGTATTACTATCGTAATACTCAATTGATGATTGCTGATTGATGATTGCTGATTTAGCGTTACAACGCTCGAAATACAAGCACCTGACGGACGACGAATGGCGTTGGTTTTTGCAACAAGTCGAAGGTCGTGAGCGGACAGCAGAGAAGCTGCCCACCTATGCGACGATAGACGATTGGTGGTATCCGGTGCGACTCAGTTGCGAGCAGTGTTCCTCGGAATTGGCGGCACGGTATAAGGCATCATTAGTCGATAGTCAAAAGTCGAAAGTCGAAAGCCATTTTGTCGATCTGACAGGTGGGTACGGAGTTGATACCTACTTCCTAAGCGAACAATTTGCGCACACGGACTATGTGGAACAGAACGCCGAGTTATGTCGGATAGCGGAGCATAATTTCGCTGATAAGCCTATCGCTATTCACAATACCTCTGCCGAGAATTTTTTAGCCTCAGCGGGACAATACGATTTAATATTCCTTGATCCTGCACGACGCGACAGTCATGGCGGTAAGGTGTTTCGGTTAGAAGATTGTACACCGAATGTAGTAGAGTTGTTACCTACTCTTCTCGCGCACGGCAAACGGATAATGATCAAACTGTCCCCCATGCTCGACCTCACGCAAGCGGTCACAAGTCTTTCGCAAGTAACGTGGGATATACATGTAGTGGCGATTAAGAATGAGGTAAAAGAGCTGCTGCTGGTAAGCGGCGGTTCCGGACGTATTACATCCATCGATCTCGAAAAAAAGGACCAAGCTTTTGTGTTTACCAGAGAGGAAGAGCAGAAAGCGCAAAGCGCTATTGGTCATTTGTCATTGGAAATTGGTCATTATCTTTACGAGCCGAATGCGGCGATTCTCAAAGCCGGGGCATATAAGTTAATTGCCGAGCGATTTGGACTCCATAAATTGGACGTAAATACGCATCTGTACGCTGCTGAGACCTTGGTGGAGAATTTCCCGGGGCGCGTTTGGCGCATTACCGAACGTCAAGATCTCAAGCAGGCCAACGTCCTCACGCGCAACTATCCCCTTACTCCGGAACAGCTCAAGAAAAAGCTGCACCTCCGTGATGGTGGTACAGCGTTCGTGATCGGTTGCCGCGTCGCCGGCAAACCGACAGTGTTATGGGCTGAGCGGGTTTTACTATAATCGGAAGTTGACCGGGACTTTGTATTGAACGCGGATGGGTTTGCCGCGTTGCGCACCGGGGATCCAGCGGGGCATGGATTGGATGACACGCATCGCCTCCTTATCCAACGAAGGATCGCCGCCCGAACGAAGAACTTCGACATTCTCTATCTGGCCATTTTTCGCCACCACAAACTGCACGACTACACGTCCCTGTATTCCGTTGGCACGTGCGACATCTGGGTACTTCACGTTCTTCGTCAAATAGGCGATGAGTGCCTCTTTACCACCCGGATATTCGGGCATCTGCATATAGAGCGGAATCGTCACTTGGGGGTGGCGAGTCTTCTTGCCTTTTTCGTTGTAATACGTCGTTTTGATCTCGCTCGACGGGTCGTCCTTTATCTCCTCATACTGCAAGGTCCCGTCCGGGTAATAGCACTTCCGTTCATACAGCTTCATGACACCGTTCTTGGCCTGTCTGTAGTCCAGCACCAGCGTCTCCTTTGTCTGGCCGTCGGGATGGTACAAGGTCTCGCGCTCCAGACGGTTGTAGTTTTCCTTCTTCTGTTTGTCGAACAGCACGCTGTACGCTGCCTCCGAGAGCACCACACTGTCCGCACGCTCAATGACCCGAAAAGCCTTCGCGCTATCATACACGGTGTCCTTGACTGTTGTTTCCTGTGCGACACACACGAGCGGCATCGCCATCAAAAGGGTAAAGAGAATTTGTTTCATAGCATATATTTTTTAGCCCAGGGGGTTAAAGATGTCCATACCAAAAGCGGAGGTGAAGGCTTTTGCTTTTTTTAAGTTCTCGGCGGTGTCGAGTTGGATCCCTTTTCCCGGGGTCATCAACAATATCCGATCGCTGAGGGCGAGAGCCAGATCCAACTCGTGGGTGGAGATGAGAATCGTTTTGCCTTGCTCGTGGGCAAGCTGACGTAAGAGCCGAAGGATGAGGATGCGGTGCGGCAGATCGAGGTGTGCTGTCGGCTCATCAAGCAAGATAATCGGTGTCTGCTGCGCAAGGGCTTTAGCAATGAGAATACGCTGCTTCTCGCCGTCGGAATGGGCGTTGAAGAAGGAATTTTCGATTAGCGATTCTCGATTATCGAAACCGACTTGACAAAGGGACTCGGAAATAATATTCTCGTCTTCTTTCTTTAAGCCGTCGAGAAACGACGAATAGGGGTAGCGACCTAAAGCGACCACATCATGAACCGTCGTATTGTCCATTGAGAGGCGCTCGGTGAGCACTAAGGCAATATTCTTCGCATCGCTGTGCGTATATTCACCGCTAAGAGCCGGTTGGAGACCGGCGAGTGTGCGCAAGAGTGTCGATTTACCGCAGCCATTGGGACCTAACATACAGACCATCTCGCCGGCGTGCAGCGAGAACGTCAGATCGCGTTGGATGACGGTAGCACCGTAACCAATCGTCAGCTTATTCGTAGAAATAGATACGTTGGACACGGCGCGAAACAGAGGTTAAAATTTCGTAAGTGATCGTTCCGAGTTTATCGGCAAGTTCCTGAAGCGGCATATGTTCTCCGAACACTTCGACGATATCGCCCGGACGGGCATCGGCACCGGTGATGTCGATCATGGCCTGGTCCATGCACACATTGCCCACGACGGGACAACGTTTGCCACGCACCCAGACCTCACCGCCGTAATTCGAGAAACGCCGATCGAAGCCGTCCGCATAGCCGATAGGAATGACGGCAATCGTACGGTCTTCGGTGAGGGTCGTGTGACGACCATAGCCAATCGTCTCACCGGCTTTGACGGTCTTGACGGAGAGGATAGTGGTCTCCAACGTGCATACATTGCGCAGTTTGGCACCCGCAAACGAGAAACCGTAGAGACCGATGCCAAGGCGACACATATCGAATTGGAATTGCGAAAAACGCTCGATGCCGGCAGAGTTGCAGATATGCTTGATGATCGCCGGAGAGGCTCCGGAGCCATACATCCCTGCGGCGCGTAGACCGGCTTTGA
>CAMJDT010000065.1 GCA_946404495.1 uncultured Bacteroidales bacterium
CGCGGTAGGCCTCCACCGTCCTCGGCGAGTACTTCCGCTCAATCGCAATATAATCCAGAAAATGCTGTATCATAGGGACTCAAAAGAGAGTCACGAGGTGGCTCTCTTTTTTTTATAGAGGATGAACGCTAAAGCGAAGAGGATCAGTATTATCGGCTCGCCGATAGGGGTATCGACTGTTCCGATCGCACCATCATCGGGATCGTCCCAACTATCTTTTTTCGCTCTATTCGGTCCGGACGTGCCCGGCTTATACACGGTTGTGGAAGTAGCGATATACGATGTGGTACCTACTACCGGCGCGTACGTAGAGGTGGAGTGGAACTCATAGTTGGGGCGTACGTCCTCACTCATGACGGGTGTCGTGCGCCATGCCGCGGGTGCTTCCACCTGCGACGCAGCATTCACCGATCCGATGCAGCAAAGCATCCAAAGGGCGAAAAGCCACTTGAAAATATGTCGTCTATGCTGCTTCATTATCGTACGGGTTGTCCCAAAATCGTATATACTTGTCCGCGACGCAGGATATATACCTGGTCGTTCTTAATAAACTTCATTACCTGCTCGTCGTCCGCCGGCTCGATGATCTCGAAGCCCGTAGCAATCTCCGTGCCACTCTGCTCTTTATAGCCGTGGCGGCGGATATAGTAGCGGCGTTCGTGACTTTGCGTCGGTGTTTCGATCGTCAGGTAGATACCGTCAATAATTGCCCGCTCGGTATCGGTCTGCGCATCATAGAGCACCAGTTCCCCGTCGATATTGTTCACGCCTGTGAACCACAGGTAAGTCACCGGATCATAGGGCAGGTCGCTGATGAGGAACGATACCGGGATATTGACGATCGAGTCACGCAGGTCGATACTCAGTCCGTAACTGCCTTCCGCCGCATAGAGGTTAAACGGCGTAGCAGGCGCGTTGGTATTGGAGTAGTTATCGATATTGATGGTCGTCAATACCGCATCTTCTCCTTCCCGGATGGAGTTATGGTAGCCTTGTCCGAGCAGCAAGCGGCTATAGCAGCGCGGCGAAACGGGGTTCTTGGCCGTGACCGTCATGATGCCTTTGTGCGGCACCGGTGTACCGTCACGATGGCGCGGTGCAGCCGCAGGTCTATCATGATGGACGGTGTCGGTCACGATGCGGCTCGTATTGAGCGTCAGGTCTATCGATGTAGCTTCTTCTTTGGCCTTGAGCACAATTGCATACATAGGCGGCAGGTAACGTTCCCGTTTCGAAAGTTTGTTTTCGGTTGCTAAGGCTACGACATTGGTCATAGAGGTATAAGCACTGGCTTTCGGTTTGGTCTCATCCATATAATCGAATTCCAGTTTCAACTTGCTCGCATTATCCGCAATGAATCCCCAGATGTCGATAAAGCCCATCGTCGGGTTACCGAAGACGAACGAGCTCGACGCTACGCCATTCGTAAGGCGGAAGGTCTGCGCATCCGCTGTAGGATGGAAGGTCAGATCTCCGACCTTTTTGGGGCTTGCCAATTCAGTTCGTTTATCGCGCAGACGTCCTACATATTTGTCATCGATTCGTTCTCCGTATGTGCCGTAGAAATAGTACGTGTCATCATCCTTCGGCAGACGCACGATAGGCGTCTCAATACCTTCTTTCGTGCGCGCATAGATAGCGAGACCTTGTCCTGCCTTGAGTGGCAGATCGATCGCATTGGTTACTTTCGACCAGGCGGCAGAAGCCGAACGGGTAGAGTCAGCACCGGTATAATTAATTTTCTTGGTCTCGGTGTTATAGACGGAGAGCCAGAACGAACCGTTACCGGTCTTGTACGTACGTCCGTCAGCATCGAACTCGCTTACTTCCCAGAGCGGGGTTTCGTTATTGAGATCGGCATTTGCCATATACAGGTCACCGCTTATCATACCCTCCACCGGCGCTGAACGGAATGCCCATTTCTGGTTCGGCAGTTTCATATCGACTACCACATCGGCGTATTTCATATACTGCTGGTTTCCGATTGCAGCATCCGGCATAAAGCGGATGATATTACACTGGTTATACTGGAAGCCGACCTGCTTAACGGAGTCGTAGGTAGCCGGTTCGGTCAGGTTCGGCAGGTTCGGATAGGGTCTGCCGTCTGTCATAGCCGGAATGATTATCGACGTACTGGATAGCGGAGCAAAGCGTGCGGTAGCATGAATCGGCTCGTTATTCTGATCGATACCCATCCAGTTGCCGTGTCTGTTCCATTGGGTGCTGGTCTCGTCTTGCGGATCCCAACGCAGGTAATCCGGCACGATGGCAAGGGTGAACGGCACAGTTCCCACCTTGCAGCCTCCGTCTAAGGTGTCCTTACCGAGGATCGTCTGCAAATCGATGGCAAAGGTATAGTTGTAGCCTTGCTTCATCTCGTAGGTGTTGCTGCTTGCCGGCTGGAGGGTGATATAGTCTCCCTTCAGGTAGTACTCCGTTTGCGGATAATCCAAATCAGGTACCAAGGCCAGCTTATGGTATCCCTCTTGGAAATCGGGATCATCGGTCGCACTAAGCTTGACGGAAGCGATTCCTATGTTCGGCATGATCGAATCCACCTTAAGTGTGAACTCACTATTGGCTGTCATTCTGTCTGCCAGTACAACTACCGGCAGTTTCATCTCGCTCGAGTCGCGTTTCAGTCCGCCTACGATAAGCGGTATAGCGGAGTCTGTCTCGGGTTTGAGCTTGATCAACATCGGCATCGGACAAACATCCACACTCGAGTGCTGCTTCGTGTCGGTACCCGTACCCAATATCGGGAAGATGACATACTGCACCGAATCGCCCGCATAAACCGTTGCGGTCACTTTCGGCTTGTAGAGCGTCAGGAAACCATTGTTCACCAGGTCGGCAAGGATATCATACGGATGAGCCGTGGTATCCAAACCCACACCCTGCGCATCTTTGATACGCTGCATCTCGTTACGGCTGACGGCGGCCAAGGTCGGTGCGAACTGGTTGGCATTCTCGGTGCCGGGAGGATCGCAACGCAGGATGTCTTTTACAACCTTCACAATGGTGCTGTACGTGTAGCCGTAGCGTCTCTTAGGCGAACCGGTCAGATCGGCCG